>DIUB01000027.1:7728-8413 GCA_002422265.1 Geobacter sp. UBA6169
TTACCCAAGGAGTAACCAACCATCATGGATCTGTTACAAGCTGCCCTGCTGGGGCTGATTCAGGGAGCGACGGAGGTGTTGCCGATCAGCAGCTCCGGCCACCTGATTCTGGTACCGCGACTGCTGGGATGGGCCGATTCGGGCCTGACCTTTGATGTGGCCCTGCACTTCGGCACCTTTCTGGCTATCTTCTATTACTTCCGGCATGACGTGGTTGCCCTTTTGCAGGATGGGCTGGGGGGGATCTGGCAGGCAGGTGAAGACAGGCAACTGCGCCTGCCCTGGATGATCGTGCTGGCATCGGTGCCGGCGGCCCTGGTGGGCAAGACCCTGGAAGGGCCGATTGAGTCGCTCTTCCGCAGCAGTCCGCTGATGATCGCCCTGATGCTGATCCTGTTCGGCCTGGCCCTGGGGCTGGCTGATCGCTACGGCAGAAAGCTGCATGATGTGGCTTCCCTCACCCTGGGCAGTGCCATGCTGATCGGCTGCTTTCAGTGTCTGGCCCTGATACCGGGGGTCTCCCGCTCCGGCATCACCATCACCGCCGCTCTGCTGCTGGGACTGGTGCGCAGCGATGCGGCCCGCTTTTCGTTTCTGTTGTCACTGCCGATCGTATTTGGCGCGGCACTGCTGAAGGGGATCCATCTGCTGAAGCACGGCATAGAACCGGGCATGGCGCTGCCGA
>DIUB01000022.1:0-5422 GCA_002422265.1 Geobacter sp. UBA6169
GTGATGAAGTGGCAGCCCTGCGTACGGCAGTGCGTCTGCTCTCCTACATCCCGGACAACAACTTCACCATGGCTCCCTACCAGGAGACCAGTGATCCTCTGGACCGCAAAACCTGGGAGATCAACACCCTGCTCAAGAAGGCCTTCAACTCTCCCACAGGTTTCAATACGCCGTTTGATGTCTCTATTATCATCCAGCAGATCTGCGACCACGGTGATTATTTTGAGTTGCAGCCGGAGCGGGCCCGTGAAGTGGTCACCGCCTTCGGCCGCCTGGGGGGCAATGTGGTCGGCTTTGTGGCTAACAACTCGGCCGTGGCCTCCGGCCAGATCGACTGTGATTCGGCAGTCAAGATCGCCCGCTTTGTCCGCTTCTGCAACATCTACAACATTCCGATCATCTTTATGGAAGACACCACCGGCTTCCTGCCGGGCCGTGAACAGGAGTCACGCGGTATCGTCCAGGCCGGACGCTCCATGCTGGATTCCATCGTGGATGTCCGTACGCCGCGCATCCTGCTGATCCTGCGTAATGCCTTCGGCGGTGCCTATGCCTCCTACAACAACTACCCCACCGGCGCCGACCTGGTGCTGGCCCTCCCCACCACCCGTCTGGCGGTTATGGGACCGGCCGGCAAGGAGTTCGTCTACAAGGACGAGCTGCGCAAGATCCGCGGTACTGCCGCCGAGATGGTCAAGAAGGGGGCAGAAGAGCGTGCTCAGGCCGGTATGGACGGTGCCGCTGCCAAAAAGGATGCCGAGAAAGAGGCTGCCGAGTGGCTGAAAGCGCAGGAGGCCGCCCTGAACCAGCGCTATGAAAAAGAACTGATGAACCCGAAGGAAGGTCTGGCCCTGGGCTCCATCTCCTCCATAGTCATGCCGACCGATCTGCGCAAGGTACTGGGGGAGAACATGAACTTCCTGCTCAGGCACTACAAGCCGGGCCCGATGATGGGGCCGCAGCGCGAATTCCACTAACCAAATCTTACCTTGACGATGCGGAGATAGATACCTATGACCCAGACCAATGACCTCTACATGAATAACCCGTTGATCCACCGGGACCGCCGTCTCGGCACATCCGGCTCCGAGTGGGTCCGTTCCTTTGCCTGTGAGGACTTGAAGCCGCTGATCGTCTGCCGCGGCCCGATCCGTAAGGAGGCACTGGATGTTTTTGACGAGATGGGGATGACCCATGTCGGCATTCTGCTGTCCGAAAAGGACTCCATTGTTTACCCTAACGCCCTCTCGCCGGAGCTGCGTCAGATCAAAAATCCCAATAACGTCCACCGGGTGCCTGATTACACCGGTGCCTCCAAGGAAGAGCGGGTTGAGCGGATCGGCCAGATCATTCAGATCGCCAAGGACAACGGCTACGATTCAATTTTTGCCGGTTACGGCTTTATGGCCGAGGATGAGGAGTTCGTGGCCGCCATTGAGAACGCCGGTCTGAACTTCATCGGCCCCAACTCACGAACCCAGGCCGATGCCGGCAAGAAGGACGAGGCCAAGCGCACCGCCCTGCAGGTGGGGGTGTCGGTGACCCCCGGTATCAACAATGTAACCGCACGCACCCTGGTCAAGAAACACCCCACCCGTGACAAACTGCTGGCCCTGGCCAAGGCTGAGGGATTGAAGCTGGATGACGCCCTGCTGAAGGATCCCAAGCTGTCGCTTGAAGACCTGGCCGATGAGATCCTCTACGCCTCCTACGAAAAGGGGTTGGACCTCTACTCCATTGAGGAACTGTCCGCCCAGGTACAGGTTGAAGTAGAGGCGATGTTCAAGGAATATCCGGGCAGCCGGATCCGCCTCAAGGCCATCGGCGGCGGTGGTGGTAAAGGTCAGCGGATCCTGGGAGCCTCGCTTCTGACGGCCAAAAACCCCAGCGATAAGCAGATCAAAGAGGCTGCTGCCGAGGCGCCGACCCTGGTACGCGAGGTGCTGAACGAGGTCAAGGCCAATGGCGTGGGTGACAACAAGAACGTCTTGGTCGAGCTGAACATTGAACAGACCCGTCACAACGAGATCCAGCTGCTGGGCAACGGCGAGTGGTGTATCTCCATGGGAGGGCGTGATTGTTCGCTGCAGATGCATGAGCAGAAGCTACTGGAGGTCTCGGTTACCCAGGAGAGTCTGAAGCTGGCCATCGAGCAGGCCAAGAAGGCCGGTAAAAAGGCTGAAGTAAAGGCCCTTGAGTCTGACCTGAAGGTACTGACCCGGATGGAAGAGGATGCTGCCAAGTTCGGTGTTGCCGTCGGTCTGGATTCCGCCTCCACCTTCGAGTGTATCGTGGACCGTGACCGCTACTATTTCATGGAGGTCAACACCCGCATTCAGGTGGAGCACCGGGTGTCGGAGCTCTGCTACTCCCTCAAATTCACCAATCCCAAGGATAAGAACGATTTCTTTGTGGTGGAATCTCTTGTAGAGGCAATGGCGCTCTTGGCCCGCCACAAAAAGCGGCTGCCCAAGCCGGAGCGGATCCCCCGCTTTGGTGCCAGTGTTGAGGCCCGTCTCAATGCCACCGACGCCTCCCTGTCCCCCCATGCCGGCGGTATGATCCGCTACTGGTCCAAGCCGGTGGAAGGAGAAATCCGTGACGACCAGGGGATCAGCCTGGTCAATCCGGATACCAACCAGTTCATGCGCTATCGCGTGGCCGGTGCCTATGACTCCAATATCGCCCTGATCCTGACCAAGGGCCAGGATCGCCTGGAATCATACCGTGAGATGTCCCGTGTACTGGGCTGCACCAGCTTGCGTGGCACCGATCTGGCCACCAACCTGGAGTTCCAGTACGGCCTGACCAACTGGTTTGTCGGCCAGAATGTCATGGCCAAGCCCACCACCCGTTTTGTGGTCCCGTACCTGACCATGATCGGTCAACTCAAGGAAGAGGCCCAGAAGCTTGACACGGTCTTTGCCTTTATCCAGATGAAGAAGGCCTATGCCAAGCGGATGGCAGAACAGTTTGCGGATGACCCCAAGGTGGGCAAAGAGATGTCCGCCATCCTTGATCGCAAGGGGCTGCTGGTGACCCGTCCCATGGATCGGCTACTGGAAGACCCGCACCTGCTGTCCGGCTGGCTTTCCATCAACCGTGCCAATTTCAGTATCGAAAAAGGCAAGGTGGTCTGGCATGACAACCCGTTTGTGATCCTGGCCGACACCTACCGCTATCTGAATATGCAGTGGGATCCTGCCATCTCCGCTGCAGAGGTGATCTGGGAGCATGATGATCAACTGCTGCAGACCGGGCTGCGTTTCTACACCACCCTGGCGGAGCGCCTCAAGCTGGGGCTGCATGAGTACGACAAGCTGCAGGCCCTGCTGGCCAAGGACAAGCCTCAAGGCGGATTCTCCGCCGAGGAGTGGGCACGGGTACAGTCGGCCCATGTCGGTTTTGAAGCCGGTCTGGAACTGCTGGGTATGCTGTTTGTGATCGCTGACACCATCGGATTCTGGGAGTTCAAGGTGGAGGATGATCTGGAAATTACCATCCCGGCCCACCTGCATGATGTTGACCTGCAGAACCGGATGAAGAAGGTGCTGGTACCGCCGCCGGTAACCAAGGCCGATGAGGTGGTTGCCATCTGCGGAGGGATGTACTATGGCCAGGAAGCACCCGGCATGCCCTCGTTTGTGTCGGAAGGGATGCACTTTGAAAAGGGGCAGCCGCTCTACATCATCGAGGTGATGAAGATGTTCAACACGGTGCGGGCTACTTTCTCCGGCACTATTGACAAGATCATCATCCAGAGCGGTGACGGCAGTATTGTCCAGAAAGGTCAGCCGCTGTTCAAGATTACGCCGGATGAGAAGTTTGTCGAGATCGATCCGGAAGAGATCAACCGGGTCAAGCGTGAAAAGACCCTGGCCTATCTCAAGTCGGTCCTGTAACATACACTACCATGACATGGTGCCTGCCCCGCCCTGTGTTCAAATCGGGCGATGGGCGGGAGACGGAGGATACAGATGAGAAAAGGAAAGTTTATTGTACTGGAAGGGATCAGCGGCTCCGGTCAGCAGGTCAAAGGCGGCTTGGTGTCTCTGCACAAGGCCCTGACCGATCTGAAAATTGATGTGGTTGAGTGCGCCAACCCCGATTCCGGTCGGGCCAAGGAGCTGGGTGCCGCCTCCATGATCAACTGGCCCTTTGGCCGTGACGCCCGGGCCGACTTTATCTTTGAATGCGCCGTGCGGACCGAGATTTTTCAGGGGATCGTACGACCAGCTCTTGAGGCTGACAAGATTGTTCTCTGCAAACAGTCCAGTATCTCGTCGCTGGCCAATGCCTGGGTTAACGGTTCCACCCAGAGCCTTGATGTATTGCGCCACCTTGAAAAGATCTCCCGCGGGTTCCTGTTTGGTGATGAGGTGTTTCCAGACCTGACCATCTTCTTTGATGTGCCGCCTGAAGAGGCGTTTGAGCGGGTTGAAGAGGTGTTGCAGATTCACCATGAGGGTGGTTTGTCCTACTACCAGCAAATGCGGGAATTTTACCTGAAGGAACTGCCCCGCTGGCGCGGTGTTCGGATAGACGCCTCATCCGGACGGCATCAGGACCAGATTGATGCCGAGGTGCTGAAGCTGGTTAAAGAGGTACTGTAGCCTGGACATTTTTTAATACAGAGGCACAAAGAACGCGATGAAAGCAAAAAAACAAAATAGAGTGAACATCAAAATCTGAAAGTCTTTTTTTGATGTACCCCTAAGAAGTTCGCTTTTGACGTTCTCTGTGCCCCCTGTGTCTCTGTGTTTCAGAAAAAATAAGGCTCCAGGTATCGCTATCTGGAGCCTTTACTGCATACAAGCGAGGTAATTACCATGGCGACATTTGATAAAAAAACAGTACAGGATTGGGAAAAACTGGCTGCCAAGGAGATCAAGAAAGAGACCACGGCGCCGCTGAACTGGGATACCCCTGAAGGTATCCAGGTCAAGCCGCTCTATACCCTGGCTGACCTGGAGAAGCTGGAAAATATCGATACTCTGCCCGGCTTTGCGCCGTTTCTGCGCGGGCCCAAGGCTACCATGTATGCCGGGCGCCCCTGGACCGTGCGACAGTACGCCGGTTTCTCCACCGCAGAAGAGTCCAACGCCTTCTATCGGCGTAACCTGGCTGCCGGTCAACAAGGCCTCTCGGTGGCCTTCGACCTGGCAACTCACCGTGGTTATGACTCCGATCACCCCCGCGTGGTAGGCGATGTCGGCAAGGCCGGTGTGGCCATCGATTCGATCCTGGACATGGAGGTGCTGTTCAAGGATATCCCGCTGGGTGATGTCTCGGTCTCCATGACCATGAACGGCGCGGTGTTACCGATCCTGGCACTCTACATCGTGGCTGCCGAAGAACAGGGGGTTTCCCAGGACAAGCTGGCCGGCACCATCCAGAACGACATCCTCAAGGAGTTCATGGT
>DIUB01000022.1:5444-5634 GCA_002422265.1 Geobacter sp. UBA6169
AGTTCAACTCCATCTCCATCAGCGGCTACCACATCCAGGAGGCCGGGGCCAACAACGTGCAGGAACTGGCCTTTACCCTGGCCGATGGTATCGAGTACGTCAAGGCGGCCCTGGCCAAGGGGCTGGAGGTGGATCAGTTCGCGCCACGGCTCTCCTTCTTCTTTGCCATTGGCATGAACTTCTTCATGGA
>DIUB01000062.1 GCA_002422265.1 Geobacter sp. UBA6169
CGGGTGATTTTTCTTTTGCCGAGCTTGAAGCATATGACCGCCGCTTTTTTCCTGCGCCGCGCAGCAGCTTTCTGCAGAGCTGGATCAACCAGCCGGGCGGTTGTTTCAGAATGGTCAGGGCAGGGGGCCGGATGGTCGGTTACGGGCTGCTGCGCCCCTGTCGGCTGGGGTTCAAGATCGGCCCCTTGTTTGCAGACACGCCGGAAATTGCAGATGAGCTGTACCGGTCGCTTGCCTCGCACGCAACAGGGAGCCCGGTGTTTCTCGATCTGCCGGTCTGCAACAAAGAAGCCCTTGCACTTGCTGAGCGGTACGGCATGACCAGGGTCTTTGAAACCGAGCGGATATACCGGGGGGCGCCTCCGGTGTTGCCCCTTGCACAGATCTACGGCATCACCAGTTTTGAGCTGGGCTGAACAGCGAAAAGGAGATGGGTATGACAGCAGCTGCACTAAAAAAACCCCGCAGCAACCGGATCTACTTCTGCTCACCGGTCAACGCACTGGTGGAGGGGATCTATCAGCAAAAAATTCCTCTTGCAGAAATCAAGCAGCACGGTGATTTCGGGCTGGGCACCTTTGATCATCTGGATGGTGAGATGGTGATGCTGGATAACGAGANNTATCCCGGCTTTCTGGACTGGCTGAGCAGCCTGCTCCCTTCCCCCAACATCTTCTACGCCATCCGGGTTGACGGCCGTTTCAGCCGTGTCAAGGTCCGTTCCGTACCCCGTCAGGAAAACTACCGTCCCCTGGCCGAAGTGGCAAAGGACCAGCCGGTCTTTGAATACACAGATACCGAAGGTACCTTGGTGGGTTTTTACACCCCGCCGTTCATGGGATCGCTGAGTGTCCCCGGCATGCACCTGCATTTTCTCTCTGCCGACCGGAAAACCGGCGGACACCTGCTGGAGTGCTGTCCCAACGGCATCACCGTGGGGGTACAGTTTCTCACCACCCTGGAGCTGGGGCTGCCGATGAGTTTTGATTACCTGACCTGTGATTTTCTGCGGGATACAGAAAAGGACCTGGAGCGTGCGGAGAAATAGGTGCTTCGATTTGCCACCGGAGTTGGCGGTAGCAGTTGGCGTATTGGCAGACCACCTACATGTAATGACTTGAAATTGCGATCATACTGTTTTGGCATGTAATCTGCTGAATCAAAGTATCCTTACCGTCTCTCATCAAGAGGAATAGCATGAAAAAACTGGCGATTGGCATGATGGTGGTTTGCAGTCTGATGGCGGTATCCGGTGCAGCTTGGTGCGGTGACAACATGAACGGCACGGTGACCCTCGCTGGTCTGGTCTGGCTGAAGAATCCCAATTGCTGGGGAAAAATGAACTGGGACAGCGCTGTTGCAAAGACCCAGTCCCTTGCAAGTGGTCAGTGCGACCTGACCGACAACTCAAAGCCCGGTGACTGGCGCCTGCCCACCAAGGAAGAGTTGGGGATTATTTTTCCTGACCGGCATCGTTTCAAGAACTTTCCGGGTGGCAACTACTGGTCATCCAGCACCTACGGCATCTATATCTGGGTCATGGTCATGTCCGAAGGCGTCCCCGGCCTGTACGGTGGCAGCAAGAGCAAGCTGAACTATGTCTGGCCGGTTCGTAGCGCGAAGTAGGTTATTTTGATTCCATTAGAGACGATGTTAACCCAACCAGTTTCAAAACGGAGGAACATGCAAATGAAAAAAACCATTATCGGATCACTGCTGCTTGCGGCTTTGCTGTCCGTCACACCGGCCGGAGCAGCCACCACCTGTATCTGTGTCGGCATGTCAGCGCTTATAGGTAATGGATGCGGCAACGGAACAGGAGGAAAAACGTGGCAAATTCATACTGGCATAGATAACCTTCTTTTCATTGGTTTCCTGAAAACAGCTTCTGTACAGGCAGAGTTTAAGAGCACAGGCAAGGCCTTTGACACCAGCACCGGCTGGTTTTGCTTTAAGTAACGCTATTAAGGTGGCACAGCTACACAGCTTTAACAGACCAGAAGGAGAACAGTATGAAGCCTGCAACCATCTTGCTTGCTACAACGCTACTGGCGACCACCGCTTTTTCAAACAGTGCCCAGGCTGCCCCAACCCTGCTTCCGCCAACCGTCTACACCATCAACTGGTACAATGACACCTTTCCGGCATCCGCATGCAGTTATGTAAATGTCAGAACGCTCGCTTCCAACGGGGCTCCCGTTGCGGAAAAGACCAATGGATCAGATCTGGCCTACCGAAAGACGCTGATCATGGATATCCCCTCTGCCGGTTGTGCGGCCATCAAGCTGCGGGTAACCTGCGGAGGAAAAACCGCTACCAGGGATATTCCCTGCAGCAGCGGTATGGCACATATCAGCGGAAGTAACCCGCTGGTTATTGAGTACCGGTGAGAGCAGATCGTCGCTGACGCACTGGTTTCTGTATGCTGTTTGCAATTTCAGATGACACACCAGAGGGGAGACAGGCCATGCAACGCTACATGAAAGGATTTGCCGGGGGGCTGGCTGCTATTGCTGCCGTACTCTGCTGCTGTGCCACCCCTGCCCAGGCAGGAACCGTGACCCTGGACAACAGCAAGGGGCCGTACGCGGTCAAGCTCAGGATTGATTTCTACGCGCTGGGTATCCTGACGACAGAATACCTCTGCGCCGAGCAGAAAGGGGTCAAGCAGATCAGCAATATGCTGTCAGTCGGCAGAATCTATGTGAATCCCGCCACGGGAGGATGTGCCAATTTCACCAAAACATTCGACATCACCAAGCTGTACACCGTGCCGGGTACCTGGCTGCCCCATCGCAACTTTAAGGTAACAATTAATGATTTTGGCGGCTACCGGGTAACGGAATAGATACGCAGCTACAATACAAACCGGAGAGGAGTTTACGCCATGACTACACCATTTCGGATCATCGCCCGTATGGTTACCGCTGTAGTTTTTTACGCTGCCGCAACTGCTGTAACCGCAACTGCAGCCGACTACTACATCACCTGGAAGAATCAGTTTGCCTCCACTGCTGCCTGCACACTGAATGCTTCGGTTGTTGGCCTTGCTGCAACTATCCCGAATAACATCCAGCACAAATTTACCAGGTTGAGTGAGACAGTGCAGGTAAGGATCAGTTCGCCAAACTGTAGCCGTATCACCCTTTCTGCAGTCTGCAAATATACCGATGCACAGGGCAAGATACAAACAAACGGCTTCAGCCCGGTAAATGAGGCCTGCGGCAATTACCTGGTAACCTTGAACCCGACTATACCGGGCAGTTTCAGCATTACGCCGGGTGGGGGAAAAACGCCGCTGGGCATGTAAGGCCATTTGATACTGAAAGGAGAGGGTGCCATGAAAATTCTGTGGAGCATGATAACGCTGTGTGCCTTGTGTGCGTGCCTTGTTGCCGCCGATATGGCTGAGGCTTCGGGGGGTGCAAAGGCCAAGGCAGCCGCGCATACTGAACAGCACAAGGAACTTGCCAGAACCATGGTGCATGCGGTGGCTACCGGGCTGGGGGGAGCGCTTGCAAATCTGAACAATGAAAACGAACGGATCGAGCTGATCCGGGCATTTGTCGCGCCGATACGTTTTTATGCTGATAAGTCCGGCTATTTTTATGTGTACGATTCAAAATGCCTGAACATTGCCCATGCCATTCAGAAAGAGCTGCAAGGGAAGAATCTCTACAATTATCAGGACGTAAAAGGCACCTATGTTATCCGTGACTTGCGCGAAGCCGCTCAAAAAGGGGGCGGCTTTGTCAATTTCTACTGGGTAAAGCCCGGCGCACGCAAGGAATCTGCAAAGCTTGGGTATGTTGAGCCGATACCGGGAACCGACTATTTCATCGGTACCGGCGTGTACCTGCCTTGAGGAGTATGAGGGCGAGGCTGATGACCGGCAGACACTCTCTCGTTATCAACCTCTTGCTGACGGCCGTGCTGATGCTGACCGGCTGTGCGGCACAAACGTCCGGCAGTGCTTCGCTGGCCGGTACCGTGATCACCGGGGATCAACTGCTGGTGGCTGTGGCTGCGTCGCGGGACAGCTCAATGGCACAGGTGTATGCCCTGGAACGGACCTCAAGCGGTTGGGAGCTGCGCGTCGGACCGTTGCCGGGCATCATTGGCCGCAATGGTTTTGCTCCACCGGGTGAAAAACGCGAGGGGGATGGTCGCGTGCCCACCGGTTTGTTTGCGCTGGAATCGGCCTTTGGCTATGCCGCCTCAATCACCAGCAGGATGCCGTACCAACAGGCAACCGAGAACGACCTGTGGGTGGATGATGTCACCTCGCCCGACTACAACACCTGGGTCAAGCGTGGTGAGACCTCCGCAACATCATTTGAGGTTATGAGACTGCCAGACAACCGCTACCGCCACGGCCTGGTGGTCGGGTACAACCGCCATCCGGTTGTCAAGGGGGCTGGCAGCGGGATATTTGTCCATGCCTGGCTGGAAGAAGGCTACACCACCTCCGGCTGTGTGGCGCTTGATGAAACAGAGTTGATCAAGATACTTGCCTGGCTTGACCCTGCCAGAACGCCGCAGATACTGATGGGAACCGGACAGGATCTGGCAGCAGTGACCGGTCTGCCCCTTTTGCCGCCTGACGTGGAACAGCCCGGCCTGGTTGAGCAGCAGATCAGGGCAGATCTGGCCGGTCTGCAGGAGCGGAGCGTTGAGTACCGGACTGCTGACGGCTTCTTTGGCATGGCCCTGGCCGTACCGGCGTCGGTCAGCAGCACCATGCGGCTCAAAAACAGCTGGCGTGAGGGCTGCCCGGTACCGATCAGTGACCTGCAGTATCTGAAGCTGACCCACTGGGGGTTTGACGGCCAGCCAAAGGTTGGTGAGCTGGTGGTGCATAAAAAACTGGCCCTGCCAGTGGTGAAGGCCTTTGCCGATCTCTTCCGGTCCCGGTTCCCGATTGAGCGGATGGAGCTGATTGATCAGTATGACGGCAGTGATGACCGCTCCATGGCGGCCAACAACACATCAGCCTTCAACTGTCGCGATATCACCGGCAAGCCGGGACAGTATTCCAGGCACAGCTACGGCGGTGCCATTACTATCAACCCGTTGCAGAACCCCTACGTCTCACCTATGAACGATCCGCTCAAGGCCATGGGCTGGGACGGGATTGAAGACAAAGGGCTGTTCCTCGGTCGCAGCGGCTATAGCGGCCCTTCGCCGGCCCTGCTCTTCTGTACGGAACGGCCGGCTGACTGTCTGGTGCTTCCCCCTGCCGGGGTCGCCTACGTTGACCGCAGCCTGCCGGTGGCAGGTTACCTGCTGCCCGCTTCCCCGGCAGTACAGGCCTTTACCAGCAGGGGTTTTGACTGGGGTGGCAGCTGGGGACGGCTGCTGGATTACCAGCACTTTGAGTACGACACGGCAAGATTGCTGCAGAAATAGTGCAGCAACCTTGCCCGGTCAAACCATGCAGCGTCGTTGGCCTTGATCGTCTGACACCAACCGTTTACCCTATAAAGAGCAGTTGCACGCAGCGGCGCAACGACACAACGTTTAAAAACAAAGACTTATGAAGGTTAGATCACTCACCCGAAAGGTGAAGCCATATTTTAAGTAAGATTTTGATTTTCTTTGCGTTCGTGGCGGCGTTACGTGAGTAAATGCCGTTTTCAGGTTTATTTCCAAAGGGAGACCTTCCATGAAAACAAGATTCACCATCGCCCTTTTCAGTCTCTTCTGCATGGTCATGCTTGTCGCCTGTGGCGACAACAGCTCTCCCAACACGGTTCAGCAGCAGCTGCAGGAGATGCTGACCACTAACTACGCCGCCTACAAAACAGCCAACAAGCTGCCTGAAGGTGCCGGCGCACTGGTGTACATCGAGTCTCCAGAGGGGAGATCAGTGGCCACCGCCGGTTTCTCAACGCCGGTCAATGAGACATTTCACTTCAGGATTGCCAGCAATACCAAGACCTTCACTGCTGCGGCCATCATGCTGCTTGACCAGCAGGGACGGCTCAGGATCGATGATTATGTGACGGCAATGATTCCCGGTAAAAGCATTCCCTATCTGCCGGCCTCGCCGGGCTATCAGATTCCGTACAAAAGTTCGATCACCATCAAGCAGTTGCTGGCGCACCGCGCCGGTGTGTATGACATCACCAATGATCCGGTCCCCGCCTCCAGCAACGCCCTCTATGCGGGGCACTATTACACCGATTACATCATCAAGACATTGGGCGAGCCGGATCATCAGTTCACCTTTGATGAGCTGGTGGGGGTAAATGCGCTGAACCAGCTTTCTTACTGGGCGCCGGAGGGGGGCTATCATTACAGTAACACCGGTTACACGCTGCTGGCCGTGATCATTGAGCGGATAACAGGCCAGAGCTACGGACAATTTATTGCCGATACCTTCTTTACCCCGATCGGCCTCAGCTCAACATCAGCCCCCTGGTCTGCCAACGAGCGCACCCTTCCGCAACCGTTCATGAGGGGATTCAGCAATGAGGGATCCGGCTACCGGGAAACCACTGAGGACAATATGTCCGCCAACGTTGCCGAGGGCAACATCATCTCCACAGCGGCTGACCTGGCCAGATGGATCCGGACGCTCCTGTCCGGCAGCGGACCGGTCAACAAAAATCAGGTGACTCGGATGATCACCATACCGCCGGGCAATGAGGAGAAGCAGTACGGCCTGGGAGTCAGTCGCTATAGTGATATCGGCTACGGGCATACCGGGGCGCATCTGGGTTATATGAGCCTGTCAGCCTACAACCCCCAGGATAACCTGACGGTAGTGGTGCTGTTGCCTTTCCTTGATTTTACAAACATCGACACGCAGGGGAGTTTTTTGCTGAATCTGGGTAAGGAAGCACGGAAGATTGCCGGGTATAGCAAACCGTGGTAAGGGTGCGCTTTGAAGAGCGTCTCAGGTGCGGCATTGCCACGGTTTGAGTCGGAGTTGCAATTACCACCATTGAACCTTTTCCTCACCAATAGGCTACGGCTATTGCTTTGTCAAACGGACAGAAATCTGCTCGTAAACTATCGCGGCAACATCTCGTGTCCAATGGGAAATCTTGATTGAAGAGGAGTGATCAGATGCTGAAGAAGGCGATGTTTCCCGGTAAATACCTGCAAGGGGCTGGCGCGCTGCAGGAGCTGCCAGCTCTGGTAGCACAGTTCGGTGCGCGGGGGATGATCCTTGCTGCCGGGACCGCCTCGAACCGGATTCTTCCGGCAAGTGGTGTGGATCTGCCTGTGGAGCGGTTTGGAGGCGAGTGTTGCACCAGCGAACTGGAGCGGCTGGCAGCGGTGCTTGCTGCCGGACAGGTGGACGTGCTGGTGGGGATGGGGGGCGGCAAGGCCATAGATACGGCCAAGATTGCCGCAGACCGGGCCGGTATCCCGGTGATCATTGTTCCCACCACCGCCTCCACCGATGCCCCCTGCAGCGGCTGTGCCGTGTTGTATTCCGAGCAGGGGGTCTTTGAATCGGTCTACTACCAGAAATTAAACCCTGCTGCCGTGCTGGTGGATACGGCGATTATGGCGGCTGCCCCGCCACGGTTTCTGGTGTCCGGCATGGGGGATGCTCTGGCCACCTGGTTTGAGGCCCGTTCCTGCGTTGCCACGCAGTCGGCAAATGCCTGTGGCGGTCTTTCCACCATAACCGGGCTTGCACTGGCCCGGCTCTGTTATGACACCCTGCTTGACTATGGTCTGGCGGCAAAGATTGCCGCTGAACAGCAGATCGTTACCCCGGCGCTGGAGAGGATTGTGGAGGCCAACACCTTGCTCTCCGGCATCGGCTTTGAGAGCGGCGGTCTGGCTGCGGCCCACTCGATTCACAACGGCCTGACCGCGCTGCCGGAGACTCACGGCTGTTATCATGGCGAGAAAGTGGCCTTTGGGGTGCTGGCCGGGCTGCAGCTGACCGATGCCCTGCCGGAGGAGTCGGCCACAGTATACGGCTTCTGTGAACAGGTTGGATTGCCCACCACCCTGGCCGATCTTGGCGTGCAGGACTGCGACCGCCGCAGATTGCTGCAGGTGGCGGAAAAGGCCTGTGCCCCGATTGAGAGTATTCACCATGAAGCAGGTGTCATGACGCCGGACAAGGTGCTGCAGGCACTGCTGGCAGCCGATGCCCTGGGCAGGCACCGTAAAGGACTGTGATGGTGCCTGCATCTGTGTCTGTACCGTAACGACAACCTGAGAAATGACGGCTGATCAAGGTCGTGCTTTAATGTTATGCAGAAAGAGAGACTGCCATGCAGACCCGAACACACATTCGTATCATTGCCCTTTTCAGTGTTTTCCTGATGATGTTCAGTACGGTGCTGCCTGTAACGGCGGCGCTGCATCCGCTGAGCATGCTGCAGCACAACCGTACCACCGGGGTCAGTGATATTGACCTGACCATCTCGCTGGACTGGGACCCGGCCAAGGTGAACCAGAGCGTCACCCCGCGCGGTATGACCGTTGCCGAGACCGAGGCAGCGGTACGCAGTTTTGCCGCCTCGCTGTACGGCATGACCAACGGCCTGCACCGTTTGCGGAATATCTATATTCACACCAGTCGCAAGGCCTGGACGACTGCTGATATACGCTATGTCGGCACACGGGCCGGACGTTCTGAAGCCAATGTGGCTGCCTGGCAGGTGCCCAACCAGCAGATCACCATGTATGTCTATGAGAGCAAGACCGAAGCGGACGACTATCCGGGACCGGTAATGGCCCACGAGATGGGACATTACCTCTACGGCCTGCTTGACGAATACCGTGAAGCAGATGGCAAGACCATCCAGCAGCTGATCCAGGCCGGTGAGAGCTACATGCCCTCTGCTGAAGATGACGGCACACAGCCTTCGATCATGAACCAGCATGGGAGCTATCCAAACTGGTTCTCACACAGCGGCAGCTACGCCGGGCCAGCCGGTAAGCTGAATACCGCCCAGTACCGGATCTACGGTAAATCGATCTGGGATACCCTCACCTCGGCTCCGTCAACCGATCCTGCCTATGCCCGGGAGTTTGGGCGCAGACAGTTTGAGGCCTTTGTCGGCAAGCGGTTCACCAGTGCTGCCGACCTGAAGGCACCGCAAACCGGTACTCTGCAGGGATATGATGCCGCCCTCAACATTATCTGGGTTGATGCGCCGGTTCTGAATCTGGTGTTACTGGACAGCGCCATTCCGGCCAGCCGCTGGGCCGAGGCCAGCACAGGGGCCGCTGATCTGGCCCGTAACCTGCACGCAGGGGGGTATCTGCAGGTGCAGAGCGGCAGCAGCACCGGTCTGGCACGGACGATCCTTTCTGAAACCAATCGCAGCACGCTGGCTGCCCAGGCCGGCCAGGTGCAGCAGGCTGCAGCGGTGTCGCTGGAGGCAGCCCTTTCTGCCGCGCTGGTCCAGGTACGGGCCTATCGCTCGACCCTGACCCAGAATCAGGTTACTAACCTGTACCTGATTACCGCAGCTAATCCGACGGTCTCGGCTTCGCTGATCGAAGAGCTGAAGCAGCTGAACGTGGCAGCCAGGGTCTTTTTTCTGGCACCCCAGGCCGGTACCACGGCAGCCAAGGCAGCGTTTCGCTCTGCACCGCAGCCGGTCAAGTCCGCTGCAGAATCAGCCACCGGTGACCAGATCTACTTAAGCCAGCTGAGCCGCGAGACCGGCGGCAGTTTCAGCACCATCAATTCCGGCAGTGAGCTGACTACTGAACTGCTTACGGCGGCCAATGAAAGCGATGGGTATGGTTTTGCGGTACTCAACAGCGTCGAAACCCCCCGTCTTGCGAATGGCCAGCGTCTTGAGATGCGCTTTACCGTGGGCCCCCATGACCCGCTGCCGATGATCATTATGGAAGCAACGCCGGATACGGCCGGCAAACTGACCCCCAGTCTGGTCGATCCGGCGGGAAAGATCGTCACCGCTGCCACCACCGGCGTGGTATTTGAGGCAGATGCTGAAAACGGGGGCTGGCTCTGGATGATTGATCCGGACATGTATTCAGGAGGTTACGGCACCTGGACTGCGGTGATGACCGCCAAAGACGCCGTCAACGATGATCTGGGCATGCTGGCTGCCGGGGTCTCGACCCTGCTGCTGCAGCTGGATGTGGTCCAGCGTCCGGTGTCGGGAAATCTGCTTGAAGTCTCCCTCAGGCTTGAGCGTCCGGTGCTGCAGGCCAGGGTACGGGCAGATATTTACGATGAAGGCGGCAAGAAGATCCGTACCGGCCTCACTCTGGCCGATGACGGCAAGAACGGCGACCTTCGACCCAACGACGGCGTCTACACCGTGGCCCTGAACGACCTGCCCCCGGGTGAATACACCTTCCGGGTGATGGCTGACGACAACAACGGCAACGCCGTTACCTCCGATCGCGGTACCCTCTTCAACCCGCGCAAGGCCGCTGCCCCTGATGAGGCCACCGGACCATTCCAGCGGATTGATGAAGAGACCTTTGCCGTGACCGCGCTTGCATCCCCATCCGGTGACGGAGGTGGTGGCTGCACCGCAGGCAATGGTAATTCCCGTGACTTCCTGCTGGTATTGACGCTGGCCTTCCCGCTGCTTTACCTGCTGGTGCCGCGTCGCAGGCAGCGTCAACAGGCATGACCGTCCGACAGGAGGTGCTGCTGGTTGCACTGGCAGCGCCTCTGGTTGCAGCAGCCGGTGTGTGGAGCAGACTACTGCCGCAGACGCTGACCGTCCCTGTCTGGTACCTGCTGGTGGCAGCTCCGGTCTGGGAGGAGCTGTTCTTCAGGCGCGTGCTGCACCAGCGGCTGCAGCAACAGGCCTGGAGCAGCAGGCGTCTGATATCATTCAGTCTGGCCACCTGGATCGTCGGTGTTGTTTTTGTGCTGGCACACCTGCCGTTTCAGGGGATGCATGCGTTGCTGGTGCTGCTGCCGGCCCTGGTGTTGGGAAGACTGTTTGAACGAACCGATCAGGTGCTGTACTGTATGGCGGTGCACAGCTGGTTCAATTTCTGCTGGCTGGCCGCAATCCGGGTCACGGCCGGATGAACGGATTGAAAATAACCGGAAAAGGAGTCACGCCATGACACGATTCCTGCTGATGGCATGCTGCTGCGGTCTGCTGCTGGCCGGATGTGCCGGCAGGGTGATCAGTATCTCCAGCATCCCTGCCGGCGCCCAGGTCTATCGCCATACCGATTTTGCCCGTAACCTGCTGGGCACGACACCGCTTGTCAGTTCGGTAGAGGCCATGATGCCGGAGTGGCGCGATGACAGTAGCGATACCAGTATCATTCTGCTTTTTAAGAAGCAGGGTTATCAGGACAAGTCGCTCAGGGTCAGGGAGTTTGAGCTCCCGCCTGAAATCAGCGTAACCCTGGAACCGCGATAATGAAGCAGCAGATACACAGGTAAAGATCAGATCGCCGGTTTCACCAGAGACAATATCCGCTTACTTATGTGAGGTTCTGTGTATGATCAAGCGTAGTATGCTGTTCCTGGCATGCAGTAGTATTTTGCTGTTACTGATCGCCTGCAGTGGTGACAGCAGGACGGTGAAGGTTGGATTAGCCTACGACAGCGGTGGCAGGGGAGATGGCGCATTTAACGATGCGGCCTATGCAGGTGTTACCAAGGCGCAGCAGGAAGTCCCTGTTGAGGTTCTGGAACTTCCGGCGACAGGGACCGAGACTGACGCCGAACGCCGGGTACGGCTGCAGCAACTGGCCCGCTCCGGCTACAACCCGGTTATCGCCGTCGGCACCGGTTTCAGTAGTGTGCTTTCGACAGTTGCCGCAGAGTTCCCCGGCACTTCTTTTGTGATCATTGATGTGGCTCTGGACGGACAGAATATTGACAGCGTTGTCTTTGCTTCCGAGCAGGGCTCCTATCTGGCCGGCGTTATCGCAGCCACCGCCTCGAAAAACGGCCATATCGGCTTCATCGGCGGAATGGACATTCCCCTGCTCAGGGCGTTTGAGGCCGGCTATTGGCAGGGAGCCGTCTCAGTACGTCCTGATATCGTGATAGACAGCAGCTATCTGGGGAATGGTAGTGATGCTTCGGTCTGGAACAGGCCTGACCTGGCTGCACAGGCGGCAAGCAGCATGATCGGTAGCCGGTGCGACGTTATCTATGCTGCTGCCGGCGGTTCCAATACCGGCATTTTTCAGGCCCTTAAGGATGCCGGCGGATCGGAACGCGGGCTCTGGGCCATCGGCACCGACAGTGATCAGTATAATGCCCCCCAGCTGGCTGCAGTGAAGGAGGTTATTCTCACCTCGATCCTGAAGCGGGTAGATGTTGCGGTCTATGAGGCTATCCTTGGGGTGTCCAAGGGACAGCCGGTTACCGGGGTTCAGCGGTACGATCTGGCACGGGGAGGGGTCGGCTATGCCACATCAAATAAGGCATTGGCGCCTTACCAGACCCCTGCTGATACGGCTGCACAACGCATCACCAGCGGCGGGATAACGGTTGCCACCGCTATCCGCCACCTGAAAGCCGCTGATACCGGCACAGCTGTCAGCCTGAAAACTGGCGATCTGCTGACCGTCACTCTCAGCGTCAATGCGAGTACCGGCTACAGCTGGTCAGTCGCCGGCGGGACGGGAGAAGTTCTCTCCGAGGAAGGGAAAGCAGTCTATCTTCCTGGCAGCTCTTCGGCCATCGGGTCAAGCGGCAGCTACCGGTTCACCTTCAGGGCTGGAAAGCCCGGTTTGACAACACTGCGACTGGTGTATAAACGCCAATGGGAAACAACCGAATCTCCGGCCCAGACCTTTGTGCTGACACTAGCGGTGACCGCGTAGAAAAGAGTGCAAGGAACAGGGGGACTGTTATGAGTCATCAGCATGTTGATACGACACCGGGAACGATGGTGTCCCACTGCAGTCGCCGTACCTTTCTGAAGGGGGCAGCGCTGGCCGGTGCTGCCGCCACCTTCCCCGGGCTGCTGGCCGGTTGCGGCAGCTCTTCGGCAGAGGTCCCGCTGGAGCAGAAGATTGCCCAGATGCTGATGGTGGGTTTCCGTGGACTGACCCTGGAAAAGAGCAACTACATCTACCGTGACATCAGGGACTACCGGATCGGCGGTGTGATCCTGTTTGACCGGGATGCCCTGCTCAAGACCTATGGACGCAACATTGTCTCGCCGTCGCAGCTGCAGGGGCTGACCGCATCACTGCGTGCCATCTCGCAGACACCGCTCTTTATTGCCGTTGATCAGGAGGGTGGCAAGATCGTACGCCTGAAAGAAAGTTACGGTTTTCCGCCCACGGTCTCGGCTCAATACCTGGGCACCCTCAACGATCCGGCCGTTACCCGCCTGTATGCCGACAGCATCGGCGCCACCCTGGCTGAAAACGGCCTGAACATGAACTTTGCGCCGGTGGTGGACCTGAACATCAACCCGGCCAGTCCGGCTATCGGCGCGCTGGAGCGGAGTTTTTCCGCTGATCCGGACGTTGTCACCAGGCATGCCCGCATCTTTGTGGAGACCCATGACCGGAACCGCGTGGCCACCTGTTTCAAGCATTTTCCCGGCCATGGCAGTGCCAGCGTTGATTCCCATCTCGGTTTTGTGGATGTCACCCATACCTGGTCACCAATTGAATTGGAACCGTATCGACGACTGATCAGTGAGGGCAGTGCCCGGATGGTGATGACCGCCCATGTATTCAACACTACTATCGACCCGACTCTGCCGGCAACCTTGTCACCGGCCTTTATCAACGGTATCCTGCGCCAACAGCTGGGTTTTGACGGTGTGGTGGTGACCGATGACCTGCAGATGCAGGGTCTGACCCAGTTTTTTGACTACAAGACCATTGTGGAGCGCAGTATCCTGGCCGGTGTGGATATCATCCTGGTCTCCAACAATCTGAACTATGACCCGGAGATCACCCCCACCACCATCAGCCATGTGCTGGAGCTGGTGCGCAGCGGCAGGATCACGGAACAGCGGATTGATCAATCGTATCGTCGGATCATGGCGTTGAAGCAACGTCTGGCCGGCTGATCTGAAGCAGGATTGATGCGGACCATGTTTACCGGAGGGCTTATGTGGGGGATACGATTGTTTACTGCAGCAGCAGGCAGCGCCCTGCTGCTGGCGGCGGGGCCGGTATGGGCAGCCCCTGACCTGATCTGGCACGGTCCCTCTGCCGGCGCTGCGGCTGTGCAACGGGAGCAGGTCGGTTTTCAGGCGCTGATGCCGTCACTGCGCTGCGGCGCTGTCGGAGAACCGTCCAACAGCTGCCGTCTGAACGGCACCTTGCAGGTGCGTGGGCCGGAGGAACTGAACGGACTGCAGGGGTATCTCTGTGTTGTTCGGTATAGTTATGCTGCACGAGATGGGGCCGGGTTCAAGGTCAGCTTCCAGCGGGAGGAGACTACGGTGCAGTCGGGGCAGCCGCCTCAGCCGGGCGTGGTCACCACTCAGGGGAAAATAAAAGAGCGAAAAACTGACCTGCAGTACGGCAAACCGATACCGCAGGAAGAGACGGTCCGTATGCGCGGTACAGCTCATCTGCGCGGCACGGTTATGCTTCACAATGGGCGGGCGGTGGTGCAGCTGCATGAAGGCGCACCAATCATGCTGTCAGAGCAGGTCAGGCAGGTTGAGCTTGATGATCTGGCTTGCAGTGCGGAGTGAGTTCTCACACACACAGAAGGGTTTATTTATGAGTTTCTCCCGTTTTCGTCCTGCAACCATCCGCACACGCATACTGTACGCCCTGCTGGGTACGGCGGTCTTGTCTCTGGTTTGTTTCGGTCTGGTCTCGCTCTGGAGCATGCACAACCTGGGCCGTTCATCGCTCAAAGGGACGGTGGGGCTGAGTCAGGAACTGCTGAAGATCAGCAAGGGATCTCTGGAAACCTTGAGTCAGGACGGGCTGCTGAAGGCCACGGTGGATCAGGCTGCCCTGATTGATACGCAGTTCCGTGATGTGGAAAACGACCTGAAGGTGCTGATAAATATCGCCGAACGACTCTGGAAACATCCCGGCATTTACCCCCGCAAACGTTCTTTTTCCATCCATGAACAGCCGTCTGAACCCGGCGCCGCCTCGGTCTGGCAGATCCCCAGGGGTGTTTCCTCCGCCTCGATAGCAACTGAACTGCAGCTTTCATCTGCCATGGATGATTTCATGATCGCGGTTTTAAAGAGCAATGCCGTGATCAACGATTGCAATCTGGCTACACCGCAAGGATTGTTTCGCCGCTTTCCCTGGTCGGCCAACATCGATCCTGCCTACGACGTCCGTACACGGGACTGGTTCAAGCGGGCACTGGAAACCGGTGCCCTGGGATGGAGTGAGCCGTATGTGGGGGTGATCGCCCGTAACCTGCGGGTCAACTGCTCTGCCCCGGTCATGAAGAACGGCAAGGCCGTTGCGGTGATCGGCCTGAATGTGCCGCTGACCACCATCCAGGACCGGATCATCAGGATGCGGATCAATAATCAGGGCAGGGCCTATCTGGTCTCACAGGATCGCCGCATTTTGGCCCGCGAGGGGCTTGACACCAACAGTGACCAGTGGAAAGAGAAACAGACCGGAACCTTTTTCTCGTTTGACGATCAGCAGGCAATGCCGCAGCTGGACAAGAACCTGGCCTCCGGAACCCCTGGCATCATGCGAGGTATCCTGAACAAGCAGGATAGTTTTGTGGCCTATGCCCCGATCAGCACCACCGGCTGGTCGGTGTTGTTCGCCCTGCCGGTGGAGGCGGTCTATGCCCCGATCCGCCCGACTGAGCAGGCAATCGTTGCCGAGGCTGAAGCGGCACAGGCCCTGGTCTACCGCCATATCGGTCTCTCGCTGGCGGTGCTGACCGGGGTCTTTCTGCTGATTCTGGCCGGAATCACCGTAATCTCGCGCAGAATGGCTGAAAAGATCACGGAACCGATCCTGGAGCTGGAGGATGGGGCCGCGATCATCGGCAACGGCAACCTGGAGCATCGCCTGCAGATCAAGACCGGCGACGAGATTCAGCAGCTGGGTGAGACCTTCAACCGGATGGCCGCTGATCTGGCAACCCACATCCGCAGTCTGACCGAGACCACTGCTGCCAAGGAACGGATTCAGAGCGAACTGAAACTGGCCACCGATATCCAGGCCTCACTATTGCCCCGCATCTTTCCACCCTTTCCGGATCGGACCGATATTGAGCTGTTTGCCCTGATGGATCCTGCCAAGGAGGTGGGGGGTGATTTCTATGACTTTTTCTTTGTGGATGACCAGCGAATCTGCCTGATCATTGGTGATGTCTCCGACAAAGGGGTGCCGGCGGCCCTCTACATGATGGTGGCCAAGACCCTGCTGAAAAGTGAGGCGCTGCGGGACGCCGACCCTGCCCAGGTGCTTGAGCGGGTGAATGCCATCCTGTCGCTGGATAATGAGAGCTCTATGTTTGTGACGGTTTTCTGTGCTGTGCTGGATACGGCAACCGGCCGGTTGGCCTGTGCCAATGCAGGACACCTGCCTCCGTTGCTGCTTCAGCCGGGTGAGGCGGCAGCCTGTCGTCGTTTTAACCCCGGTTTTGTGCTGGGGCCGATGCCGGGGATCAGTTATCAGACCGAACAGTTGACCCTGCAGCCGGGGGATCTCTTTCTGCTGTATACTGATGGTGTCAACGAAGCGGTTGATCAGGACAAGAACGAATTCGGCGACCAGCGCCTTCTGGATTGTGTCACCCGAACCGGCGCCGGTCGGCCGGAAGAGATGATACGAGCCATCCGTACAGAGGTGCAGCAGTTCGCCAACGGCGCGCCGCAGTCTGATGATATTACGATGCTGGCCATCCGTTACCTGGGGAGAACATCGTGATCACAACGGATACGGTACTTACTCACGCGGAGCCGCGAAGCTCGCGGAGCAAACCAGCCGGTTTTTGTATAATGCGGTCTCACCGGCATCGTATCACCACCTCTGTTTTCAGACGGTTGCTTTTTACGTGCCGCGTCTCCGTGTCGCCGCGTGCGATTTTCTTTTACCGATTCATCTGTCTGTTCATATGCACAGCAGCTATCCAGTTAGCACTATCTGATGCTGCCCTGGCCAAAGAACGGGTCGAGATCGCCATGGTGATCTGGCGCGGTGAAACCGAGGCGGAAAAGGGCTTTCGCGAACGTTTGGCGACATCGCCCGACTATGAGGCGGTGATTACCGTTTTTAATGCCAACCAGAACAAGGAAGAATTGCAGCGGATACTGGCCAGGCTGGAGCCCAAACGTTTCAGGCTGGTCTATACCTTCGGCACCATCGTAACCCAGGAGGCGTTACGGCAGAACAGCTCCCTGCCGGTCATCTTCAACATCGTACAGCGTCCGGTGGAGGCAGGTATTGCGGCAGAGATGGCACGTCCCGGTGGCAGGGCCACCGGCGCCTCCAATCTGGTACCGATGGAAAGCGCCTTCCGCACCCTGGGAACCGTCATGACCATCCGTAAACTGGGTTTTGTTTATTCCAGTCACGATCCTGCCCCGCGTTACCAGTTGGCCGATATCAGACAACAGGAGCGACGGTTCGGCTTCCAGACCCTGGCGTTTCCGATCACCGGCAAGGATGGAATCGCCGCGACACTCAAGCAGGTGATTGATGCGCGGCCCGATGCAGTGATTTTCCCCTCCGATTCATTTGTCAAGGCCAATGCCGACCAGATCATTGCGGTCCTCAACCGTCACCGGATTCCCAGTGTCGTGGTTATTCCGGAGATGGTCAGTGAAAACGGTGCCTTGATCTCACTGGGCCCCGACTACCGTGTCTTGGGGCAGCTGGCCGCTGAAAATGCGCT
This sequence comes from Geobacter sp. UBA6169, assembly GCA_002422265.1. Classification (GTDB taxonomy): domain Bacteria; phylum Desulfobacterota; class Desulfuromonadia; order Geobacterales; family Pseudopelobacteraceae; genus Trichlorobacter. Next base: position 17,759 of record DIUB01000062.1, read on the forward strand.
GCTGGTTCTGCAGGGACAGGCGCCGGCAACTCTGCCGGTGCGCACCGTGCCGCACCTTTCTCTGTTGATCCATCTTGCCACTGCAGATCGTCTGGGGATCAACATCCCGCTGCAACTGCTGTCGGTGGCTACGGTGGTGCGGTAGCCGATGCAGGGCACTACAGCCATCATCAGCAGCGGCGCCCTGGCTGCCTATCCGCTTGGCCTGCGCCTGCTGGCCATTGCAGCCCTGATTGTGCTGGCCGGCAGCCTGATGGCCAAGTGGGAAGGGGGGAACCAGCAGGCCACGCTGGAACGGCTGAACAGCCGGGTCTTCATCCCCTGTCTGGTGTTTGCCTCGCTGAACCGTACACCGCTCACCTTGTCAGAGGCTCTGATCATGGCGGGAGCTGCGTTACTGTACAGCAGTGCCTGTTATCCCCTGGCACGCTGGTGGTTGTCCCGCAATGCGGCAGAAAAGACAGAAGTCTGGGGGCCGCTTTTATTCAGCAGTAGCGCTACGCTGCTGCTGCCGCTGGCCTATCTGCTGTTCGGCAGCCAGGGGTTGACCAAGGCCGCCTTTTTTCATTTGACCGCCCTGCTGCTTTACTACACGGTTGGCAAGTGGAGTGCAGACATGCCTGCACAGCCTGGCGCCTTTCTCAAGACTCCGACCCTGCATGCAGTACTGATCGCTCTGTTACTGGCCTTACTGGAGATAGATCTTCCGCAGCAGGTAGATGAACTGCTCTGGCTGGTGGAAAAAGGGATCGGTATGATGGCCCTTGGTGCCCTGCCGGTACTGCTGATGAGCCACGGGTATGCACTGTGCTGTCTGCGCCTGCAGGGAGGCAGTTACTGGTCGCCGGTTGCCCTGATCAGGGCGCTCTGGTTGCCGCTGCTGGCGGTACTGGCCATTGCGGTGTTGCGCCTGAGTGGCCTGGCTCCGTTGGATAAGGGGTACGATCTACTTCACTATCTTGACCTCCGAACGACTGAGGCGATCCTGCTGTTGGCCGCCGCGCTCCCCTGCACGGTTTCTCTGCTGCAGCAGCCGAAGACGGACAGCGAGCTATCACCGCGCACCACATCACTGGTGCTGGCATCAAGCCTTTATGCACTGTTTGTGATCGTTCTGACCGTTATGGCCATAAACCGTTATCTCTTCAGCAGCTAAGGAAGCCCGATGCTTGCAAGCCAGACTTTTCTGATCATCAGTGCTGTTATCCCTTCCTTTGCCATAGCGCTGGCAGGTTTCTGGCTGGGCCGGTTTGACACCAGAAAAGAGCTGAATCTGAAGAGCGTCTCCAACCTGGTCTACTACTTTCTGATACCGTCACTTATCTTTTCTTCCATCCACAAGCGGGTCTTTGATCCAAAGGAATTTTCGCTGCTTTGCGTCTCTGCCCTGTCCCTGATCGTGTTGATGGTGCCGCTGGCACTGCTGCTCAAACGTCGAGCCGGTGTTGCGGCCAACGGCTTTATCCTGCCGATCATCTTTATGAATACCGGTAACATCTCATTGCCGATCGCCCTGCTCATGTTCGGCAATGAGGGACTTTCCAAATCAATCATCTTCCATATGGCCAATATCTTTGTGCTGTACAGCGCCGGTGTCTTTCTGGTCAGCGGCCAGACCGACCTGAAGCAGTTTCTGAAGATACCGGCCCTGTACGCCATGGTGGCCGGTGTGGCTGCCGCTACCCTGGCGCTGCCGGAACCGCTGCAGCCGCTCTTGCTGTTTGTCGGCAAGCTGACCGGCATACTGGGCTATGGTGCCATTCCACTCTTGATCGTCAATCTGGGCTACTCGATGAGTGACATCAGGCTTGCAACGCTTAAGGCGGGGATTGCAGGCGGGGTGGTCAGGCTGCTGGTAGGGCCGCTGCTGGGCTTTGGTCTGGTACTGCTATGGCGCTGGATCGGCTGGACACCAATGGGTGCAGACCTTGATCCATTGGTCTGGCAAGGGCTGCGCACCTCTGAGGCGGTCATCATTCTGAACGCCTCCATGCCGGGACCGGTCATGGCCTATCTGCTGAACCTGAAGTACGACAACTGCCCGGAACAGGCCGCTGCCATGGTGGCGGTGGGCACTCTGGGGGGAATCATCACCATCCCGCTGGTACTGCAGCTGATTACCACGGTTATTATGCAGGCTGGTCAGTAGATCAGGATATACCCGTGTGATTCTGCTGTCTTTTGTGCCTCATCACGGTCCGTGATCCGGTAGGTCGTGCCTTCCAGGGTAAAACAAACTCGTCACCTTCTTCCACCAGCGATTCCAGTACAAAAAAATGCCCCCTGGAATGTGCATTCCAGGGGGCATTTGATCAAACCTGCTGGTCAGATTCAGTTGCCTTCACAATTAAAGCTCGCTTCAATACGGCGGTTCTTCTGTTTGCCCGCTGCGGTTTTGTTGTCCGCGACCGGTTTTTCAGGACCAAAACCTTTTGCAGTCAGGCGTTCCGGAGCTATCTTGAAGTTCGCGATCAGATAACTGCGCACACTTTCGGCACGGCGTTGTGATAGTTTGATGTTAGCCGCTTTGCTGCCAACACTGTCGGTATGGCCCTCGATAACGCCGGTCGCTTTGGGGAATTCGTTCAGGAAGTCAGCAATTTTTTTCAATTCATCATGATACTTGGGTTTAATGACCGCTTTGTTGGTGTCGAACTGCACGTTGACAGCAATCGGATCACAGGTTTTTACCGGGGCTGCCTTGGGCTGGGCAGCTTCAACAACAGGCTCAGGAACGATTACCGGAGGAGGAGGTGGAGCTGGCATAGTAACGCCTATGTTAGATGCGCTGTCTGCCTTCCCGCCTGTTCCGGTGCAGACGATGCTGTAGGAGGTGGTATCGCCGGGGGTTACCATCATGGACCCTTGTGGCGCTACTTTGCCAATGGATGGTGTAATGGTGCATTCATCTGCATTTTCAGAGGTCCAGCTCAGTTGTGCTGATTCACCCCTCTTGATGGAGGTCGGAGTAATCGTCAAGGTAGCGGCAACCGGCCGTGGCGGACAGAGTGCGTTTGCTTTTTGTGTGGCCTGCTTTGCAAGGGCAGCACCCTCTTCAGTACGACAGGATCTGAATACGTCATAAGCATTGTTTTTTGCATCCTCGGCAGCCTTGAACTCGGCAGGGCAAATCTTGTCTTTACCAGCCTGACGGGCTGTCTCAACAGCGCGGTCAGCCTCCTGCATCTCATAACGGATGTAGTGGCCGGGAATATTGCCCCGTCCGGTGTTCACTTCCATGTTCGCACATCCTGCAACCATGCCGGCTGATGTGATGGCAATCAGCATTGCACAGCTTTTTCCAAAATACCGCATGTTCATACGTACTCCCATTAGTGTCCGGAATAATTTCA
>DIUB01000073.1 GCA_002422265.1 Geobacter sp. UBA6169
TTCACTGCTGCCGCTGCTGCTGGTGGCTGCTATTCTGCTGATTGAACAGCTGGTGGCACGGCGGGTCTGGTGCCGTTCGTTTTGCCCGCTGGGCGGTTTCTATAGTTTGCTGGGGGCAGTCAGCCCGCTGCGGGTCGGTTTTGTTGCCGACCGTTGCACCGACTGCAACGCCTGCCGTGATGTCTGCCCGGTTGAAGAGGTGCTGACCCCATGCCTTGACGTTCACCAGTCTCAAATTACCGCAGGCGACTGTACCCGTTGTATGGCCTGCATTGATGCCTGCCAAACCAAGGCCTTGACCGTATCAATTGGTTATCGTTCTGCTACAACAGACCCCCTTGAAGGAGGCCGCTGATGAAACGTACTGTCTACAGTCTGACTTTGTGCTGTTTTTTGACCTTCTCTGCTCTCCTGCTGCAGGTTTATGCCGCAGATAACCAGCCGGAACCGAATTTGGCTGCAGATGCTGCCAGGGCCGAAAAAGATCCTCCGGTCATCCCCCATGCTGTTAAGGATGATGCCGATGGTGCTTCATGTAACCAGTGTCACGTCGGCAGCCTGAAGCTGGCTCCCCATCCGGATCGGCTCAACTGCACCCAGTGCCATGTACCTGGTGATGCCAAGAAATCATCCGCGAAAGGGGGCAAAAAGGCGACAAGGAAATGAACCTCTCCCGCAAGGAATTTTTTCGCCAAGGCTTGTTCTCATTAGGAGACACCCTGGTAAAGGCAGCGGGGCTGATGCGAACACCGCTTGATGCTTTGCAGGATTTCCCGTCTGAGGAGGTACCCTGCGGCGATCAGCCGATGGTGGCCGTTACCCGCAATGAGCATTGTCTGGCCCGTAACTGTGGGTGCTTCAGTTGTGTTGAACGCTGTGAAAATCAAGCTATTACCGTTGTTATGGGAGAAGGGATCAGGATTGACCCGGCACGCTGCACCGGATGCGGCAGCTGCCTGTATGTCTGTCCGGTTACGCCAAAGGCAATCGGATTGAAAACAAAAAAAGATCTGTTATAAGGATGAATACCTGTTATTCATGAGGAACAACCACGAAAGGAGCATGCGTATGTTGAAACAGAAACTGGCAGTAGCAGCAGCGGTTATCGGTCTCGGCGCACTGATGGCGATACCGTCACTGGCGTCCCCCAAGGCGAAACCTGCCGCCAAAGCGGCAAATGACGGGCGTGAGACCTGTTACGCCTGTCACACCGAGGTAAAGGCGTTAAAGGAGAACTCAAAGCACGCTTCAATCTCATGTGCCGTCTGTCATGAAAAGACCAAGGAGCACCTGGCAAACCCGAGTGCAGCGACCAAGCCGATCACCAAGATCGACCAGGCGGTCTGTGGCTCCTGTCACAAGAACCAGCATGACAGCTATTTTAATGTTCATCATGACCCGACCGGTGCTCGCAAGGACAAGGGTATACCAACCGGCCGTTCGCCGATGCAGGACAAGCTGCTGGCACCCCACGGCTTTACCTTTGAACATGCCGAACCCCGCGCCCATGCCTATATGGCCATTGACCAGTTTGCGGTTGACCGGTTCCAGGGCGGTCGCTACCAGTTCAAGGGCGGCTGGAAAAACTACGACAAGGTCGGCAAGGTCTGGGATGTTCTGGAAGATAAAGGAGCGAGCTACAAGCTGACCGAGACCGCCATGGCCGGCAATCCCACCTGTATCCAGTGCAAGTCCTCCGACCTGATCCTGAAGTGGAAGCATCTGGGCGAGAAGGATCCCCGCGCCAAGTTCAGCCGCAGCTCTAACGTCAACGATGTGGTCAAGGATGTGCACAACTCCATGGGCTGTTAGGGGAAGAATAGAGTTATAATTATAAGAATCAAGTGGGACAATAAATATCCACATGGTACTACATGGTATTCTATATTCATTATGGGAGGTTATACAGATTATGCCCGTTGCTCGTTTATAAATTCGTTGTCGGGCCGTTTTTGCAGCAAAACACCTTAAATCACCAAAACTGCCGCTTTTAGGAAATGTGTATTTATAATTTCACCGTGCCGCCCGCAGTTCGTATGTTCTCCCCTTTTTCGTCCGTTCAATAACCCCGCTGGATGCAGCAAAATAGAGGATGTAAGAGACGGTTTCACGTTCGATGCCTGGACATGCTTTGTACAGATCGGTTTGCAGTATGCCGGGGTTGCCCTGGATGATCGGCAGCAGGGCCGCAAGGCCGTTTCTGTAGGCCGGATCGGTTTCGACAAAGGCGGCATATTCCTTGTTAACCGCCTCCAGCTCACGCGCCCACTTGCCGCTTTCTGTCTCGTTGGCTTGTTTCCAGCTTTCGGATGCCTTCAGGTAGCATATACGGGCATAGTCTGTATTGCCGCCGCTTACCGCCTCACGCGCCCGCTGAAGGTGTAGCAGTCCGTCACCTACTCTATCGCACCCGTTACGATATTCTGGCCGATTCAGGTCTATTCTGCCACCTTGCCCGGTTGCAGGCGGCGTTGCTGCTGTTGAACCCTTCAGGAAGTCGAAGAAACCCATAGAATCAATCCTTTTTTTTGGTTATATGAAAGCTCTTAACAGTTTGTATTATGTCTTTTTGTATCGGCTCTGAATATCTAGAGTATAAATCAGCAATTAATTCTGCCTTTTTTTCTGTATTGATGCGAACATTATCAATTCTTTTCATGCTTTTAATAGCTTCTTCTGCAAGCTTTATAACATAAGCAAGAAATGAAATGTCGATTTCAGAATATTTAAGTTTTACAACTTCGCTACCGTTTTTTATTGGTATTTCATCAGCCAGGTTAAAGCCTTCAACTAACAGCCTTATATCGCCAATTGACAGGCATTCATCTATATCATCCTGTAACTCTTCTTCTGTTGGTATGTATTCTTCGTTGAAAATGCCTTTAGCCAGTTCAGGATTAAAAGTATATCCAGTATGTAAACCTTTTTTGTAAACCTTCCTTAATACTCCTAGTAGTTTGTCAATGTTTTCTTTGTCTGATAGTGTTGGGATTGTTACCTCCCTCCGCTTCATCTCCCCTTCACCGGTCAACAGCCAGGCCGGGCTTATGTCCGGGTAAGCCTTTAATATCCGATTCAGATCGTCATAATCGGGCTTACGTTCGCCTCTTTCCCATCTGCCAACGGTCATCTTTGACACTCCCATTTCTTGCGCGAAGGTGTCTTGCGATTTATCCGCTCTTACCTTTTTAATTCTTTCAGAGATACCCATTTGGACACCAAAATATTCTTTAAGGGGTTACAGTAACCAAGCCTACAAGGTGTAACCCTATTGCCAAGGGGGTTACAGCAGGCACAACACTCTGTAATAGCTGCGAAAATAGTCTTAGTAACGCATGTGTGCAAAAAAGTGACAGTGTAACCGAAAAAATACGTTGACAACAACCATACAGTTATTATAAAGGTGGCATGTCAACCAAACGGAAACCTAAAAAACCAAACGGTAATAGTTTGGTGTGTGGTGCAATTATGGAATTAATCAGACCGCCAACAAAAATACATGAACTCAGAATATGGGTAATGGCTATGTTGCGCCTTAAGCATAGTTCATATTCTACAATTGCCAGTGAGTTAGGAATCAGCCGTCAAGTTGTCAATGAATCTGTTCGCAAACCAAAAAGCAAACGTATTGAACAGGCTATTGCTGCCAAGATCGGATACACACCGGAACTGATATGGCCGGAACGCTACCGCAACGAAAGTGTCGTTGTTCCTGCCGGTAAACGTAAATCTACAAGAAAAAAGAGGGGGGCGCAATGACAAAGGCCAAACAACGTTTAGTCACTGATCCGGCGCAACTCTCACTTTTTGACAGCATCAAGCGGGATCAGGAAGAGCGCCAGGCACTAAGGCCGGGCCGGATGTGTGCCAAGTCACGGTTTGAAGCATCCACCAAGGCTGCAATTAAGAATGCGCCCAAGTCAGTTGAACAGATTGCTGATGACATGACTGAACTGAGCGGATGTGAAGTGACCGCCGCCATGATCTACAACTATACCTCATCCGCCCACCCGCACAAATTCCCTTGCGAGTTGTTACCGGCCTTTTGTGAAGCAACCGGAGATTACGGGCCGCTTTTGGTGCTCTGCGACACTTCAGGAGTCTACACCGTGGAGCCGCCCGAGAAGATCAGGGCAAAAATTCAAGCCCTGGACGAACAGAAAAAAGAGCTTGATCGGGAAAAGCATAAATACGCTGCCCTGCTTTATGAACTGGAGGGCCGCAAATGAAAATAAAAGTCCCCATTATTGTGACAATCTCTGAAATTGCAAACGCATTAAATCTATCGGCCTCTAATTGTCTTAAAGCATCAAAGCGTCACAAGTGGAAACCGACTGGTGAACGTATCCAAGGTGGAGGAAACAAATACAACCTTGAAGACATAAAAATTTATAAATCATCGTCACGTAACGAAGAAGCGAAACTGAAGGTGTTAGCGAGCTTACAGCCGCCACCGGCAAACATTGAGCTACTTGTTAATGCAATTACGGCCACCATGAGCCGACTTGATGAATTTATTAATGAGCTGAACAAAGAAAAGCATAAATACGCTGCACTGCTTTATGAACTTGAGGGTCGCAAATGAATACTATCGGATCACGGATTAAAGCTATACGCGGAAAACTTCGGCAAGATGCTTTTGCCAATAAGATAGGTATGCATATCAACACGGTTGGCCGCTGGGAAAGGGGCCAAAGAACACCGGATGTTAATGATCTGAACCGGATATTACAGGCGTGCCCGGACATAAGCCCGGCCTGGCTATTGACCGGCGAAGGGGAAAAAATTCGACACACTCAAACAGATATCCAGAAAATAACGAATTATGCCGCTGTGATTACCAGACGGATTGATTATCTGGTTGAAGAATTGACCTGGAACAAGAAGCAACTTGATGCCCTTATTGATGAGCTGAAAGCGTACAAATGAAACTTTCAGCCAAAGAATTTCTTTCACTGCCAAAGCACTTTCAAGATGAGGTGCCGAATGCTGACAATCCCTTTATATTACCAATTGCTGATATTGCCGATTTTTTGGGTGTCAGTAGGCAAAAAACAGACAAAAAAAAGAGCGAATTCAATTGGCAGTCTGTCACAGATAATTACGGTGGTATTTTCGACATTAATACTATCCGCTTCTACAAATCAGACGCCAAAGACGCTGAAGCCCGCAAGAAGATCAAAGACAAAATCCTTAATGCTGAAAAACTTGCCCAACAGGACGCACGCAACACCGCCTTTGCCGCAAGGCTTGCCGAAATCAAAAAGCAGCAGGAAAAAGCTGTTGAACCAGAATGGTCTGAAGAGGAGCCGCTTAACCAGGATGACCGTAAAGACCTTTGGGCTGTAGCTGCCAAGAAAGACGAAAAGCAGCAGCAGAAAGCCCTTAAGCGTGTGGCGGCTATCGAGTCCGTGCAACAGCTTATTGATGTTGAAGGCATGGACAAAATGCAGGCCATACACCAGGTAGCAGCCGACACCGGGTTTCATTGGCAAAGCATTTACGGCTGGATAAAGAAAGCCGCCTCCGTTGCCGCTGATGACACCATACTTGCACTTATGAATCAGCGGATTGGAGGCACCAGAGGCCCTGCCGAATGTACCCCTGAAGCATGGGAATACTTCAAACTTGACTTCCTGAGACGTGGCAAGGGAGGCAAGCCGCCGTCAATCGCTGCCTGTTACCGTCGTTTAGAGGCTAAAGCGGCTGAAAAGGGCTGGGTTGTTGCGAGTGTTCGCGACTTCAGCAACTGGATCAGGAAAAAGCTTGATCCAATGGTTGTCATGCAGCGTCGTTACGGCTGGGATGCCGTTGAAAAACACTATCCTTCCATGAAGCGCACCAAGGAAATGTTTGATGTACTGGAGGCGGTGAACGGAGACGGCTTTTCTTTGGGGATATGGGCTGATTTTGGAGACGGGATTATTGCCGTGCCAATTGTTTGGACCTGGCAGGATATCCGCTCTTCAAAGATTCTTTCATGGCGTATGGACGTATCTGAAAACCGTGAACTATTGCGCCTTGCCCTGCTTGATCTGATAACCGAATGGGGGCTGGTTGACACCGCCTATCTGGACAACACCAGGGCCGCCACCAGCAAGCAAATATCCGGCGGGCTGCCCAACCGTTACCGCTTTAAAGTCAAGGATGATGACCCGCTTGGCATTATGCCGATGCTGGGAATCAAGCTGAAATACACGCTTCCCGCCCACGGCCAAAGCAAGCCGGTTGAACGGATTCACGGTATCGGCGGTTATCTTGACTTTGCAAACCTTCCCGCATTTGAGGGGCGTGGAACCAAATCCCGCCCGGTGCCAATAGCGGAAGTGGAAGCGCTCTTCAAAAACTTTGTCAACGAGATGAACGCCCGCCCGGATCGGCGTGGTGATGCTGTCCAGGGCAAGAGCTTTGACCAGGTCTTCAATGAACTGTATTCCCAGGCAACCATAAAGAAACCAACCCAAAAACAGCGTACATACTGCATGTGTGTTGCCGAGGTTGTGACCGTAAGCAAGCAGGACGCCAGCATTACCCTGAAGGCTGGTCGGTCTGATATCGGATCAAACAAGTATTGGGATGATGCCTTGATCAGGCATATGGGAAAAAAGGTAACAGTGCGCTTTGACCCGGCAAACCTGCATTCCGGTGTCTTTGTTGAACGGATTGACGGCGTTGAAATCTGTCATGCTGAACCTGTCCTTTGCGCCGGCTTCAATGATGCCGATGCCGCCCGCAAACACGCCAGGGCCAAAGGACACTTTAAGAAGCACATTCGCCTTGCCTCTGAAGCTGAAGGCCGCATGAATGCAGTAACTGCACAGCAATACATGCTTTCAATGCCAGAACCTGAAAAACCATCCCCTAAAGTTACCCAGATAGCAACCAACCTACCCAGCAAGGCAAAACCGATGGAGCATCCCAAAGACGTTCAAATAACAACCGCTGAAGTTGTGCCTATCAAATCGGCTGCTGAATTGATTATGCAGGCTAAAGAGGCTGAAAAGCAGGGGGAATTGACATCTGAAGAGGCAAACGAACTGTGGCAGAAGGGGGCCGCTATTCTGTGCCAGCAACGCAAGAAAGCACTTTGAAAAACAAAAAGCCGGGGTGCCACCCGGCCTTTTACCTCCCCAGCAGGGGAGTAACCACAAACATGAAGGGAGCATACCAGATGCCGGAACATCTTGCAAGAGCGGTTCTTGAAGGGCCGCAACCAGGGGAACTGCTTCAGCGGGTAATCGCTGCAATCAGTGAATCTGCGCTTACCCAGGGCAAAGTTGCAAAAGAGGCGGGGCTGTCGCCTGCAGCTCTTAACCAGTGGTTACAGGGCAAATATAAGGGCGATAACGCTGAATTAGAAAACAAGCTTGAAAAGTGGCTTTCCGCCCGCAAGCGCCGGGGCGAGGCAGTCAAGACCATGCCTGAAAAAGGGGCCTATATTGCCACCCCTACAGGCGAAAGAATACAGGCCGCAATGAACATCAGCCAGGCATTGGCTGACTTGCTTGTTGTTTTTGGGGGGGCCGGGGTTGGCAAGACCATTTCTCTGAAACACTTTGCAACCGTTTCACCAAACGTCTGGATTGCCACCATGAGACCGGACACCGCCGGGGTTGCCGCCTGTCTTGAGGAAATAGGGGAGGCAATGGGGGTCAAGCTGCCTGCCAGGGCTGCAAGGATGTCAAGAGAGTTGAGCAGCCGCATGGAAGGAACCGGCGGGCTGTTGGTGATAGACGAGGCCCAACACATGAGCATTTCAGCGGTTGAGGCTGTCCGCTCAATCTACGACCGGGCTGAAATCGGGCTGGTGTTGTGCGGAAATGAGTCGGTGTATGCCCGCCTGACTGGTGGAAGCCGGGCCGCAACCTTTGCACAGATATTTAGCCGGATTGGTAAGCGGTTACGTTTGTCCATGCCAACTGCTGGAGACGTGGCAGCGCTTGCTGATGCCTACGGTATAACCGGCAAGGAAGAACGCCAGGCCTTGACCGAAATCAGCCAAAAGCCGGGGGCCTTGCGGGCTGTTATCAAAACTATCAATTTTGCTTCCATTATGGCCGCCGGTAACGGCGGGACAATCAACTATCACTATATTTCAGCAGCCTGGAAAGAACTAGGAGGGGACGCATGACCACCGCCGACATTCTGCAAGCCGTTTCAGGTGTCCCCCGTCCGGAAGCTATCAGGCTGTTAGCCGCTGCCATTGGCTGTATTGCTGCCGAGCCAGGCCAGACCAATCTTGCCGGGGCTGTTCATGGGATTGCCGGGGCTATTCCGGTTAAAAAGCGGAAAAATGACCCCTTTCAACCGGTTTGGGAATATTTGGCAACAGTGCGTGAATACGAAACCCTCAAAGGGTTGTGGCAGCATCTTGTTGACCGGTTTGGCAAGGATTCAACCCCTTCAATATCGCTTCTTTCTCTTCACCTCAGAAAGGGGCGGGGAAAATGACACAAGAGAAGGTGAACCCGTTTTTAATTCGACAGCGAGCAGGACAAAGAAGCTGCTTTGATCGAGACCCGGAACTTGCTGAATTTCTCAACCAAATAGACCGTTATTACACAATCAAACAGCTTTACTCTTTGCTGATTAAGCGGTTTGGCAAAAGCAGAGCGCCCTCAAAGAGTTCAATTCACCGGTATTTACAGAAACTTCAACAGATCAATGATTGAAATAGGGAGAAAAGACAAATGACTATCAAAAAAGAAAAGTTTGAACTTGATTTTTCAGGGCTTGACCGATGCAAAAGTAAAATTGAGCATACAAGACAAATGCTTGAAATAATGGCCTTTGCTGAAAAAACAAGGATTGAAGGGGGCCTTATCAAGCAGGGCGAAACAAAAGAAATCAACTGCAACGAGCACCCAATGTTGAACGCCCTAACTTCGTTAAGGGATTTACAGGATGAGCTGATTGTTTTTGTGAATAACTTCAGATCGGGATTGTTCCAAAAAACAACCATAAGCCGCCGTGAAAATCTTACAGGTTGCGACCCGACCGAGTTTGTACTTGATCCTGACAATCAGCCGACTCTGACCAACGGGGGGTAAACAGTGAACGAAGTACGCATAAACCGCCATGATTTAAGCGCCAGGCTTCACGATTGCCATGCAATGGCTGTTTTTTTGGCTGATGCCGTCAACCTGATACTCGAAGAGAACGGGGCCTATAAAACAGAAGTCTACCCTGTGCCGTATGGTGCAAGCAGTTGCATCTTAACCCTTGCCGACAAGATCAAGGCCATTTCGCAAGAAATCTGAAAGGGGAAACAAACCATGAAAACACTGAACAAGATCATTGAAGTGCTGACTTTTCTTCAAATCTGCATGGCCCGCCGCCGTGCTGCCAGGCGTGCCGCCCGCGTGGCCTGCCGGATCGCCTTGAATGGCTGCCGGGTGTAGACATGAGACCGCACCAGACTAACGCGCTGATTCAACAAACCGTCAAAATAAGAAACAAGATCATACAGAACGCCAGCCGCTGGGGAGCAAAAGACAAAAAGGGAGGTTGCAAACATGGCACAGACACAGCGCAAAACCAAAGCAGAAAAGCCGATAACCGCCGCCCAGGTAAAGCGGATTCATACCATTCTGCATGCCCTGGGGATCAGTGATGAAAACTACCGCGCTGCCCTGGATAGCAGGTTTAGCGTTACCAGCTGCAAAGACCTTACTCTTGCACAAGCTATCAGCTTCATAGATGAACTGGAAAAACTGGCACAGAAGACAGACCGCGAACGCTACCAGGCAAAGATGCAAAAAGCCGCTGAAGAGTTTGCGGGCAAACAGCCAAAACGCTTTGACAACCTGGATAACCGGCCCGGCATGGCCTCTGCTGCCCAGCTGAGAAAGATTGAAGCCACTTGGCAGGATATCAGCATTATTCCTGAAGCCGCACCCCGCGCCCGCGCCCTGCGTAAGTTCATCCAACGAATCACCGGGGTTGCTGACATCCGCTTTCTTGATGCTGAAATGGCCGGAAAGGTAATCAACGCCATGAACGCCATGCTGAAACGTGCAGCAGAACCGGAAACACCCCAAACGCCGCACAAGGCCGCGTAAGCCGTTTTTGACCTGCAATACATGGGTAGATGTAGGGTTGCAATTAAAAATCAATCCTGAATAAATTTAAAGACTGTTTAAACACGGTTCTGAAAACAGTGAGTTAGTTACATGGGATGGATTTATAAAACAATCGACTTTTGCGCCGGTATCCCCTCCCTGATAGCCGGGTTTGTCAAGGCGCTCCCCAGGGATGAACCGCCCCAGGAGACCGCCCGCGCCCTGGATACCGCCGCCGCTGTAGGGGAGCTTCAATCTGTTGCCGACATCAACACACGGCTTGATGCTGCTATCAGCGAATACAACTCCATTGCAGGCTTGTTGACCCTGCCAGATATCAGACGGACAGCATACTGAAGGCGAAACAGGCCGGGGGCTTTTCCCCCGCGCCTGTCTTCCTGGCCTTGGCAACCGGGAACCGATGAGCCCGCCAGATATAAGGATTTTATTATGCAACTGGACACACTGAAAAGCGCAACCGACCGGACAAGCAGCTTGATTCAATATCTTGAACAGGCAGGAATCAGCATCATTTTAAAAACAGATTTGGAAGCGCTTTTTGATCGGATTGATCGCCAGGACAACGAGATAAAAGCCCTGGAATACCGCATTTCAACGCTTATGAAAGCTTAATGTTTTGCACCTTGCCCTTGCACATAATCAGTCTGTTGATGCCGTTGCTGTCTGGCTTGCTGCTAATCAGGCCGGATATTGCATCCGCATGCGGGCCACCATTACCGCCGCCGCCTGCACCGCAAACCAAAAGCAATCAAGCCTCGACAATCGCTGCACCGGTTGCCGTGGTCTCTTCAATCAGACTGAACCGGTTGCTGTAACACCACTTCCTTTTGCCTCCCTGGATGAAGTTGAAGAAGCTGCCCCGGCCTCTGAAAATTCAGGTGACTGGCAGTATCCAGACAGTCAAGACCGGTTTGACCTGACTGAAGATGAACTTGACGAACTGTTGTCTGAATATTTCCCTGATGAAACAACAGACCGGCAAGAACAAGAACAACGCGAACGGATTTATTTGGATGATCCCATGGACGCCAGACCCCGCCGCGTGCCTGTCTATATTGGCCGGTGTACTCGCTGTCATGGATACATGATAAACGCCCTGGAAAGGTACGATGGTATTAAGGATGATAACGTATACCGCTGCTGTGGTTGTGGTTGGAGAACGTCACCAGGGTATGAAATCAACCGGGCCATACATGCAAAGGGGGGGCTGTGACAGAAAAACCAGGTAAAAAACCGGGGGCAACGAAAATGTTTGGCTATCTCTTGAGTGAAGCAAGCTCTCTGTTAATCAGGCAGGGGGAAAGCCAGGCAGAAGCCGAAAAGCAGGCCAAAACTTTTGTTATGAGGATACTTGAGAGGATCGGAGGCGGGCAACTCTACATTCCGAAAGAAACAACAAAAAAAGCTGCTGCAAAACAAGTTGAGTTACACGCAAAATTCAATAAAGCCTGTGGATCGGTTGCTGATTTTGCCCGTAACAACGGCATATCAAGTGTATGGGCTTATCATATTTTAAAGGCCGCCAAATACGGCACAGGCTTGAAAAACAGCAGCAATCAGTTTTTGTCAGACATCACTATAGAGGCCGCCCGCATGCTGGTAGCAACCGGCATTCCAATCAACGAGGCCGCCGCCATGGCTGCAGACTTTGTTTCTGTGTCGTTTGGTAAATATCGGGGGTTAACGCTCTATTTTCCGACAGTTCAACACTACCAGGCCAGGGAGCGGGCAAGTGACATTTGGAAGCAATACCAGGCAGGCCACAAGGTTGATGAAATCGCGGCCCGATACGGCTTGACCTGTCAAGCCGTGTACTTGATCGTCAGGGAGCGCTGCCAGGAAACAGGGGATAAAACACCGGGCATAACACGAAAAAAACACCCTTTGACACTCGCACGATACACGATTTTGAAAATTGCAGAGGACTACAGAACCGGCAACCAACAGGCTTTTGACGCACTCAACAAAATAGCCGAGCAGCTGGAAAGTGTAAAGCAGCTGATTGGTGGAAAGGAAAAAACGGATGTTGCACCAACGCATTAGAAAAACTACAGAAAGGAAGAAGCAATGCTGACACAAGAGCAACAAAAAATATGCAGCCTTATGGGAATGAATCCCCATATATTTATTGAGGCACTCAACCGGGAACAGACGGAGGCACTCAATACCGTTAACCCTGACAGTCAGATTTTATATGATCGAGCGATGACCGATATTGCAAAGGCTATGAAGATCACCCCTCAACAACTGAAACAGTTGCAAAAGGATATTGAAGCATCTGAATTAACACCAGAAGAGGCTGAAGTTTGCCATAAAATGGGAATAAGACCGGTTGAATATCTGTACGAAAAAATGAAAACGGCAGGGGTTAAGGGGCGGTTTATGGATGAGATTGAACAACTTGCAAAATTAAGCCAGTAAAGGGGGCAATAATGCCAAAAGAATCAGAAAATTATGATGTTGAAAAGGTGCTTGCAGTGCAAAACAGAATCAGCGAAATAACCGCTACCCTGTCAATGAGCGTGTTAGATAAGCTTGAGCATGCTTACAGGGTGGCAAAAGAACAGGCTGATAACTACTTGACCGGATACGGCAAAGGGAGTGAATCAAACCTTTCCGGCAGCAACAGGGCTGAATACAACGCACTGAAGGCAGAAGCTGAACAAAGACACATCGAAGCACTCGAACGCGCCCGGCAGGAAACAGCGCTGAAGGCTGAACGTGAAGAGCTACAGGCCGCCATGTATGCCGGGCAAATCAAGGCTGATGCAACCGCCGTCTTGTCTTTGCAGGCCGATGTTGTTGAAATTGAAAAACAGCTGACCGAACTTAAAAGGGTACTGCTGTCAAAACAGGAAGAAATCAAACAGGCAAGGGCAGAAAACAGCACCCTTGTTGACTTGAGGCGTAATCGTGAAAACCTGCTTGCTGACATCTCGTTGGGTGTAGTGGTAGAGAAACCGGCCTTGCCCGCCCTTGAAAAACAAATTGCTGAAGAAGAAAAGCGGGCTGCTGAATTGAACAAGGCCGCCGAACAGATCGCCGCTGTTGTGTCAGGAATAGAGCGAAAAATTGCCGATGCTGAAAAGGTGCTTGCCCACAAAAAGACCAAACTGCAGCAGGCACACAGTGATTTTCTGCTTGCAGAAACAGAGTTGGCAGCAGCCGAATACATCCGGCTTTCGGACATGCTCTCAAAACAATTTGCACGCGTGGCCGTTCTGGGGGAGCTGGTAGAAAAACAACCTGCTTTTGCAACCAAAGGCATTCTTTCGTGGCAATGCCGCGCCTTTAAAATACCGGCCTTCAATCTGAAAACCTGCACACCGACCACTAAAGACGGCTATCTGTACACCTACGAAGGGCTTGACCTTGACGGGGCAGCCAGGGCCATAAAAAGCGAAATGGAAGCGGTGGGGCTTGTTGTGATTGGTTAAATTCTGTTGCCCTGTATATCCCGAGATAGGCAAACCATAGGGATATGCAGGGGCTGATTCACGGTGTAGTTCTCTTGTCCCGTGTATCGGCGGTGTTCAGTGCAATATGGTTTGTCAGGGGCAGAAGGTGCCAGGAGAAACCCCAGCTGTCGGGAACAGCTGCTAATCCTGTCTATTAAGCGAAACAGGGGAAACTCTCCCCTGTCTCCCGGAATCGGCAAACCGGGACTGATGAGCAGCCAAATACATGAGAGATTGAAAAGGAATTTATGACAGGGTAAAACGTCAGTTATGACGATGATAGAGGCAATATATTGGTAGCACTAAGGGACTACACGGCGCTTACTCACCAGAGTTGCGCCTTTTGTCTATCCGCTTTAAATAATTATAAAAATTTTGTTTCCATATTTATAAAAACATTTTGCCGCTTACACCATGGGCTGTATCCACTGTCACGACCCCCACGGCGCACAGCCGCGGATCGTTCGTGATGCCCTGATTGAGGCGATTGAGAAGGACCCGGCCAAGAACATCTTTGCCAAGAACGGCAAGACCGACCTGAAGGTGATCTCCTTCCGTGACGGCTTCCGCAAGATCGGCATCATGGAGAAGGCCGACTCCCGTATGATGTGCGCCCAGTGCCATGTCGAGTACGTCTGCAACCCCGGTACCCAGCAGAGCGACGGCAAGCCGGTAACCTTTGCCGATCCGCGCACCAACTATTATCCGCTGAAGAATGCCCTGGAGTCGCTGGAGCATTATCGTAAAATTGACTTCTTCGACTTCAAGCATGCCGTTACCGGTGCCCGCCTGATCAAGTTCCAGCATCCGGAAGCTGAAACCTATGCCGGTTCGGCCCACGATAAGGCCGGTGTACAGTGCCACCAGTGCCATATGCCGCAGGCAAAAGCCAAAAAAGGCGGCAAGGGCTACACCAGCCATAATGCCATCAAGCCTATTCAGCATGTCAAAGAATCCTGCATCAGCTGCCACAAGGATTACACGCCTGACAAGGCCAAGTTCATGATCGAGACCATCCGCAACTACACCAAGGGCAAGATGCGTAAGGCCGAGTACTGGCTGGGGCAGCTGATTGATACCTTTGCGGTGGCCAAGCGTGAAGGTGTTGTTCCCACCGTGCTTGATCAGGCCCGCCTGAAGCATGAAGAGGCCCATGCACTGTGGGAGTACTGGACTGCCGAGAACTCCGACGGCTTCCACAACCCCGAACAGGCTCGCCAGAGTCTGGCCGGCTCCATCACAGCCTCAAAGGCAGCAGTCAAAATGCTGAATGATGCCATTATGGTTGCAAAACAGCCGAAGCAGGAAGAACCGAAGAAGTAAGTTTTGTCCCTATACAAGCTGTACAAGCGGGCCATCCATCCGGGTGGCCCGCTTGTGTAAGGGGAGGCAGCGGGGCGTGGATCGTCTTGAACCGGCCCCTTAAAAAGACCTTAATGGTCTTGATTTGGTTGACATTCGTGCGTTCTGATGCACAATAGCAGCGCGATACAGGTTGGAGGTGCAGCAATACTACAGTAAACGGTCAGGGTGGCAGGTTCGGGAACGGCATGCGCAAAGAGTTCACAAAAAAAATAATGCGGCAGTGGCTGGTGCTGACAGTGGTGCTGATACTGATCGGCGGCGCTGTGACCCACAACATCTACAAGATGCACCAGGATCTTCTGGAGGGAGAACAGCAGCGTCTCTTGACCCAATCGCGCGTGGTGGCCAAGAACCTGGAAGGCCAGTTTGAGGCGGCTGAACGGGTCATCAGGCTGCTTTCCGAGGATCTGCATGGACGCGCTACCGCAGAGTGGGGCGCGCTGGTTCCGGAGAAGCGGATTGCCATACTGCTGGAGGCAATGCCGGCCTTCCGGGTTCTGAATCTGCTGGATGCCGACGGCAGGGTGCAGCTCAGCAATCTGCCGGAGCTGGTAGGGGTTGACCTCAGCCAGCGGGACTATTTTCTCCATGCCCGCAAGCATCAGCACCAAAACAGCCTGTTTCTGACGGCTCCGTTCAAGACCAGACTGAATGTCTGGGGCATGAATCTCGTGCGGGTGATCAAGGGGCCTGGCAGCAGCTTCGGCGGGGTCATCAGCGTTACTCTCAATCCGGATTACTTCAGGACCTTTCTGGCAGCGGTCAACTACAGCGACGATATGCTGACGGCAATCGTTCACGGTGATGGCCAGGTGTATGCCATGGCGCCGCAGCGTGATGATGTCAGCGGCAAGAACCTCAACAAACCGGATACGCTTTTCAGCAAACACCGCGACAGCGGCAACCTGGAGAGCATCTTCAGCGCAAATCTGTACGCCACCAATGATGAACGGCTGGTGGTGTTCAGAAGCTTCCGACCAGAGCATCTTCAGTTGGATAAACCGCTCCAGATACTGGCAAGTCGCAGTCTGGCTGCCATCACCGCAGACTGGCGCAGTCATGCCCGCTACCAGACCATCACGTTTATTCTCATCAGCCTGTTTTCGGGGCTGGTGCTGCTGGTCTATCAGCGCCGCCTGCACCGCCAGATGCTTGAGGCTGAACTGGTGGATGCCCATCTGCGCAAGCTGACCCTGGGGGTGGAAAACAGTGCCAACGGCGTTTTGATCACTGATATTGAGGGTAACATCGAGTATGTAAACCGTAAGTTTACCCAGATTACCGGGTTCACCGCCCCGGAGGCCATCGGCAAGAAGCCGAGTATTCTCAAGTCGGAAGTAACCCCCCGCGAGGTGTTTGACGAGCTCTGGACCACGCTGCTGCGCGGTAATGAGTGGCACGGCGAACTGCTGAACCGGCGCAAGAACGGCGAGGTCTACTGGTCGTTTTCATCCATCAGCCCGCTGCGCAACGAAAAAGGGGTCATCACTCATTTCATCGCCAATGTGGAGGATATCAACGAGCGCAAGAATGCTGAGGCCACCATCCAGCACCTGGCCTATTTTGACCCGCTGACCGATCTGCCCAACCGGCGGATGCTGCAGGATCGCCTTGAACAGGCGCTCAAGCGCAGCCGCCGGCAAGACGCCGGCATGGCGCTCCTGTATATCGATCTGGACAGCTTCAAGCATGTCAACGACAGCCTGGGCCACCCGGCAGGTGACAGTCTGCTGCGAAATCTGGCCCGCAGGCTGGTGGCAGCGCTGCGGGATGATGATGTGGTCTGCCGCCTGGGCGGAGATGAGTTTGCCGTAATCCTGCACGATATCCATCATGATGAGGATGTGGTGCCGGTGGCCAACAAACTGCTGCGGGCCATTGAGAAGCCGGTGCTGGTTGAAGAGGGAGAGTTGCTGGTCTCTGCCAGCATCGGCATTGCGCTGTTCCCCAAGGACGGTACCGACAGCAAGACCCTGGAAAAAAATGCCGATTTGGCTCTGTACCATGCCAAGGAACAGGGTAAAAACACCTTCAGATTTTTTTCGGAAGAGCTGAACCGGAGCCTGCAGGATCGGATCGCCCTGGATCAGGGGTTACGCTACATCCTGGAACGGAGCGAACTGGAACTGCACTACCAGCCCAAGGTAGCACCGGCATCAGGCGCGGTGGTTGGTGTGGAGGCCTTATTGCGATGGAACAGCCCTGAATTTGGTCTGGTCTCACCGCTGCGGTTCATTCCGCTGGCAGAGGAAAACCGTCAGATCATTCCGATCGGCGAGTGGGTGCTGCGGACCGCCTGCCGTCAGCAGGTGGCCTGGCTGCAACAGGGGATACCGCTGGTCATGGCAGTGAACCTGTCGGCGGTGCAGTTCAAATCAGCTGAACTGGTTGATCAGATTGCGGCCATTATTGCCGAAACCGGTATTGATCCGGCCCATCTGGAGCTGGAGCTGACCGAGAGCGCCCTGGTGGATAACCCGAACGAGGTGGTACGGGTGCTGGAACGGCTGCGCAGCCTGGGGTGCGGCATCTCCATTGACGACTTCGGCACCGGGTACTCATCGCTCAGTTATCTGAAGAGTTTCCCGGTTACCATCCTCAAGATTGATCGTTCGTTTGTACGCGACCTGGCCCAGGACAGCGGTGATCGGGCCATTGCCCGCTCGGTGGTGGATCTGGCCAAAAACCTGCGGATGCAGACCGTGGCCGAGGGGGTTGAGACGGCCGAGCAACTGGCCATCCTGCAGGAGATCGGCTGCACCTTTATTCAAGGCTACTACTATTCCAAACCGGTTTCGGCGGACAAGATTCCGGAGACCTGCCGCTCATTGAGCGAGAGGCTGGTGCCGCCTGATCCGCTGCAGGCTACTTGAGCGGGTATTCCCCCAGCTTGACAAACCGGAACCCCTTTTTCTGCAGCTCCGGCACGGCAGCCATGATCCCGGCACCGGTGCCTGCCCCGGGGTGGTTCATGTGGGCAATGATGATATCCCCCGGCTTTGAAGTCAGCAGGGCGGCCCGCACCTGCTCTGCAGTATAGGTGGCCCCCGCATCCCCCAGCACACTGAACCCGATTACCTCATGCCCCAGGGCCTGCGAGATCTGCACGGCATACTCATCGTAATAGGCGGTGCCCGAGCGGTACCAGCGGGTCCGCTTGCCGGTCATCCCCTCAATCTTGCGGGCGTTCAGCTCGATTTCCTGTACCAGCTCCGCCACATCCTTGGTTCCGTCAATGCCGTAGATGCTGCGTCCGTTGATTGAGGCCGGCTTGTGCCACATACCGTGGTTGGCAATATCGAACAACGGATTATCGGCCAGTTGCTTGAACAGTTGCGGGTTGGCATCGATCCAGCGGGCATTCATAAACAGGGTTGCCGGTATCTGCTGCTGTACCAGAAAATCGACCAACTGCTGATCAACCCCCTTGCCTTTGGGAGAACCGCAGGCATCAAGGGTCAGGGCCAGCACCTTTTCGGTGGTGGCCAGGCGGGTACGGACGCCAGCCACGTTTTCACCCCATTGGGTGGGCTGCCTGGCGGAAAACTGGCGGCTGATCCGTTCAGTCAAGGCCTGCATATCTTCTGCAGGGGCCGCAGTCAGCAGGGCAGTGGTCAGGATCAGCAGGAAGACGGCAAACAGGGCTATTCTGGTCATGAAAGACTCCTACTTGATGCTGTAGAGCGCACGGTACATCGGCAGATACGCGATGATCTTCTTCACGTAATCACGGGTCTCCTGGAAGGGGATGTTCTCGATGAACTCGTCCTGGGGCAGGTGGCCAAAGGCGTTGCGCCAGCGTTTAACCGCCCCGGCTCCGGCATTGTAGGCCGCCAGGGTGTAGACCGTGTTCTCTTGATACTGGTCCAGCAGTTCCCGCAGATGCTTGGTTCCCAGTTTGATATTGAACTCAGGATCGGTCAGCGAAAGCGGGTTGAACGCCTTGCCTTTGACCCCGGCGGTCATCTGGGCTGTGGCCGGCATCAGCTGCATCAGGCCGATGGCACCGGCGTGGGACTTGACATCGGCCCTGAAGCTGCTCTCGGCCTTGGCCAGAGCAAGGGTCAAGGCATCAGATATCCGGTAGGTGGCGCTGTAGCGGCTGAACAGATCGGTGTAGGGCCGGGGAAAACCGATGGCCCAGAAGGCCAGGTTATCCGGCTCAATGGTGGCCGGGCGATTTTGATGAAAGGTGACAATAGAACCGTGCAGATCACCGGCCAGTTGCTGCAGGCGTGCCAGACCGGCGATGGTCTGTCTGTCCTGACGGGCCGGTTTGAACGAGGCCAGTTCGCTGCGGGCCTCCTCCAGCATCCCCAGTCCGGCCAGTGCCTGTATCCGTCGGCTCCCTTCCGGCAGCGGCGGCTCGGCAAGGGCCGCTGGCAGTGCCGGCCAGCCTGTCGGCTGATTGATGCGCGAGCGGTACCAGGCAGCGTAAAAGCCGAACGGATACTCCTGCAGCAGCAGCTGGTAGTTTTTCGCGGCAACGCCGCCCCTGTTCTGGCGCTCATTGATCCGGGCATGCCAGTACAGGGCCCGCTCACGGTAGGTACTGTCCTTAAGCAGGCGGTTCATCGCCTCTTCTGCAGCCTCCAGCTGACCGGCCAGGTACTGGCCCCAGGCAAGCTCCCATCCGGCGCGGGCGGCCAGATCAGATGCAGGGTGCTCTTTGACCAGCCGTTGCAGCAGCACGGCGGCCTCACTGAAACGGCCACCATGTTTCTGGATCAACCCAGCCGCCAGCAGGGCATCGTCGGCCAGCGGCCCCCGCTCCGCTGCCAGGGTCAGCAGGCGGGCCAATGCGGTGTCAGAGTGACCCAGGCGTTCCTCAACACGCGCCAGGGCCAGGCGGGCCTCATCGCGCACGTCAGGGATGCGGCTGGGGGCAGCCCGCTTCAGAAACTGTTCGGCCAGGGTGTAGTTGCGCTGCTTGATGGCTGCCTGGCCTGATTTCAGCTCTATCCGTGCCAACAGCTCGTCCGACAGGCCGGTGCGGGGAATACCGGCAAAGGCCCAGGCCGCATCCGCTGCACGGTTATTGGCCAACAGCAGTTCTCCCCGCTGCAGCTGCTCTTCCGGGGTAAAGGCGGTTGCCTGTGCCAGCCCCTTCTTTTCCAGCGCCTTCAGTTGCTCCAGCGCACGGGGGGCAGCCGGGGCCGTTGGATAGCGCAGATGGATCGTGCGGTAGATCAGGACCGCAGCAGCAGTTTCACCTGACAATTCCTGGCAGTGGGCAGATTTAAACAGGGCATCGACATGATCGCGACCCAGGCTGTGGCGGCTGATGAACTGACGGTAGGCGTTCAGCGCCGCCTTGTGGTCACCGGCTTCAAACAGCGCATCGGCCTCAAGCTTCTCCATCCTGCGGCGCAGGGCCGGATTGGGGGTGCGCTGTGCCGCCTGGACGGAAGCGGCTGCTGCCTCACGAAAACGGTTGGCGGCAAACAGCACATCAGCCCGCAGGCTGGCAGCAATGTCAGCCAACAGCGGGTAGCCTTGTTCAGCAGCGGTCAGCAGGCGCAGCGCCTCATCATACTGCTTCAACCGCAGGGCCGCCTCACCGGCCAGCAGGTTGCGGGGGCCGTCGGCAGGGGCTGCCAGTGCCGCCTGCAGCGCCTCCTGATTGCGTTTCTCGCTCAAGAGGCGGGCAGCGTTGCGCAGCTGATCATTGGTTGATGGTGCAGAACCAGCGCAGGTAAGGGTAACAGTAATGCTGATAACGGCCAGGGTAGCCGCCAGCAGGCGGCTGGTTTGTTGGAGCATCAGTTGGTGGTCCTGTAGGAGTAAAGTGGGTGATGCACAGCATCAGGGCTCATCAGTAGCATTAAGCGCTGCAATGGTCAATGCCTCGACCCTGGCACTTTTCGCTTTTCCTGTGCCAATGTTCGGTTATACTCCCGGCTATGAGGCACTCCATGAACAAACTGACAACTGATTTTAAGGCGGTCTATCAGCGCTTGAACCAGGCCCAGCGCACGGCGGTGGATACGGTTGAAGGGCCGGTGCTGGTAATTGCCGGTCCCGGCACCGGCAAGACCGAGATCCTGGCAGCCAGGATCGCCAATATTCTGCTGACCACCGATGCCCTGCCGGAGAATATCCTTTGCCTGACCTACACCGATGCCGGTACGGTGGCGATGCGCTCGCGTCTGCTGCAGTTCATCGGCCCCAACGCCTACCGGGTTGATATCTTCACCTTCCATGCCTTCTGTAATCTGGTAATCCAGGAACAGGCTGATCATTTTGGTCTGCGCAACCTGACCACCATTTCTGAACTGGAACAGTTCCGCTATGTCCGGGAAATTATCGATGCCTTTCCCCATGACCATCCCTTAACCCGCTCCACCGGTGACCTTCATTTTGAGGCTGATCGTCTGCTGGCCCTCTACGAAATTATGAAGAAAGAGGACTGGAGCAGCCAATGGCTGGCAGAACGGGTGGATGAATACGTTGCCACCCTGGCGGACAGCCCTGAATTTCTCTATAAGCGTCAGACCAAAGGGCCGGACGGTACGGTTTACAATAAGGGGGATCTGAACGAGCGGAAACTGCGGGAGGAGCTGCGTAAGCTGGAGCAGGTAAAGGCTGCAGCCCAGAGCTTTGATAACTATCAGCGCTTGCTGCAGGAACGGGGGCGTTACGACTTTGCAGATATGATCCTCTGGTGCATTGCCGCCTTCAAGCAGAACAGCGATCTGCTGGCCACCTATCAGGAACGCTACCTGTACCTGCTGGTGGATGAGTTTCAGGATACCAGTGGTTCCCAGTTGGAGCTGCTGCTGCAACTGGCTGACTACTGGGATGCTCCCAACCTGTTTGTGGTGGGGGATGATGATCAATCCATCTTCCGTTTTCAGGGGGCCAGTGTCGAGAACATCCGCCGCTTTGCCGGCCGTTATCAGGATTCGCTCACCACAGTGACCCTGACTGACAACCACCGTTCATCCCAGCTGATTCTGGATGGCGCCGCCGGTTTGATCAGCCGTAACCTGGAACGCCTGAGTAATGATAAACAGTTGTGTGCCATGAACCCGGAGGTGGCCACGCTGCCTGAACCACCAGAGCTGGTGGGGTATGCCACCACAGCCCACGAGACGGTGGCAGTGGCCAACCGGATTGCCGCGCTGCTGGAGCAGGGGGTACTGCCGGAGCAGATCGCCGTGATCTACCGCAACCACAGCCAGTCAGACGAGATTATCCGCTTTCTGACGGGTCGCGGGGTGGCGGTGCAGACCCGGCGCCGGGCTGATATCCTGCAGGAACCGTTGATCCTCAAACTTCTGACTGTCCTGCATTACCTGGCTGCCGAGCTGGAACGTCCCCATTCCGGTGAACGGCTGCTGTTTGAGATCCTGCACGAGCCCTGGTTTGAGGTCCCCCCCCTGGCCCTGGCCCGTCTGTCAGTTGAAGTTGCCCGGCAACGGACTGAAAAGAAGCCCTGCTACTGGCGGGAACAGTTGCCGGTCAGAGGGATGGAAAAGGGGCAGCAGTCCCTGTTTCCGGCCAGCGATGACCTGCAACTGCGTCGGGCCGGGGAGACCATTGAAGAGCTGCTGCGGGATGCTGCCACCATGACCCTGCAGGAACTGCTGCACCAGGTCATTACCCGGCTGGGAATTCTGGCCCGGGCATTATCAGCCCATGAGCGGGTCTGGCATCTTGAGCTGCTGAACACCCTGTTTGACTTTGTGCGGGAAGAAACCGTCAAGGTGAGCATGTCGTTGTCGGATCTATTGGACATGCTGGCCGATATGCAGCAACAGGGGATTGCGCTGCCGGTTGAAAAGTTGAGTTATACCGGTGCCGGGGTCAATTTCCTGACCGCCCACGGCTCCAAAGGTCTGCAGTTTGATTATGTCTTCATGCTGGGCTGCACCCGCAGTGTCTGGGACAGCACCTCCCGTAACCGGACCTATAAACTGCCACCCACGGTCTGGTCCGGTCCGGCAGGCAGTGAAGAGGAGGAATCACGGCGGCTGTTTTACGTGGCCATGACCAGAGCCCGTAAACAGGTGTCGATTTCCTGGCCGGAGCGGGATAATAAGGAAAAAGAACTGGAAAAGAGCCGCTTTGTGGCTGAGTTGGCCGAAGGCGGTGTGGCTGACCTGCAGCAGATGGTGCTGTCTGATGAAGAGCTGCTGGCCTTTGGCAGCAGCGTACTGCAGGCTGCTCCGGCCCGGCTGCCCAGCGCCTTTATTGATGACAGCTTTGTGGACAGCCTGCTGCAGAAATACTCGTTAAGCGTAACCCACCTGAACAGCTACTTGCGCTGTCCGGTGGCGTTCTACTTTAACACCCTGCTGCGGGTACCGGCCCCGATGAGTGCGGCGCTTACCTTTGGTTCTGCGGTCCACCATGCTCTGGAGCAGGTCTTCCGCAAGATGAAGAACGACCCGGCCCGACGCTTCCCCACGGTTGCCACCTTTGTGGATGACTTCCGCTGGTTCATGCAGAAGCATGAGACAGGCTTTACCCCGGCAGAGTTCCGGCGCAGGCTGGAGTACGGCGAGGCGATCCTGCCTGGTTTCCATGAGGCCCATCACCGCAGCTGGAAACAGGATGCGCTGGTGGAATATCCCTTCCGTAACATTCTGGTGGATGGTGTCCCGCTGAACGGCAAGCTGGATATGCTTGAGTTTTCCGGCAACCATGTCACGGTGGTGGACTACAAGACCGGCAATCCGGTTAAGGCCCGCAAGAAGCTGCAACCGCCAGATCCTGAGAAGGTGGCCAAGGCGTTGGCTGAGGGAAAAGAACCGGCTGACGATGACCGGCTGGGTGGTGATTACTGGCGTCAGGCGGTTTTTTACCGGATTTTGGTGGAACATGAACCGCGCCGTAGCTGGGTTATGTCTGCGGCCCGGTTTGAGTTTGTTGAGCCGGAAAAGGATACTGGCGAGTACAAAAGCGCCCGTTTTGAGGTCTCTGACCATGAGGTGGCACAGGTCAGACAGCAGATTAAAGAGGTGTATGCAAAGATTCAGGCCAAAGAGTTCCAGGTTGGCTGTAACAAGCCGGAGTGTGAATGGTGCAGCTTTGTGAAGCGGTTTGAGCAGTGCTGAGCAGTGCCGTCAGAACAGCCCTGCCTTGTAGAGTAGCACCAGCAGCACCAGCACCGGTGAGACATACCGGATCAGGAAACGCCAGAGCTGAAGGAACCGTTTGCCGGTGCCACCCGCCTCAAATTCGCTTTGAACCACTGTGCCGGACAGAAACCAGCCGCTAAAGACCACGGTCAGCAGGCCACCCAGGGGCAGCAGGTAGTTGGTGGCCAGAAAATCGACTGAATCAAGGAAGTTTCGGTCGCCGATCAGGTGCCAGTCCTTGAGCAGGTCGCTGGAAAGGGCTGATGGTACGCCCAGCAAAAACGCAGCCGCTCCCATCAGCAGGGTTGCCTTGGACCTGATCCACTCTTTTTCATCACAGAAATAGGCCACCACCACCTCCAAAAGCGAGATGGCCGAGGTAAGGGCGGCAATCACCAGCAGCAGAAAAAACAGGATTGCCAGTACGTTACCGCCGGGCATCTGACTGAACAGGATCGGCAGGGTCTTGAAGACCAGGCCCGGTCCGGCGGCAGGAGCCATATTGTAGCTGAACACGATCGGGAAGATGGCCAGGCCGGCCAGGAGCGCCACCAGGGTATCCATGGTAGAAACCGTGGCAGCCATGGCCGGGATGCTGGTCCGCTCATCAACATAGCTGCCATAGGTCAGGATGGCCCCCATGCCCAGGCTTAAGGTAAAAAAGGCATGTCCCAGCGCCTCCAGCATCACCGGCGGGGTCAGTTTTGACCAGTCAGGCGTAAACAGAAACTGTACTGCCTGCATTCCGCCGGGCGAAAAGAGCCCCAAAATGGCCAGGAGCAGCAGGATGCAGAAAAAAATCGGCATAATGATCTTGCCGGCACGCTCCAGACCGTTTTTGACCCCGGCAATCACGATCATTACCGTCATCCCCATGAACAGGGCCTGCCAGAACAGCTGGCCCAGACCGTTGGCCAGCAGGTCGGCAAACAGCTGTGGTACCTGGTGGGCCTGCTGCTGGCTGATGGTGCCGTTCAGCGAGAGCCAGAGGTAATCAACGGCCCAGCCGGCAATCACCGCGTAGTAGGAGAGAATCAGAAAGGCCGCCCCCACCGCCAGCCAGCCGATGCTGGTCCAGGGGCCGCCTTTCAGCCGCCTGAAGGCCCCCACCGGGTCTTTGCGGGTATGTCTGCCCAGCATCATTTCAGCCACCATCAGCGGCAGGCCGATCATGATGATGCAGAAAATGTAGAACAGCACAAAGGCGCCACCGCCGTGCATACCGGTAATATAGGGGAATTTCCAGATATTGCCGAGGCCGATGGCAGAACCGGCCGCTGCCATAATAAAGCCCAGGCGGCTTGACCAGCGTCCCCTGGTATGGTCATGGGTGGCATTGTCGCGCATAGAACCCTCGCCCGCAGAAGTGTGGCAACAGCGTTGTTAATAACGGCAGACAGCCGTACCTGTCAATCGGTCAGTAGCTACTTTCACCCACACATCTGCGAAGTCTGTTCTTTTTCT
>DIUB01000058.1 GCA_002422265.1 Geobacter sp. UBA6169
GGTTTGGCAATGCAGCCCACCAGGCCGGCCTGCAAACAATGGGGCAGCAGCGCTTCAGGCTGTTCGGCAACACCGAAAACCAGGCTGTGGTACTCCCTGCCGCTGTGACGCTCCAGCTCCCTGATCTCGCCGGCAAGGGTGAGTCCATCCAGTCCGGGCAGTTCAAGACTGATCATGATCAGATCATATCGATGCCGTGCCACCACCTGCAGAGCACGTTCTCTGCCCGAAACCAGATCAATCCAGTACCCCAGCTGCCAGAACTGCAGGCTGGCAGCAGCGCGGGCAAGCAGGTGCCGATCGACATACAGAATCCTCAGCATGGGAGATCCTCCGCAACACATTCTTGCAGCCATAGCTGCAGAGTAACGCAGCGGCAGGCAGGCTACAAGTCAGCTAATATCTGTCAGCACAAGGGGCAAATGGTCCTACAAACGTAGGAAAGCGGGAGAGGTTGCAGATTTTCACTGCAGAGGCTGCGAGGGCAGCCATCCGGTGTATGCCAAATGGCTACCCTCGGCTGGTCAGCTGCCAGCAGCCGGGCGGACATACTGGCAGCGTTCCATGACTGTTTCCAGTTCATCACGCATCAGCGGCTTGGCCAGAAAACCGTCAAAACCTGCCAGTATAAAAGACTCATAGTAGTTGCGGCGCACATAGGCGGTCTGGGCCACCACCGGCAGCCGGGGACGCCCCAGCTGTTTTTCCAGTTCCCGCAGCCGGTGCAGGACATCAAATCCGCTCTGGCCCGGCAGATGAATATCAAGCAACACCAGATCAAAGGCACCTGTCTGCACCTGTTGCAGGGCTGCCTCACCGTTGGCAGCAACCATTACCGTGTGCCCCATCTTGCGCAGCAGGGATGAGCCTGACAGTGCACTCAGCTTGTCATCTTCCACCAGCAGCACGTTGAGCTGACGGCGCTGCAGGCGGGCTGCTGCCACCTCGGCCGGCAGCACCGGCAGTTCCAGCAGAAAGGTGCTGCCAACACCGGGGGTACTGTCCACCCGAATGGTACCGCCCAGAGCCGTTGCAAGACGGCGGCTGATGGCCAGTCCCAGCCCCAGTCCACCGTGCTTACGGGTATCGGACTGATCGCACTGGGTCAGCAGATCAAAGATCCGCTCAAAATCTTCCGGGGCAATGCCGATACCGGTGTCACTGACCTGTACCCTGACCAGCTGATGGCCATCGTCATCAGAAAAAACGGTGAGTCGCACTGTTATCCTGCCGGTATCCGTGAATTTGACAGCATTTCCCAGCAGGTTATGCACAATCTGCCGCAGGCGGATCGGATCTCCCACCACTTCATCAGGGGTACCGGACCCTACCTCCAAGGTCAGCTCCAACCCCTTATCTCGGGCTGCCCACTGGTACACCCTGACCGCTTCACTCAGAATAGATCGGAGCGAGAACCGCTCCTGAGCGGCGTTGACCCCTTCAGATTCAAGCTTGACCAGCTCCAGCAGATTATTGACCAGGGCCAGTTCGTTGGCGGCTGAAATATCGATCATCTCCAGGTACTCATGCTGTTCCGGGGTAAGGTCTGTAAAGCCCAGCAACTGGGAACCGCCGAAAATACCATTAAGCGGCGTACGCAGCTCATGGCTCATATTGGCCAGCAGCTCGGTCTTGACCCGTGCCGCCTCTTGGGCCAGTTGCCGCGCAATGATATTCTCTTCCAGCGACCTGAACCGTTCCAGCCGGGTCCAGCAACCCTCCATCAGAACCTGCAGCTGACGGATATCCTCATCATCGTATGCATCGGGTTTATTGCCAACACCCACCACTGCCACCACCTGTCCGTTGCGGATAATCGGCAGGTTCAGATGACGCGTCAGCTGTTGATGCCCCTCCGGACAGCCTTTTATAAGCAGACTATCGGCGGCATAGTCATTGGTAAGCACCGGACGGCGCTGGCGAATTGCCTCCCCCCATACTCCGGATGAATCAAGGTCGCAGATAAACGGCGGGTTATACACCAGTGCTCCCCTGGACGATGTGCAGAGGGTCAGTATCCGGCTGCCTGTATCATAGTTGTAGATAGCGCCGATCTCGCTGTTGCTGAGCTGCTGAGCTGCTTCAAGGGCATAATCCAGCAGGTCACCGGTGCTGGTGAACTCGGCTGCATAAAACTGCAGCAGGGCCTTGTGCAGGCGGTTGGTACGGATGGTTAACTCGGCATGGGCCTTTTCTGCGGTGATATCAGTGGTGGAGGAGACCCAGGCGATTACCTGCCCTGCCTGGTTTCTGACAGGTGAAATTTCCACCCGCACCGGAAAGCTGCTGCCGTTCTTGCGCAGTTGCATCGTCTCAAAAACTGTATGGCCGCCCTGGCTGTGCTGCCGACAGAGTTTTTCAAGCTGGGGACGGCTTTCCGGCGCGTAGACCGTATCCAGCGGGGCACCGGCCAGTTCTTCGGGGGTATAGCCCCGCTGTTGTGCATAGGCCGGATTAACCTCCATAAAACGGGCCTCGACCGGATTGATGAGGGCAAGGCTGAAATCGGCCTGTTCAAAGACCTGGCTCCAGCGGTGTACCTCCTGTTCCAGCTTTTTGCGTTCGTCAATATCCTGCATGGTGCCGTACAGGTACGGGCCTTTTTCTGTCTGGATACGACCAATACAGCGGAACTCTACCCAGAACTCCCGACCGGAACGGTTGCGTACCATACACTCGGCGCTAAACTCCGCAAGATGACCCGACCAGGCCTGACGTAATTTGTGCAGCATCTCGGCGCCGCCCTGCCCCAGCATCTCCCTGTCGGCACTATCGGCGGTTATCGGTGTACCCGGCGGAATAGCCATCATCCGGTAGAGCTGATCGGTCCAGTACAGTTCACGGGTCTCCGGATTGGTCTGCCACCCCCCCAGCCTGCCGATCTGCTCGGTTTTTTTCATCAGTTCCTGCACCGTGTTTGAGTAAAAAGTGTCGTCCGTTTTGTTATCCATGGTTGTTCCGTTCAGTAGATAAAGTCATCAGTTGGTCGTTAATCGGCTGATCAACTGCCGCAGGTCGTCAAACTGGAGCGGCTTGGTCAGGTAGTGGTTCATACCTGCAGTCAGGGCTTGTTCACGGTCAGCATGAAAGGCCCGTGCCGAGAGGCCGATAACCGGCAGACGGCACCATTGCTCGCTGCTGCGAATAGCGCTGACCGTGGTGATGCCGTCTCCACCCGGCATTTCCAGATCCAGCACCAGGAGATCAGGCACCGTACCCTGTTGCAGCAGCGCAAGCACCTGGCCGCCGCTTCGT
>DIUB01000037.1 GCA_002422265.1 Geobacter sp. UBA6169
GTTGGCGGCGCAGTCGTTCCTGGGCGGCAAGCGTTTCAGACATCCGGTTGAAGGTGACGGCCAGTCTGCCGATCTCGTCGTTGGAGACAGCCGTAACCGGCCCCCCCGGCTCTCCGGTGGCCAGACGTTCAGCAGCGTTGGTCAACTCCTGCAACGGCCGCGAGATACGTCGGGCCGCCAAAACGCTCAGTAGCAGGGCGAACAGGCCGAGCCCAACCACACTGTAGGCCAGAAAACGGTTGGAGGAGCGGATAAAAAAGGCCTCATGTACCGGGCTGGGCAGGTGGACCTCAAGGTGGCCGATCTCGTCACCCTGCAGGAAGAGCGGGTAACTCTGGAGGTCGGCAGCGTTCGAAAGGGGCGGGCGTCGGCCGGTTGAGGCAAGAATCCGCTGCCGCATGGTGGGGGAAAGTGATGAAAGGGCCTGTTCCGTACCCAGTACGAGTCGGTTGTCGGCATCATAGAGGCGTAGCTCAAAGCCCTGCAGCCAGGCCCAGACCAGATCATTGGCAACCAGCTCACGCTGCCAGCTGCCCCGTTGCTCGTAGCGCCCTTCCAGCACCGCCTGGATCTGGTAGAGGCGGTCCAGCATCCTGCCTTCGCCAAAGGCCTTGAAGTCTCGAATGACGAGATTGCGCAGAACCAGTGAGGAGGAAAGGGCGATCAGGATCACCAGCGCCAGCAGTGCCAGCAGTTTGCGCTGCAGGCTAAACAGCATCCCGTTCTCCTGCAAACAGGTACCCGATTCCGTAGACCGTTTTGATGAAATCAGGTTTACGGCTGTCCTGCTCGATCTTCTGGCGCAGGTTTTTGATATGGGCATCCACGCTGCGCTCATACCCTTCAAACTGGTAGCCCAGGGCCTTGGAAACCAGTTCATCACGGCTGAAGGTGCGTCCCGGTGCAGCGGCCAGGGTCTGCAGCACCTTGAATTCAGTGGGGGTGATGGTGAGCGGCTCACCACGGCAGGTGACGCTGTGACGGCGGCTGTCCAGCACCAGGGTACCACTATTGAAGCTGACCGGACGACCGGCAGTGCTGCCGGAGCCGTCGTACCGCTTCAACACAGCCTTGACGCGGTAGACCAGCTCACGAGGTGAGGCAGGCTTGACCACGTAATCGTCGGCACCCAGTGCAAAACCGGTGATCCGTTCTTCTTCCGATGACTTGGCCGTCAGCATGATCACCGGAAAACTACCCAATTCTTTCAACTCCTGACACAGCTCTTCACCACTCATGTCCGGCAGCCCCAGGTCCAGGATCACTGCCAGCGGAGGTTCTGCCTCGGCTTTGGCCAGGGCGTCACGGGCGGTATCAGCGTGTACGACGCGAAAATCCGCCCCTTCCAGATAGGCCTTGATGATACGGGCTATCTTGAGGTCATCTTCAACAATCAGGATCGGTGGTAGCATCAGTGGTGTCCTGTCAGCGGATGGAGCGGATTCTGCCGGACCATTTGTCGATGATCACCCGGTCTGCCGGTGATCCGTCAGGATTGAGAATGTCGATAATGAAACCGTTGCGGCGTTCTTTATGCAGCTGTACCCGCTCCGGGGGCAGACGGTAAAAGCGTGCCAACCGTTCAACTGCCTCGTCAGAGCTGTTGACCGGCTGTCGGGCCCCGTAATGATCAGCATGGCGGCGAGGGCAATAATCGCCAAAGGGCGGCGGTGAAGCAGGCCCGTTGTGATGACCGTTCCGCCAGCCCCGCCTCTGTTCCTGCTCTGCTGCTGGTGCCGGCAGGGCCGACAACAGCAGCAGCAGAACGGATAGCAGGTATGCAGACAAAAGGTTCTTCATGGGTCAGCAGGTTAGTGATGAGGAGCTGCAGCCGGTGCACCAGCTGGTGCTGCTGAAGACATCGGGCAATCCATTTGCATCATACCCATGCCGCAGCCGTTCATGGCGCTACCGCACTTCCCTTTGCCGCCCTTTTTCCCCATTTTGCCCATCGGCAGGCCGGACTTGGCACGGGCGTCCATCATCTGTTTCCGCAGTTCAGTCATCTCTCCCTGCAATTTGGTGATCTTGGCGGTATCCGGCTTGTCCTTGATCCATTCCTTCTGCAGTTCGATATGCTTTTTATGCATCTCTTCCCGGATCGGCAGGGTCTCGGCAATAAACTTCTTGTGCTGCTCAGTGTACTGCCCCTGGGCTGCCATGCCCGCTCCTTTGCCTGCGCCGGGGCCTGCCCCTGCGCCTGGTCCCATGCCGGGCATGGCGATGGCGGTGCCTGCAAGGGCAAGGGCTGCTGCTGCGGTGAGTGCTAAAAGGGATCTTTTCATGGTTTTTGTTCCTCCGTGTCTGGTGTGTGGTTGGTAATCAACCTCGTTGTGATGGTCCCACCTTACCAGGCTGTTACGAAGAGGTTATGAAGAGATTGTGAACAATTGTGAAGACGTTTATTTATTCAGCGCATCCCGTACCAGCTCTGCCAGACAGCGGATGAAAGTTGGTGAGCTGTTGAGCGATTCGGTGCGCCTGAAGCTGCTGATCCCCAGTTTGTGGGCCTCTTCGGCATATTCAATATCAATCTCGTGCAGGGTTTCGATATGGTCTGAAACAAAGGAGAGCGGCACCATCAGCACGTTTTGGCAGCCCGATGCGGCTAGCTCCTTCAATTTGTCGTCAGTGGACGGTTCCAGCCACTTGACCGGTCCGGCCCGTGACTGGAAGGCCAGGTGGTGGCTGACATCGCTGAACTGTTCCATCACCAGCCGCACCGTGGTCTGGATATGGTCAAGGTAGGGGTCACCTTCGTCAATAAACGACTGGGGCAGCGAATGGGCCGAGAACAGCAGCTGAACGGCGCTGCGGTCGGCAAAACCGGCCAGGCCTGCCTCAATCTTCTCGGCCAGGGCCTGGATGTAGAGCGGATGATCGTAAAATCGGGGGATGCGCAGCACCTCAAAATCAGTGTCCAGATCGGCCAGGCAGCGGGTCAGGTCATTGAAGCTGGAGCCGCTGGTGGCCCGTGAGTAGTGCGGATAAAGTGACAGGGCCACCAGTCGTTTGATGCCGCTTGTACGCAGCTGCGCCACGGTATCGTCGGTAAAGGGGTGCCAGTAACGCATCCCCACATGGCAGGGGATGCCCAGTTCTGCAGACAGTGCATCGGCCTGGGCCTGGGTCAGTTCACGGATGGGTGATTTGCCGCCGATTTCACGGTATTTTTCTACCACAACAGGGGTGCGGCGCCGTACGATCATCCTGGCTATGAACGGCTGCAGCCAGGCCGGACCGATCTTGATGATCTCACGGTCGGTAAAGAGGTTGAGCAGGAAGGGACGAACCGCATCCAGCGAATCGGGGCCTCCCATCTGAAGCAGCAGTACAGCGGTATTTTGCATAGAGTTTACTCCACCAGCATTTCTTTAAGCACGGCCTTTACTTTGGAAACGGTACGGCTTTCGATCTTGCCCAGATCTTTCACCAATCTGCGACGATCAACCGTCCGGATCTGGTCGAGGACGATCCAGCCACGCTTGCGGGCAAAGGTGAGGGGGACACGGGTCGGATAGTCGTGAGATTTCGTGGTCATGGGAGCGATCATGACTGTCTGCAGGTGCCGGTTCATCTCGTTGGGCGATATAACCAGACAGGGCCGTGTCTTCTGTATTTCATGGCCGAGCGTTGGATCCAGATTGATCAGATAGACACGGTACTGGATTATTTCCATTCCCAGTCCTCCATAGTCAGGTTTGCAGTATCATCCAGCAGCAAGGTGTCGTCATTGTTGGCATGCATGGCGGCAAAGGCGCTATCCCAATCCTGCCGAGCCGTGCGTGATGCTGGTCTGATGATGATTTCATCCTTGCCCGGCAGCAGTTCAACCGCATCCGTGATCTGATATTGACGCAGTAGTGAGGCCGGTAGTCTGACTCCCTTGGAATTGCCTATAGAAATGAGCTGGGCGTGCATCGGTTCTCCTGTTATTACAAAGTAATTACAAAATAGCCTGTTGCCGTGTACGCGTCAAGTGGTTGTTCCTTGTGTCGGCTGCGAAGATGTCCTATAAGCAGGGTGCGGAGAAGCTTTATTCATGCAAGCGATCCATGCTGTTTTACGTCGTTCTCTGTGTAGAGTAACTTGATTGAAATGCGCTTCGACTCCGCTCAGCGCACATACAGTTCCCTGAGCGGAGTCGAAGGGAACTTAGAAGCGAGGCCAACATGAGCGAAATCCAGATTCCAACCGATCCAGAACAGTATGCCGAGCTGGTCTCCCGGCTGCTTGCCAGCCACGGTTTTACCGTTACCCGACCGCCCGAGGGGAGCCGGTCTCACACCCTTGAGATTGAGCGGGACGGTAACCGGCTGGCGGTGCTGCTGAAAAACCACAAGGCCAAGTGCAATGTGGCCCAGATCGAGAAATTTACCGATTTTCTGGAAAGCCCCGGTGCCGAGCGGTTTCAGGCCGGCTGGATGATCTCTGCCAGCGGTTTCAGCAAACCGGCCCTGACCCATATTGAGACATCCCATGTCAAGCGGTTGAATCTCTGGAGCCAGGTCGGTTCCCGCATCCAGCGCACCTATCCGCCCAGTGACGGCGCCCTGGCCGAGCAACAGCCTCAGCCCCGCACATCACGTCAGATGTACTTCGGTATCTTCACCTGCAAGGGAGGGGTGGGCAAGACCACCATTGCCGCCCACCTGGCCGGGGCCTTTGCCCTGATGGGGTATGATGTGGTGCTTTTGGATCTTGATCCGGAAAAGAACCTGCGCAAGCTGTTTATGCAGGGGCCGGATGATGAGGCTCCTTCGCTCTACGTTCCCTCCCGCACCAAAGGGCAGCCCGGCTCCACTATCACCGTGCTGAACCATGATGAATGGGAGCCGTCCCAGTATCGGGAGATGCAGATCGTGATCTGCGACTGCTCGCCGGTGCTGGAACAGAATCCGGCTGGTCTGGTGGAGCGGTTTGACTACTGTGTGGTGCCCACCACCCTGACCCCGCTGGGGATAGCCAAAAACGCTGATGTGATTACCCGCACCTTCCGTCATATCCGCCAGATGAATGACCATGCGGCCCTGTTTGCCCTGATCAACGGCTATGATCCCTCTGAGGCGGTTGCCAAAAAGAACGAAAAACTGCTGCAGCACCTTGCCCGCCATCTAAGCGCCTACATCCAGACCGACCCGTTATGCCGTTTTATCCACCCCGATGATGCCGTGATCCGCTTCAGCACCACCCTGCAGTACTGGGGCTTCCACCTGATTGACGGCACCAAGCCCCAGCTGGCCTTTTCCGAACAGCGCGGCAAAAGCCACCCCCGCACCGATTTTCTCAAACTGGCCGATTATCTGGAAGATCACACTGCTATTGAAGAGTTGCGCAGGCAGGAACGGTAGGGAGGTCAGGGGGGAGTGGTTTTGGAGAAATAACGTACACCGGGAATGTTTTGAAAATCATCATCCTGTGTCCACAGCTGAGCTTGATACTGCTGCGCCGTTGCCAGAATGATACTGTCAGCCATCGGGGTTTTATAGGTCAGGCTCAGCTTTGCTGCCAAAAGTGCAATTTGCTCATTCAGATCAATGACGGTTCCCTGCCGCATCAGGGCGATGGCTTGCAGGGCTTCATGTTCGCCTCGCTGGCGAAAAACCGCCTTAAATACCTCGTAGATGGTTATGACCGGGACAATCAGGTCTGCAGGTTTTGCCAGAGGTGCCGCAAAGGCTGCAGCATTTGGGCCGTCAGCAAAAAACTCCAGCCATCCCGACGAATCAACGACCTGTTTCATAGCCGGTCCTTCTCACGTTCAACCGTTGTGTCAATCCCCTTTAGAAAGCCGCGCATGGCGGTAATGGATTGTTCTGGAATCAGTTCGACACGATTGTCATAGGCTATTACCTGTACCTTTTGGCCGGGCAATAATTTCAGAATACTTCTGATGGATTTGGGAATAACGATCTGGTATTTAGGGGAAATACATACAGCTTCCATGGCATGCTCCATCGATGCTTGATTTGTTGTATGATAGCATTATCGATATAAGTTTTCTACGGTTTCCTTCATCCGTCAGCCTATCGCTTTGCCAGCCACAGCATGACACAGGCGCTGCCGCCAACAACCGAGAATACGCCGCTTTTGGCTCGCTCCAGCATCTGCTGGTGGTCGGCCTCAGGCGGCACGGCCAGCAGCCAGTAGCCGAGGATGATCAGGGCGATGCCGGTGAGGAGGAGCAGGGTTTTCACTGGTGTGGGCGTTTTAAAATCAAATTACCAATCACTTAGTGCACCTCCTGGGCCGTAGTTAACTCGACAATCAAAGTTTAGGTCTGCTGCTGCAATTTCGTTGTAACTTCTTATTTCAGCGACTATTCCCTGGTTACAGTTGCCCTGGCTGGTGCTCAGGCGTGTAATGTTTTGGTCCGGGGCCAGCGTTGTCGTGATGGTACCGTTGTTATTGATATTATTGCTGCAGGTACTTGCGGTGGTATTCCCAACGATAAAGTCATAGCGCACGCCAGTTGTATTGCGTACGGTATAGTTACTGCAGGTGACCTTCATCGAATACTGCTTTGATACAACATTATCGCAACTATCAGCAGTACAAGCGTCTTTCAGTGATACCAATACTGTGTTGTAGATTCCTGATTGCGTAGGGGTGCCGCTGATGATGCCACTGCTGCTAAAGGAAAGTCCGGGGGGGAGAATGCTGGCGGTTACCCCTGAAAGATTGGATGCGCTCCAGGACCAGAGGTAAGGCGGTGTCCCCCCGTTAGCATTGAGTGTGGTTGAGTAGGGGGTGCCGACAGTACCTGATGGTAACTCAAGTGGTGCAATGGTTGCCAAGGGGCAGGAACCGACTGTTTTAAGGTTGAAATTTTTGATGTAGCCGTATTGGACGCTACCACCGGTTGCCTGGGTGAAGCCTACACGATATTGGTTAAGTGCAGAATGTATCGTGTCACAGTATGACAGGTCTGGTTTGCTTGTATCGTTACTGGTGAGAGAGTTGTTTCCTTTGTCTATCCAGAGCTTAATCAGGGTTTTGGTGTTACTGCAGTTAAGTCCGCACTGGCTGCAGTCTGTATTGCAGCGGGTGTGGATTTCTACTCGCGCATTATGATTATTGTGTCCGACAGAACATCCATCCTCCAGCCAAGTAGTGGCATTGGGGTGTCCGGCAGGTATAGGGAATGTCTGTCCGCAATAACCGTTATACAGGCTGCCTGGTCCAGTATTAGGTAGTGCCGTGCCGTTATATGTGCCGGTACAGGCACCGTAGCAGGTACCGGTGCAGGTGCTGTTTGTTACATTTGAACCGTCGCATGTACCGGTACATGCGTTGTTTCCAGTACAGAGCCCGTTAACCGGTAGACCTACGGTGGTACCCGGTACAGGCGTTGCCCAGGTACAGGTTGCCCCAGGGCCTGAACATCTGCCAACACAAATACCGGAGCAGGATGCATTATTGATTGCCGCGCCATTGCAGGTGCCGGTACATTGCCTGTTGCAGGTGCCATTACAAGCCGGTAAAGGCGGATAACATGAGGTGACAGCAACAGGGTTGCCACCCCTGTTGTGTGTGTTATCACCAAACAGACCTACAAGGGAGCCTGACGTGTGATTATAGGCGTTAACAATGGCAGCGTGATTGTAACTGCCAGAAGTGTCGTTTCGCCCACCGCTTGGATAGATGTCAAACTCCAGCGCCCTGCTGATACCGGGCAGACCACAGTAGGCCAGATATTCTCCTGCGCCACCCCATACCGAACAGTCATAACGCGGGTTTGTGACTGCATGATAACTGGTGCCGGTACCACAGTAGGTAGTGGGGTTGCCGGCCTGCATCAGGGCGAAGGTAAAGCCGTCGGCGTACTGCGTACTGTTTGAAGATGTGTCGTTACCGGAATAACAAAAATCCCAGTACGCCCGCATGGTCTTGCCAAACAGTGGCAGGTTCTGGGGATACCAGACGCAGCCGGCACTGTTGGTGTTGTTCAGGCCAAATTCGATCAGTTCAGGATTGGTTGTTTTAAAGCCGGGATTACTGGTACCCGGTACCGGCGGGTCCGGAGGTGTACCGACCGGAATGTCGTAGCCATAGGTGGTGTTACAGCTGAGAGAGGTGCTTTCGCGGATGGTCAGCTTTCTGCTGACGGACGGGTTGGTTCCGTCTGTCAAGGTGACAATAAGCTCCGGGAATGAGTTGGCGGAAGATTTGGCGCTAAGCTCAAGCGGTTGTTCGTTGATTGGCCCATCGCACGACGCAGCAGCACCGCATTTAAGCCAGCTTGGTGCACCAGAGATATACCACGAGTAATTTGACCCAATGCCACCATCGGCAATCAAAGTTGCGGAGTAGCTGGAACTATTTTTACAGACGCTCGGCAATTCGTTGTTCACTATTCTCAATTGACCAAGCGTGTAACCGGCACAACCTATGCGTGCTTTTAGTTCGTTAAGGGTTACAATACGGGAGATGTCGGGTGATAGAAGAGTTGCCTCTATAGGGGTAGTTGTTATGGATAAGAGAGGGGAGGCAAACATGAAGGTGCTGTCGTCATTGGATAAAACCGCACCATTCCAGCTTGATTGAGCCTCATAATCATCGCCAAGACTAAGGATGGCAAAGGCAATATCGCCAATTCCATTGATCTTTAAATTTGTCTTGGTGTAGTTGCAGATGGCATTGGTGCTGCTTGCTGTTGTCAGATTCACGTCATACAGATAGCGCAGTTTTCTTCCCCACGCATCATACTGGTTAACGCTCGCCTCGTTAAATTGAGCTTCAGTCCCCGGTATATGCCCCCGTGCCACGCTCCAGCTGATAATCGCATCCACTGCACTGTTAATCGTTGTCTTGGTATCAGTAATCTTGCCCCGCTTGATGATCGGTCCCATCATGGCGTACCCGGCAATCACCAGACCGCCGATCAGCACCAGTATCAGGCTGACGTTCAACAGGGTTACCCCGCAACGGGAACGGATGAATGACGATGGCATGGCAGGTGTCCTTATCTTGCTGTCTGTTATGACAGCATACGCAAAAACAGGGACGGATCGTTGCAAAATGATTCTACAGTAGTGGTTTTTTCGTTGCGTCGTCGCGCCGTTGCGTGAGACGGATTTTCCGGTCTATGGATTGATGGTGAGGACAAAGGTTTTTTCAGCACAATTGTTTTGTGATAATGACGCACCTTGATTGTCGTGTGCCATTATCCTTACTTGATAGCTGCCACGGGTAGTTGGGATGCCGGACATATTGAGAAAAACAGGTGGTGTAGCATCTATCCATCCTGTATCAGCGGTAAGGCTCGAACAGTTTGTCGGCATTGTACAGGATGAAATAGTTGTACCTTTTATCCCTGTTTCAGAATGGATAGGAATAAAGACAATACCTGATAGAGCGGG
Source organism: Geobacter sp. UBA6169 (assembly GCA_002422265.1). Taxonomy (GTDB): domain Bacteria; phylum Desulfobacterota; class Desulfuromonadia; order Geobacterales; family Pseudopelobacteraceae; genus Trichlorobacter. Next base: position 9,363 of record DIUB01000037.1, read on the forward strand.
AGTACTAGTATAGCACCACTTGTAGCCTGAAATACCGCCATCTAAGAAAATCTTGTTCACGTATTTTGTGTTTTCATACCCGAACGGCAACTCATTATTTACAATCCGCAGCTGCGCACCCTGGCAACCGACCTTGGTGCGCAGTTCGTCAAGCGTTACCCAGCGGACGAGGTCGTTATTATTTGCATTAAGTGTGATAGTGGCTGTTGTTGCTGGTGCTGTTGGGGTTACAAAACCAGAATTTGGTATAACTGCATTGTTGAGTATAGCCGGATTTGAAGGGCCTACAGTAAGTGCAGGGTTATTGAGTGTGCCGGTCATCCGGGTGTCAACAGAGGCATCTTCAGAAAGACTAAACATTACATAGGCTACATTATTAACGGTGGAGCCTTGATCTGTGACAAGATTGATTCGAGTGGTACGTCTTCCGCAGATTGTATCTTTTGAAAAAGATGGAGATGCACCAGAGCACTGAATAGTATCTGTCGTGAGTGGTGAGGAGGGGTTTGTTGATGCAAGAAGACAGTCATACAAATAAATAAAGTCACGGCCCCAACTATCCGCAGGTGTTTTTACGACTGTTTTGAAGTTTGAGTTGGTCATATCAGGCAGATGATTATTCCCCGCCGCCCAGCTGTTGACCGATTCCACCGCCCCACCCAGGTTTTCCTTGCTCTCCCGTACCTTGATGGCAGTCATCAACGGTCCCACCATGCCAACCCCCAGCCCGATCAGCAGACCGATTACCACCAGCGAGACCGCCAGTTCAACCAGGGTGAAGCCTTTGGGACGTTGCAGGCCTTCAATATGTGACGAAACAGCCTGTATCAGCTCTCTGGCGTTTTGAATGGTTTGGCTGGCAAGCTCTGCACTGACTGCATGCATCGTCCCGTAATCCCCCGCATTTCTAAGGTCAAACGCGTCTATGACCGCACGGTGGAAACGGGCATCTAAAACACCTGACTTGATGTATTCCTTGCCGAATGCTGCAATGACTGCCGAATGTTTGGAAAAGGAGAGGTTTTTGGTGAGAAGGAGCGCTTCCAGCGCGTAAAACATGGCGTAGTATGCCCTGCTTGCAGAAAAATCAGCGTAGTTGTCAGCCAGGAGAGACTGTGCGGCCTCGGTGCTTTGCTGCGCCTTGTCAAGTAAGCCCCTTATGACAGGGTTCATAGTGTGAGCCCCTCTCGGCGTACGTTTAAGATAAGGGGTGTTTTTGATTTTTTGTAGGTCGCATAGTCCATTGGCACAATAGAGATCAGGGTGTCATGTTTGAGCGAAAGATCGCAAGCAACCGGAAGGTAGCGATTGCGCTCAGTTGTCAGGTCAGGCAGGTCAGTGAGTAATAACAGAAGATCAAGATCCGATCCCTGCGTGTAATCTCCCCGGGCGTACGACCCGAACAGGATAAGTTTTTTCATGCGTGTGGCGTACAGTTGCAACAAGCGGTGCTTGGTTTCAACAAGAACCTGCATGACGTCTGGCGGCACATGTGCTGAAGATGTCAACGTATTCATAAACGTCTTTCCTGAAGCGGCTTGTCGCGTCTGCTCACCGATGCGATATATTCTACCCCATTTCACTTGAAATTCAACTGATTGTGCGTTGTCGCAGGTGGTGTCTGCCGATACACTGTCAATCAAAGGTGCGGATGGTCTTGAGCAGTCTGCCGACCACCATGGTGTCTGCCTCGCCACAGCGGACGACAATCGGCAGCAGATGTTTGTTTTCCGGCTGAAAGCGGATGCAGCCGTTTTCACGGTAGAACCGCTTGAGGGTGGCTTCTCCATCGATCAGGGCAACCACTATCTGGCCGTTTTCAGCGCTCTGCTGGGGGGTGATCAGGGCCAGGTCGCCATCGAAGATACCGGCCTCAACCATGCTGTCACCTTTGACCCGCAGGAGAAAGTCGCTGGTCCCTTTCAGCCAGGCAGGATCAACCGTGATATGCCCCTGAATATCCTCAACCGCCAGTTCAGAAAGACCGGCTCGCACCGTGCCGATGACCGGCACCGGCACCGGCATGCCTGCCTTGAAGGTGAGGGCGATGCCGCGCGAGCCTTCACGGCGGCAGATAAAGCCTTTGCGCTTCAGCGCCTCCAGGTGCGCCAGTGCGGTTGCGGTCCCCTTGGTACCGATATGGTCGGATATTTCACGCAATGAAGGTGGGCAGCCCTGTTCTTCACGGAACTGGCGGACAAATTCCAGTACCTGCTGCTGACGGGAGGTGAGTTCTTGCATGAGGACACCAGTGCTTTCAAAAAATAGGATGTCAAACGATAGCCTTCAAGGGCTGAAAAGTCAAGGATGCTGACTGGTCAGAACGGCTTGTGCTGAACCATCTGCTATGCTACTATCCTGCCGTTCCGGGAGTCTGTCCCTGCTCTTGAGTGCCGAAGCGGCTGAACGCCGGTGGCCAGGTAGAGGACAGTACTACAACCAGGGGAACTATCACGACTGACCTGAAGGGAGGAAGCATGGAAACACTGGAGGCGATCAGAACCAGAAGAAGCGTCCGCAAGTATGCAGACCAGCCGGTTGAACCGGAGAAATTGCAGCAGATACTGGAAGCGGTCCAGCAGGCCCCTTCCTGGTCAAACCTGCAATGCTGGAGTCTGGTGGTGGTGACTGACCAGGAGGTGCGCGAAAAGATCAGCGACCTCTCCTTTGTGGAGTCATTCTTTTCTACCTACGGCTATAAATCAAACCCGGCCCAGAAGGCGTTGGCGCAAGCGCCGGTGGTGATCGTTGCCTGCGCTGATCCGGCCCGGTCCGGCAACCTCCATGACCAGCCGTACTATATGGCCGATATGGGGATTGCAACGCAGAACCTGATGCTGGCAGCCCATGATCTGGGGCTTGCATCTGTCTTTGTGGGGGTGTTCCATGAAGCCCAGCTAAAGCAGCTGCTCGGTATCCCTGAGAACATCAAGGTGGTGGGGCTCTTTCCTCTGGGGTATCCGGCAGGCGAGGCCAAGGGCGGGCCTTCACGCAAGGCATTGGATGATTTTGTTCATTACGGCACCTGGCAGGCATGATCAACAGGCCCCTGTCCGGCTTTGCCGGCAGGGGCCATCACCACGGGATGAAAGTACCACGGGTACCCCACCGGTAACAGTCCAGATATCCATACCAGAGAATTGATAGCATATCACCGTCAACTGATGAATCTCAGCACGTCTTCAAGAGGAACCCGCTCAGGTCGCGGAGGCATGGCTTCCGGTGCATCGGCCGGGTAGCCAAGCGACATTCCCAGCAGTAGCCGGGTGTTGGCTGAAAGACCAAGGAGCTCTTTTACCTGTGCTGCATAATCGGTGAGAAATGCCTGCGGCACCGTTGCCAGCCCCCGTGCATGGGCTGCCAGCATCAGGCTCTGGGCAAACATTCCGGCATCCAGAATTGACCAAGGTCCCAGTGAAGCGTCATGGGTCAGGAAGAGGCCGCAGGGTGCACCATAAAACCTGAAATTGGCTTTCTTCGAACGTGTGACAAATTCGGGCGCGTTCAGGTCGATGCCGGCAAGGGCGGACCGCTTTGCCATAAGCTCCCTGATGAGTGAGTTCTGTGGCTCGGGCCACTCACGGGGCGTCGGCAGGTCGGGCGTCGGCGGGACATTCTGCTCAAGCAGACCGATCAGCAGTGCAGTCAGCTCTTCTTTGCGGCTGCCGGATACGGCCACCACCTGCCACGGTTGGCAGTTCTTGTAGGAAGGAGTCCACTGGGCAGCCCGGACAATCTCCTTGATTTCTTCAGCCGGTACGGGATCGGGTCTGAATTTGCGCACACTGGCCCGTGTTACAATGCATTCTATCGCGTCCATAGTTCTCTCCTTTACTCAGTTCAACCACTTGAAAACGTTTGCCCTGGATTACGGAAAAGGCACCAGATGTAAAATAAGGGTTTAGCCGACAATAGCTAAACCCTTGTTTTTTGCGTCCACTGGCGGACACACTTCGAACTTTTAGCCCATAAGGGCCTCAGGCCACTACTGCCTGATTTTTCCAGGCAGGTAGTTGGGTACGGAAGCCTACACATGCTCAGGAACGAACTTAATTTCAAGATGACAGCCAACTGCTTGAGCGTACTTTTTGAGCGTTGTTACTGAAGGGGCATGTTTACCAGCAGCCTCAAGCCTTGATATTGCGCTTTTCGTTGTGCCCATCAGCTCGGCAACCGCTTCTTGTGAAAGTCCGACTCTTGCACGGGCGGCAAGCATCTCCCTGACAAGTGAATATTCCTCTTCAAGATCATCATACGCTTTTTTGAATCCTTGCCGCAGTTTGGCTTTTTCAATAAAGGCGGTATGGTCATGGGTTACCGGCTTAAATTTCAGATCAGGCATTTTGCACCTCCTTGATTCTCTTACGTGCTATTTTTAGTTCCGGTTCCGGAGTTGCTGGCGTTTTCTTGATAAAGGCGTGCAGGATGATAATTCTCTGTCCTATCAGAAAGCAGTAAAACGCCCGTCCGATCCCTTCCCGCCCTTTTGGCCTTAATTCAAAAAGACCTTTGCCCATTGCTTTTGAATGGGGCATTTTCAGGTTTGGACCAAACTCGATCAGTAGCTCAACAAGCCTGGCGTAATCAGCGAGAATGCCATCAGGCCAAGATTCGATTTCAGCTTGAACACGAGAATGGAAATATTCGATAGAGAAGTTCATAGCTTAATGTTAGCAAATATGCTAACTACTGTCAATTCTATTAATCCGATGCATAGTTACATCAGGCGCAGCCTAATCGCGTGATCAACGTCGCACCCCAAACAGGATTAGAATTCATAATTGACTGATATTATGAGAAAAAAGTATTGAGCCCTAGAGTCAATCGGCTTTCAGTTGCTAAAAATGGTCGATTTCATTATGAAATCGACCATCATTGGTTTCTGGCGTCCCCGAGACGATTCGAACGTCCGACCCCTTCCTTAGGAGGGAAGTGCTCTATCCAGCTGAGCTACGGGGACAGATTTTTCTTCTTTTATCAGAACTGCAGCAATGAGTAAACCTTTCCTTCCGGCAACCGCTTGCGACCTTCAAGAAAGCAGAGCTCTGACATAAAACAACATTCAATAATATCTCCCTGGAGCTGTGTGACCATATCAACCACTGCTGCGGCAGTGCCGCCTGTGGCCAGCAGATCGTCTGCAATAAGGACTCGTTCACCGGGCTTAATGGCATCTTTATGGATCTCAAGTGTATCAGTGCCATACTCAAGTTCATAGGTTTTACTGAAAGTCTCGGACGGTAGTTTACCTGGTTTGCGCACCAATACAACACCGGCACCGAGGCGGTAAGCCAGGGCTGAACCAATGATGAATCCGCGTGCCTCTACCCCCACGACCTTTTCTATCCGTTGGGCAATGTAGCGATTAGCTATTTGATCGATCATACCGGCAAACGATTTGGCGTCCTGCAGCAAAGTGGTGATGTCTTTAAAGATGATACCTTTTTTAGGGAAATCTGGAATATCCCGGATGGTGCTTTTCAGATCGTTCACGGCAGGCGCTCCTTTAGTGTGTTGATTTGGTAAAACCTTTTAGTTTTTCCAGAGATTTAGCTTCTATTTGCCGTATCCGCTCACGGGTGACGCCAAAACTCTGGCCGATGGTGTCCAGGGTCTGCGGATCCTGGTCATCCAGACCAAAACGCAGGCCGAGTATAGTGCGTTCACTGTCGGTCAACTGATCTAAGTGATCAGACACCTGTTCATAGCGGTCGATGTTTTCGAGCAGATCTGACGGTGAGACCGCACTGACATCTTCAATGGTGTCAATAAGAAAGAAGTCGTTGCCATCACCGATGGGGGTGTCCATCGAGCAGGTCCGCTTGAGCAGGATCATCAGTCTGCGGATGTACATCGGTTTAATCTGCATGGCATCGGCCAGTTCCTGAACTGAAGGTTCACGATGCAGTTCTTGTGAAAGCTGGCGAGATACTTTAAGCATGCGACTTATATCGTCAGAAACATGTACCGGCAGCCTGATGGTTCTTGACTGGTTAATCAAGGCACGCTCAATGGATTGGCGGATCCACCAGGTAGCGTATGTCGAAAAACGACATTCTTTTGCTAATGAAAAGCGCTCCACTGCCTTGATCAGCCCAAGGTTTCCTTCCTCGATCAGGTCCAGAAATGGCAGGCCACGGTTGAGATACCGTTTGGCGATTTTCACCACCAGACGGAGGTTAGCCTCAATCATGCCGTTGCGGGCGACCTTGTCCCCCTGTTCTACCCGTCTGGCCAGCTCCTTTTCTGCTTCAGCGGATAAGAGCGGGGTGCGCTGGATATCGCGCAGGTAGATCTTGACCGGATCGTCAAGCGGAATGGCCTCAACCAGTGCCGGCAGGTCATCGAGCTCTGCTGTTGGGTCTTCTTCAGCAATGGCTGCAAAATCAACTGGCGGCTCCAGATCGTCTTCAAGACCTGGAGCAAGAAAAGATCCCTGTGCTTCTTCTTCAAGCGGCATAGCTCCTCCTTACTGCTCCTGCTGCCAGCCTTGCTGACCGATCAGCGGCACAAAACGGCATCCGACACTGGTTTCGTGCTGCAGCGAGCCGTCTTGGCCTTTGCGAATCCGCAGGAGCGCCTGGCTTGAGGCATCGCCCACCGGAATAACCAGCCTGCCGCCAGGGGCCAACTGTGTGATCAGGGTTTCAGGTACGGCAGGAGCGCCGGCAGTGACCAGAATGGCATTGTATGGCGCCTCTTCCGGCCACCCCAGTGTGCCGTCACCCACCTTGATGTTGACGTTGAGCAGGTGCAGCGAATCAAGAACCTTGCGCGCCTGCATTGCCAGGGAGCGAATCCGCTCAACTGTGTAGATCCGCCGTGCCAGGCTGGCAAGGATGGCGGTCTGATAGCCGGAACCGGTGCCGATCTCCAACACATGCTCGTTGCCGGTCAGTTCAAGCTGGTCGGTCATCAGCGCCACCATATAGGGCTGTGAGATGGTCTGTTTTTCACCGATGGGCAGTGGACCGTCGCTGTAGGCCTGCGCAGCCATGGCTTCCTGCACAAACAGGTGCCGGGGAATTTTCTGCAGGGCGGCGATCAGGCGGGGGCTGGTAATACCCCGGTTGATGACCTGCTCTTGCACCATGCGCTTGCGAGAGATTTCAAACTGTTGCAAAAGAGGCTCTCCGACAGAAAGGATGGGCGGCACGATAGCAGAACCGCCGGTTTCTGTCCAGTATCAGGCGATTTCCCAGCGCACAAGCGAGTCCATGGCGCGATGGTTGGTCAGATCAAGGTGCAGGGGGGTCAGTGAGGAGTGGGCGTTACCCACGGCATTGAAGTCAGTGCCCTCGTCATCCAGAAAGCTGGGCTCTTCACTGCCGATCCAGTAATATTTGCGGCCACGGGGGTCGGTTTTGTCAACGATCTTGCCGACAAAAGAACGCTTGCCCTGACGGGTGATCTGCACCGGTTTGATCTGCTCAAACGGCAGATTGGGGATGTTCAGGTTGAGAAAGGTGTCGGCAGGCAACCCCTGCCGTACCATCTCACGCACCACCTGTACCGTCACCCGGGCTGCATCCGGAAAGTGATCCGTGGGGCCGTAGGTGGCCAGGGAGACCGCCAGTGACGGGATACCCATCAGGTTGGCCTCCATGGCTGCGGCCACTGTGCCGGAGTAGGTGATATCATCCCCCATGTTGCCGCCGTGGTTGATACCGGAGACCACCAGGTCAGGCGGCGTTTCAAGCAGGCTGTGGATCCCCATGTTGACGCAGTCGGTAGGGGTGCCGTCAACGGCATACCAGTCGGGCCGCAGTTCAAACACGCGTAACGGTGAGTGCAGGGTCAGCGAGTGTCCGGCTGCGCTGCGCTCTCGGTCAGGCGCCACCACTGTTACCTGACCCAGCCCGGTCAGTGCCTCTGCCAGGGCCTTGATGCCCGGAGCGCCGATACCATCGTCGTTTGTTACCAGAATCCGCATGAAAGTGGTGCCTTTCTTGTGTTTACATGAGGTCTGGTTATGGCAGAAAAGTCCACTGAAATCAAGGCATCAGCAGTAGCTTTTTGTTTACAAACCAGTGCTGAACGGGTAGATTGCCTGCTCTGGATTTCAAAACGGCATCTCATTTAAGGAGGATATAGTATGAAAGCAGTACTGATGGATGGTTTTGGCGGGGTTGAGGTACTGAAGGTGGGTGAAGTGGATCAGCCGGTTCCGGCTGAAGGGCAGGTACTGGTAAAGGTTATGGCAACCACCATCAACCGCCCTGACCTGGTGCAGCGAGAAGGCAAGTATCCACCCCCTCCCGGTGATTCGGAGATTCTGGGCCTTGAGGTGGCCGGCACCATTGAGGCATTGGGACCAGGTGTTGAAGGGTGGCAGGTGGGGCAACGGGTTATGTCGTTGGTAGGTGGCGGAGCCTGTGCCGAGTATGCCGTGGCCTATGCCAGCCATCTGATGCCGATTCCGGAGAGCATGTCCTTTGAAGAGGCGGCTTGCGTCTGTGAATCTTACATAACGGCATTTTCCAATCTGTTTATGATTGGCGGGCTGAAAGACAAGAATACGGTTATCATCCACGGCGGCGGCGGCGGGGTTAACATGGCTGGTGTTCAGCTCTGCAAGGCCCTGGTACCTGAAACCAAAATCATTGTTACGGCCCACCCCAGCAAGATTGAGCGGGTACAGGGGATGGGGGTTGATCTGGTGGTTGATTTTACCACGACACCTGATTTCTCCGAGGCGGTCAAGGAGTTCACTAACAAAAAAGGGGTGGACGTGATTCTGGACCATGTCGGTGCCAAGTATCTGGCTCCGAATATGGCCTCGCTCGGTTATGCCGGCCGCCTGGTAATCATCGGTATCATCAGCGGTATCAAGGCCGAGCTGAACCTGGCCCTGATGATGGTCAAGCGTCAGCAGATCATCGGCAGTGTGCTGCGTTCCCGGCCGGTCAAGGATAAGGCGGCCATTGTGGCCGAGTTCACCAAAACCGCCCTGCCCAGGTTTGCTGACCGAACCATTGTACCGATCATCGAGAAGGTCTTCTCAATCGACGAGATTGTGGAGGCGCACCGGATGATGGAGGAGGATCGGCATTTCGGCAAGATCGTGTTGAAGATCCAGTAAATCAAAGACACCAGCACGCGGATGACGCAGATTTTTGCGGATGTCCGCAGATCTTTTTTTTAATAGCCCTTTTCTTGTTTCAGGATGTTTTCAGGTTGTCGATTGTTTTCTGTTTCAGAGCTGTTGAGTGATTATTATCAGCATTAATCAGCGTAATCCGCGTAATCCGCGGTCTCTTATCATGGATGTATCATGGCCCAACCGCTGGAGAACTATCACCGCCTGCTGCGCAAGGTGGATCAACTCTGTGAGGGTATCACCACGTTGCTGGGTGATGCCCTCACCTGTCATGCCGGTTGTTCTTCCTGTTGTGTCAGTATCTCGGTCTTTCCGGTTGAGGCCGCTGCCCTGCTTGAGGCGGCCGGGCAGTTGTCGCCGGAGCAGTATCGCCTTTTGAAAGAGCGCCTGGCCCAGCCGCATGCTGATGAACAGTGTCCCCTGCTGTCTGACGACCGCTGCTTGCTGTATCAGGCCCGACCGATCATCTGCCGTACCCACGGACTTCCGATTCTGCTGACCGATGATGGCGGTCAGCGCAGAGTGGATGTCTGCCCACATAACTGCAAAGAGATTGAAACGTTGCCGGGTGAGGCACTGATCGATCTTGAGCGCCTGAATGCGCTGCTGGTCTCCGTTAATGTACTGTACCTGCGTGAGTTTGGTATCAAGCTGCCGGAACGGATTAAAATTTGCAGTCTGAAAGAGATGCTGCCGTGATCAAGATTTTTCTGAAAAAGAATGAAGACCGTCGCATCCGTTCCGGACACCCCTGGGTGTTCAGCAATGAGATCAGCCGGATTGAGGGTGACCATGATCCAGGAGCGGCCTGTGAGTTGTACGACCTGTCCGGCGGTTTATTGGGTACCGGCTACCATAACCCCCGTTCGCTTATTGCGGTTCGTCTGCTGTCAAGGCAGCAGGAATCAATCAACACCGTAGATTTTTTTGAACAGCGGATCGCTGCAGCCCTTGCCCATCGCCGCAGCATCTATCCGCAGCTTGACAGCTACCGGCTGGTGTATGGTGAGAGTGACCACCTGCCCGGTCTGGTGGTGGATAAATACGGTGACTACCTCTCGGTGCAGCTGCTCTCTGCCGGTATGGACCGGCGGCGTGGTCTGATCCTGGAGGCATTGCAACGGCTGCTTGCCCCAAGGGGAATCATTGCCCGTAATGATGTGGCGGTCCGTACCATGGAGGGCCTGACCGAAGGGGTAGAGCTGTTGGCCGGCGAGGTACCGCAGACGGTCACCATGCAGGAAAACGGGCTGAACTTTGAGGTGGATCTGTGGCAGGGGCAGAAGACCGGCGGTTTTCTTGACCAAAAGGAAAACCACCGGTTGCTGCAGCATATCGCCAAGGACAAGGAGGTGCTGGATTGCTTCTGCTACAGCGGCAGCTGGGCGGCCCATGCCGGTTTCTTTGGGGCCCGGTCGGTGCTGGGGCTGGATATTTCTGCCAAGGCGGTTGCGCTGGCAAAACGGAACGCTGCACGTAATGGCCTGACAGATCGGGTCCGTTTTGAGGAGTGCGATGCCTTTGACCGCCTGCGTTCACTCAAGCTGGAGGGGCGCAGCTTCGGGGTGGTGGTGCTGGATCCGCCGGCCTTTGTTAAAAACCGTAAAGCCATAGCCGAAGCCACCAAAGGTTACATCACCATCAACCGTCGTGCCCTGGAGCTGCTGGAGCCGGGCGGCTATCTGATCACCTGCTCCTGTTCCTACCACATGGGGCGTGAGCCGTTCCGCGAGATGCTGGAGGTTGCCGGTCGCCAGGCCAAGCGAGAGGTGCGCCTTATTACCTGCCGCTCACAGGCGCCGGATCATCCGGTACTGCTCTCCTTTCCTGAATCCGAGTACCTCAAGTGCGTGGTGCTGCAGGCGGTTTAGACATAGCACGCGGATGACGCGGATTGAGCTGATTGACGCGGATTAAACTGCTGTACCCGCGTAAATCCGCCAAAATCCGTGCCATCCGCGTGCTATTGCTCTGCTCTTACAGCCCCGTCACTTCCCGGTCCTTGGGATACTCCACCACGATCTCGTAGCGCAGCTCCTTCTTCTCACCCGGTGCCAGCTTCAGTTTCCAGACCAGGCTGCCGTCATCCAGCTTTTCGGTTGGCGTCAGGTTTGGCTCTTCCAGGCTGACCTTGATCTCATTGTCACCGGCCAGCGGCAGCTGGTCCTTGACGCTGACGGTCTGGGTCTCCGCACGGAAGTTACTTACTGTGGTGGTGATACGGTAGGCCATCCGATTTCTGCCAAAGATGCCGGCCTCTTTGTGCTGTTTGAGCTCATCCCGCTTGACAGTCACCTGATCGTCGCTGCCAAAGGGGAGCACAAACGTTTCACCTGAGGCTACCCGCTTCAGCGCAGCACTGCCCACAAAGGTAGTGCCGCTGAAGATCTTCACCGCGCCCGGCAAGAGCGGCCAGCCTGCTTTGTTAACCAGCTCGGCAGTTAAAAAGGCTGTGGGCGCCAGTTTGGGCACCGTTACATACTCGGTGCTGACCGGCATTTTTTCCAGGGCGATCACTGCACTGTGGTGTGTGTTGTCAGAAGGTATGCTGACCGGCTTGGCAATTCTGAAGGTTATGGCTGCCCCTTCTGCTACAGCCTGGGCAGTCTGAAAGGCGGCTGGCGCCGACTCTTCAGGCATGGCCAGCCGCTCTGCGTTTTCATCCAGCATGGCCTTGGCTGCCTGTTTGTACAAGCGAGCTTCAGCACGGGGGACCGGAGCAGCCATAACCATCGGTTGCGGGCGATAGAAACCGATCCGCCAGGGATGCAGTGCCGGTGGCGCTCCGCCGGATACAGGCCGTGCCGTGGAGAGTGACAGAGCAACATTGCTCCAGTCCTCTCCGGTCTGCTGTCTGACCAGCGCCCGGTAGGTCAGCTCGGCTGTAGTGCCGTCTTTGGCCAGGCGCACATCGTAGCTCGGCTCCCAGGTGGCCTGCTTCACCAGGCCGGACAGCTCAAGGGTAAGGGAGCCTTCCTTGCTGGTTTCCAGTGCCACTTCAACGGTCTTGCTCTCCTTGCGGTGGTGGCCGGCTGCTTCTTGCTTTTTGCGGCGCAGCGCATCAATCTGGTCCTTTATGCCCTGCTTTTCCTGATCAATCTCTCGTTGCAGTTCCTCTACCCTGGTCGTGTTACTGCCCACAAACCCCATGGCATCATGCAGCTCAGCCGCAGTCGGCTTGCCCACTGCCAACTGGTGTGAAACCCGCTCACCCCAGGCAACTTTGATTGAATCAACAAACCCTTTCTGAGCAGCCAGCCCGGCCTTGCGGGCATCCAGCCCCCCCAGCTTGCGTTCCAGTTGCCTGATCTCGGAATCGATCTCGGCTACCCTTTTATCCGAGCTTTGAGCAAGGAAGCTGCGCTTGACCTCGATGCCGCCAATGGTTACTCTGGCCGAGCCTTTGGCCTCCACCCGCACGGAATCCTCCTGCAGCAGCACCGGTAGCCCTTCAATGGCAACCACCTGACTGCCTGGCTTCAGCGTAACCACCACCGTACGTGTAATCTGGGCGCGATCCTGAAAGACCGTAACGCCGGTCAGGGTGGACGTGACCGGTATGCGTACACCGGCGGCATGCGTTACCCCGGACATCATCAGGCTGATAAGTGCGCTGACAAGCACTGTTCGCAACATCATGGTGTTTCTCCCTGTTGAAAGTGATAAGACTGACGTTGTCAGTATAGCAGATTATTTCGGCCTGTCTGCAGACCTTGCTCATACAAGCGCACCATCTTGTTTCTCAACCGCTTGCACCCGGCCTGATTTCGTGCAACAAAGGGATAATCTGTCGTAAGGAGGCCCTATGCTCACCCTGTGTGTAACCTGTCCCCACTGCTCATTCAGCCGTAACGTACCTGCTGATCAACTGCCGGAGCAGCCGGTGCAGGCCACCTGCCCCAAATGTGGCCGACAGTTCACCTTCAGCAAGGCAGACGCACTGTCGGCAACCACCCCGGCTGCTCCTGCGCCAGTGTCATCTCCCTCAGCTGACTTGCTACAGCCACTGCCTGCAATGGCTCAGTCCTCGCACGAACAGACGCGGTCAGCCGACCTCGGCAACGGAACACCGGCATCCGGCGAACTTATGTCGATCAGTGACCTGTTCAGCAGAACCTGGGAACAGTTTAAACAACGCGGTCTGTTGCTGATCGGTATTGTTATCGCTACCGTTATTGCCGCTGCAACACCGCCGATGCTGGTGGCGCTCATGATGGGTGGCATGGACAAGGCCTCTTTCAGCGGTTTGGTCAGCATGTTCATGCTGTTCGGCCTGGCTGTTATCGGTTCGTTTGTGGTGGTCTGCTGGGGTATGGCAGCGGCGGTCAGCGCAGCCGTTGATGCCCGGCTCGGTTTCAAGGAGGCCTTTGCAAAGGCCAAAGGTTGCTGGATCGCCCTGGCCTGGGTCTCCGCACTCTACAGCTTCATTGTGGGGGGTGCCTCGCTGCTGATGCTGATTCCCGGCATCCTGACCGGCATCTGGTTTTTTGCCTGCGCCTATCTGGTGGTTGAGGAAGACACCCGTGGCATGGATGCTCTGCTCAAAAGCAAAGCGCTGGTGGATGGTCGGTTCTGGCCGGTGCTGGGCAGGCTGGCGCTGGTCTGGCTGCTGGGCATGGTGCTGGGCATGATTCCGTTGATCGGTGCTGTCTTCTCACTGTTGATGGCCCCTTTCAGCATGCTTTATTCGGTGCAGCTGTACCGCAATCTGCAGGAAACCGCTGGAACAGTCAGCTGGTCTTCAACCGACGGCACCAAGGCCGCCTGGCTGCTGCTGGGACTTGCCGGTTACCTGCTGGTGCCGCTGCTGCTGTTCTTCCTGCTGGGGGCCGCATTTTTCAGCAGTATGGAGCCGATGTTCAGGATGCTGATCGAGCAGGGGGCGGCCCAGCAGATTCTTACAGCCCTGGAACTGCTGCGGTAACATGGTATAATACTGTGTGCCAATCTGTATAGTGCCACGAGTGGCAGGGGAGGGGGTGTCATGAATCGGTTCGGCAGGATCATGTTTCGGGGGCTGGTGGCCATGCTGCCGTCTCTATTGACCATCTATATTCTCTTCTGGCTGGTGCGCTCGGCAGAGACGGTGTTGGGTGGATTACTGAGGTTTTTGTTGCCCGAAGGCTGGTACCTCCCCGGTATGGGGCTTTTGACCGGCCTGCTGGTGACTTTTCTGTTCGGCCTGGCCCTGAACGCCTTTCTGGTGCGGCGACTGCTGGAACTGGGTGATCAGCTGGTCGATCATATTCCGTTGGTCAAGACTTTGTATGGCTCGCTCAAAGATTTCATCGGCTTCTTTGCCAAACAGCGTGACTCCCAGTTCAGCCAGGTGGTCAGCATGGAGCTTGAATTCGGCGGCAAAACACTGCGCATGATCGGCTTTGTCACCCGCAGCGACTTCAGCAGCCTTCCGGCCGGGATTGGTGATGAAGGAGAGATTGCCGTCTACCTGCCGCTCAGCTACCAGATCGGCGGCTACACCGTGATCGTGCCGCGCTCAGCAGTCAAGCCGGTCAACATGTCCCCCCACCGTGCCATGGGGTTTGTGGTTACCGGCGGCATGACCGCCGACAAGGTCCACAGCGCAGGACAGACACATGAAAGACACGACTGACCTGATAATCCGAGAAATATGAACACATATTCCGAATAATAGCGGCCTATAATCCGAGAAAAACGTTGCTATCTGCCGTCAATCCTGATCCGGCTCAGCAGGCGGATACCCACGATGACCACCAGAAGGTTCAGTATGCCCATCAGGCTGAACCCCTGTGCAGCGGACAGATGCAAAGGGCCACTGAACAGAAAGGTCAGGCCTGAGGCGATCAGGATGCCGATCCAGTTGACAAAACTGGAGGCAGCCAGCACCTCGCCGCGTATTTCGGCCTCTGCCTGCAGTTGGATGAAGGTCTGCAGCGGCAGGGAGAACAGGCCGGCACTGATGCCGTACAGCAGGATCACGGCAATCACCGGGTAGCTGCTGCTGGGCACCAGTTGCAGCAGTACCGACGCTGCTGTCAGGCCAAAGCCCCCCAGTACCACAATCCCCCACGAGACCCCGCTGCCGGACAGCCGGGCTGCCAGCAGTGACCCGACGGCAATGCCAAAGGCTGAAGCCAGAAAGAGATAGCCGCTCTGAGCCCCGCTATACCCCAACCGCTGGATACCGTAACTGATCAGATTCAGCTGGGCAAAGGCCCCCAGCAGCCAGAACCAGGCAAGGCCGATGATCGCCAGCATCAGCCGGTGGTCATGGCGGACCCGGCGCAGTGTCCGGAAGATCTCGGCCGGGAAGAGGCGGATCACGCGGTCCGGCGCTATTGCCGGAACATCCGGCAGTCGCTGTGCCGCAACAAGTCCAATCACGGAGATAGCCAGGCAAAAGCAGGCAGCAAGCCAGAAACGGCCGGAAACTGCCTGGGTCAGGGCAGGCCCCAGCACCGTGCCGATGATAATGGCAAAAAAGGTAAAGGCCTCAATCAGGCCGTTGGCGTGGGAGAGTTCTTCCCGGGGGGCCAGCTCAGGGATGATGCCGTATTTGGTCGGAGAAAACAGGGCGCTTTGGGCCGACATCAGAAACATCAGCAGATAGAGTCCCCAGGTCTGCTGCAGGGCAAACAACACCACCGCCAGTGCCGTAACCACCACCTCCATCTGCTTGACGCCGACACTGACGCTGCGCTTGCTGTAGCGGTCAGCCAGACAGCCGGCCGGGGCAGAAAACAACAGAAACGGCAAGGCAAAAGCGGCGCCGACGCTGGCCGTGATGATTCCGGCCTTTTCCGTTCCCTGAAGCTGGATCAGTGAAAAGATGATCAGCAGCTTGAGGATGTTGTCGTTCATGGCACCCAGGAACTGGGTGATGTTGAGGGCGTGCAGGCCGTGGGGGAAGCGGGGCATGGGATACAACGGTCAGGAGGGGGTGACTGTTGAACTGTCAACAGCAGCTTCACCGGTCGTGGCCAGGCTCACCAGCAACAAAAGTAAAGCGCCTTTGCTGATTCCGCAGCGTGCAATGATCAGTTCCCGCAGTTCCCTCGGCAGCGGTGCGCAGAGCGTCAGCTGCGTATCAGGGGTGGGGTGCTGCAGTCTGGTCCGGAAAGAGTGCAGGGCGATGCCCGGCAGGGTAGGCAGTGGTTGGGCATCGTACCGTTTGTCCCCCACCACCGGATGACCGATTACCGAGAGGTGACGGCGGATCTGGTGGGTGCGGCCGGTGATTGGCTGCACCAGCAGAAACGAGCAATTCTCGCCACTGGCCAGGCAGCGATAGCGGCTGACTGATTCCTTGCCATCCAGCGGTTGGTTGATCTCGCCCTCACCTTCCACTAGCCCTTCCACGACCGTCAGGTAGATCTTGTCCAGCCCTTCCTCTTTCACCTGTCTGCCCAGTATCCCGGCATTGGATGAGCTGGTGGCCAGCAGCACCACGCCTGAAGTGCCACGATCCAGCCGGTTGACCGGGTAGGCCCGTACCGGATGATTGGATTTCTTTTCCAGCCAGTCCGAAGCGATATCGGCCAGGTTTTCATCCACCTCGGCAGCGGGGTGCATGGCCAGGCCGGCCGGTTTGCTGATGGCCAGCAGTTTGTCATCCTGCCAGAGCAGATCGACCGGCGGGAGTGGATGGTGCAAGTGATCCGTGACCGACCGACTTTCCTTCAGCGTGACGGTATCACCGCAGTGCAGCAGGGAGTCAGATGATGCCTTGGCATTGTTGAGGCTGCAGGCGCCGGATTTGATCAGCTTGCGGCAATAGGCAGGCAAAGCCGTCGGCAGGAGGCGTTGCAACCAGCTCTCCAGCCGACGGCAGTGGTCATCTGCGGTAATGGTGTAGCTGAGCATCAGATGATTTTACTGAGCGGATATTCGATAATGCCTTCAGCCCCCAGACGCAGCAGTTCCGGCACAATTCGGCGCACCTCTTTCTCAGGCAGGATGCTTTCAATGGAGACCCAGTCTGACTTGTAGAGGTGAGCTACGGTCGGCGCCTTCTGGCTGGGCAGGATACCGATAATTCCATCCACACAGTTGGCCGGTGCGTTCATCTTCAGCCCCACCATCCCCTCGGCCCGCAGTGCCGAATTAAGCAGGGTGGCGATCTGTTCGATCTTGGCCCGTTTCCATGGATCGTTCCAGGCGGATCTGTTGGCCACCATCACCGGCACCGATTCCATCAGCTCGCAGACGATCCGCAGGTTGTTGGCCCGGATGGTGGAGCCGGTCTCGGTCACCTCAACAATGGCATCGCAGAGGCCGTCGATCACCTTGGCTTCGGTGGCGCCCCAGGAGAATTCGACGTTCACCTGGATGTTGCGTTCCTTGAAGTAGCGCTTGGTAAAGCCGACCAGTTCGGTGGAGATGGTGGCCCCCTGCAGGTCTTCCGGTTTCTGTACCGGCGAATCCTGGGTCACCACCAGCACCCAGCGCACCGGGCGGCGCGAGACCTTGGAGTAGACCATCTCGCAGACTTCAACCACATCGGCATCGTTCTCACGTACCCAGTCCCGTCCGGCAATACCGACATCAATGGTGCCCCGCTCCACATAGCGCCCCATTTCCTGGGGACGGATCAGATGGCATTTCATCTCACCATCGTCAACCGTGGGAAAATAACTGCGGGAGGAAACACCAATCTGCCAGCCGGCCTGTTTGAACAGATCTACCGTGGCCTCTTCCAGACTGCCTTTAGGAACGCCGAAGCGCAGGACGGTACTCATTTTTTGTAGACCTCCTCGGGATTGAAGAGCGGATTGGAATGTTCCACCCACTGGTTATTCTCCCATTTAACGTAGAAACAACTGCGGTTGCCGGTATGGCAGGCAGCCGGACCATTCTGTTTTACCTTGATCACCACGGTGTCGGCATCGCAATCGGTCAGCACCTCCATCACATCCTGAGTATTGCCTGATTCCTCACCCTTCATCCAGTACTTGTTGCGAGTGCGGCTGAAGAACCAGGTCTTGCCGTCACGCAGGGTCAGATCCAGGGTCTTCTTGTCCATGAAGGCCACCATCAGCACTTCACCGTTTTCGTAATCCTGGATAACGGCCGGAATCAGTCCACCCATCTTGTCAAAATTGATCTCTATCACGCAGTCCCTCCTGAAAAAATGTGCGGGCAGTATAGGAGCGGCACATACAAAATGCAAGACCATGCACAGGAAAGGACGGAAGAGCTTTTGCTTTAACATCGTTTTACGGTATAAAGAGGGCCATAGCTGACATGCTCCAGATTCTATCAAGGATACACGCCATGGCAAAAAACCTCGGTTTTGGTTCAAAACTGATCAGGATACTGCTTATCTCCGGGATGCTGCTCTCACTGCTGGGTATGTTTGCAGACCAGTTTTCGAAGGACGGACAGCGGGCGCTGTTTGCACTCTGCGGACTGTTTTTTCTGGCCGTGCTTCTGATGCTGGCCTCACGCAAGCTGCCTGCCCGGGTCAAGCACCTTTCAGCGGTCATGGATCAGGCGGCCGACGGCAACCTTGCCATCAGGGGGAATGACCTGGCCCCTGATGAGGTTGGTATGCTTAACAGCAACTTTAATGAGATGCTTGAACGGCTCAGCAGCATTGTAGTCAGCATCAGGGCAGCGGTCAGCGAACTGCGTACCATTGGCATAAACGTTGATTCTGTTGCCCTTCAGAATCTCAAGATGGCTGAAAGCCAAAAGGATACGGTTGGCCGGACGAAAGATGCTGCAGGTCAGATCAGGCATTCGGTTGAGGAGGTAACCACCTCGGTGGAGGGGCTTTCGGAAGCAGCAATTGTCAACGCAGCCTCAATACAGCAGATGGTCTCAAGCACGGCCCAGATTAACGATCTGGTGACACAGCTGTTGCATTCGGTGGAGCTGGTAAGTGATTCCATTACCCGTATGGCCGGAGACCAGGGCGAGATCAACGTCAACGTGCACCGGCTGATGCAGAATGCCATGAAGACCAGTGACCTGGTGACGGACATGGAAAAATCAGTGCGCCAGGTAGAAGAAAGCGCCCAGACCACGGCGCGGGTTTCAGTGGACGTGCTGCGGGATGCAGAACAGGGCAACAGCTCGGTCGAAAGTACAGCCAAAGGGATCGCCCAGATCCGCAGTGCCTCCTGTACCGTGCAGCAGGCCATCGGCAATCTGTCGGTTCACGCAGCCAGTATCGGCACCATTTTGCGGGTGATCGACGAGGTGGCGGAGCAGACCAAGCTGCTGGCACTGAACGCCTCCATTATTGCCGCCCAGGCCGGTGAGCATGGCAAGGGGTTTGGTGTGGTGGCCCATGAGATCAAAGAACTTGCCCGCCGTACCACGGCATCTACCCGCGAAATCGCCGAGATCGTTAATGGTGTCAAGGAAGAGACCGACAAGGCGGTTATGGCTATCTCGCTGTCAGAGCAGGCTGTTCGGGAGGGTGAGCAGCTTTCGCAGCGCTCCGGCCAGGCCCTGACCAAGATTGTCCACGGTGTCAAGATTGCCAGCGAACAGGTAGGAGAGATTGCCAAGGCAACCCAGCTGCACGTGCAGCACGGTGAAAAGATGAGGCTTGCCATGGAAGAGGTAGGCTCTATGCTGGAGCAGATTGTGCGTTCATTTAACCAGCAGACCAGTGATGCCGGTGTGATCGAAAAAACCTCGGCAGGCATGCGTACCCTGGCACAGGAGGTGTACCATGTGGCCCGCTCCCACAATGAGGCAGGCACCACCATAGCCGATTCCACTGAAACCATCGTCAGGATGATCGACGGCATCCGCAAGGCCTGCCGCATGCAGACCGAGGCCAGTGATCAGGTGGTTCGTGCTGCAGAAGAGATGGAGGCGGCCGCCTCCGGCAACCTGCAGACCAGCAAGGTTATGGAGGGGGCGGTCAGCGGTCTTTCACTGCAGATCAAGAACCTTGAGCAGGAGATGTCCGGTTTCAAGACCAGCTGAAAAACTCAGCTTGCAGATGCGCAGCAGTCCGTGCAGGCAGCAAGCGGTTGCACCAGGCAATAAAGTCCTGATCAGCCCTGCAGTTTTTTAAGGAGCCAGGCCATGTTGATCCCCAGATCACGCATGGTCTTGATCCCTTCCTCATCACTGTCCACGTCGCCGATGTTGCGGCCCACCCCCACATTCCAGTAGCTGGAGCCCACAATGATCATCTGACCGATGGTGAAAAAGTGGTTGATGGTATCAAAGACGTGAATTGCGCCAGCCCGGCGCACTGCCACTACCCCGGCCCCCACCTTGCGCTTGTACATGTCACCATTGGCCCGGCCCACCATGCCGCAGCGATCGATCAGGGCCTTGGCCTCAGGGCTGATGGCGGCAAAGTAGGTGGGGGAGCCGATGATGATCCCGTCGGCCTGATCCATCTTCTCGATACACTCGTTGGCCACGTCGTCGGTCACCGCGCAGCGGCGATCCTTGCTGGCAAAGCACTTGTAGCAGGCGATGCAGCCATGGATCGGCCGGCCTGCCAGCTGCAGCAGCTCGGTCTCAATCCCTTCCTTGTTCAGTTCTTCACAGGCGTAGGTGATCAGTTTGGCGGTGTTGCCATCCTTGCGGGCACTGCCGTTGAATGCGATGACCTTCATGTGATACCCCCCCCAGATGTTTTTAACGCAAAGACGCAGAGATACAGAGAAAAACATACTAAGGAGGCTAGCAACAATAACATGAACATCTTGCATCTCATCTTCTGGCCATCTTTGGTCGCAGCTCAATC
>DIUB01000134.1 GCA_002422265.1 Geobacter sp. UBA6169
GATGCTGGTGGCAGCGGCGTTGAGTCCCCAGAGGATGATCAGGTCACTGTGGCTGCGTTCCGACGGGTCAAGGCCGGGGGTCTCCCCCATCACCGCCTTCCAGCCGGCCTCTTTGGCCGGGGTACAGATGGTACGGGCCAGGCGGCTGGCCCCCAGTTTGTGAAAGAAAGGGTGGCCGCTGTTGCGCTGTACCAGCCCCATGGTACCGGCGTAGGAATAGGGCAGGATCGACTCGGCACCGTGGAGGCTGCTAATCTCCTGCCAGCGGCTGCAGATCTGCTCCACTGCCTCATCCCAGCTGATGGGCCTGAACTGGCCGCTGCCCTTGGGACCGGTGCGGAGCATCGGGCTGGTCAGCCGCTGCGGTGAGTGTACAGTCAGATTGTACTGACGCATTTTGCCGCAGATCAGCCCCATGGTGATCGGGTGGTCCGGGTCCCCCTCCACCTGTACAGCGTTCTTATCAACAACCGTTACCAGCAGGCCGCAGGCATCCGGGCAGTCATAGGGACAGACAGAACGACAGCGCATGTGCACAGCAGGTTGATGCATCACTCCCCCCACCCTTCATGTCCCAACGGTTGTCATTCAACTCATCCCGATACTGACGCCACAGTGGCAGGTACTGGTCCATAAGGGCCTTGAAAGGGTCGTTATGGTGCTTTTCCAGCAGGTGCACCAGCTCATGGACAATGATGTACTCAAGGCAGTGTACCGGTTTCTTGATCAGTTCCAGATTCAGCCAGATACGCCGGGCAGTGGGGTTGCAGGTGCCCCAGCGGGTGATTCACCACCCGATTCTGGGTGGTACGTTCTCGCTGGCCGACGGTGGTTACCATATCTCCAACCGAAAATCACGATAGCTTTTGATTAGCTCAAAGTCGCTGCGATTGGAGGTTATCAGGCGGGCACCAGTAGTGCGTGCTGTCAGGGCGATGAGGACATCGAAATGCAGGTCGCGCAGCTTATCGGGCACAAAGCCTTTATCTACACGCATCTTGCCGAGCAGGTGACCGGATTCGAGCCAGTTCTTCTCGGTGGGTGACAAGAGGGGGTGGTTTCTCTCAAGCTGTTTCAGGAACGTCTGTTCGGCAGGTTTTGTTGCCCCGCGCCACAGTTCAGCCAGCACCACCGATGAGGTGCGAATCAGGCCGTTGATAGCGTCGATCCGCTCCTTGTGGCAACCGGTGCGCAAGTGATCAATGAAGATCGAAGTATCGAAGATGACGAGACTACTCACCAAGCCCCTCGAATGTCAGCTTACCGGCGTGCTTACTCATCAGGTTCTTGAATTTTTTCAGGGCAACGATCTCGCGCAGGGCGACATGCACCGCCTCGGTCCTGCTTTTTACTCCCAGGATCTGCGCAGCCTCGTCGGCCAGATGGGTATCAAGCCGTATTGATGTCATTGCTGTTGCCATTGGGCACCCCCCCATGTTTTGTATATACATAGTAGCTTCAGCGTATATATGTCAAGGCTTGTAGGGACAATTTATGAATCGACCCTACACCAGCCGTATTCTGCTGGTCAGCAGTTCCTGCATCATCCCCTGATTCAGCATAATCGCACCCCGCAAAACCAAAATGTAAACATAAAAAAACCGTAATAACAATGTATTACGGTCTAAGTTTACATTTTTAATCTAGGTGGGCTTTAAAACGGTATGTCGTCATCCTGAAACGGCGGTTCATCATAGCTGACCGAGGTGTCGGCTACTCCGCCGGCAGCAGGACGACGCGGAGCCGCAGATCCGCCACCGGCATCACCCTTGCCACCCAGCATCTGCATCCGGTCACCGACAATTTCAGTGGTATATTTATCATTGCCGTCACGGTCGGTCCACTTGCGGGTCTGCAGGCGTCCTTCAATGTAGACGGTCTTGCCCTTGGCCAGATATTCACCGGCGATCTCGGCCTGCTTGCCCCACAGGGTGACCCGGTGCCATTCGGTCCGCTCCTCCCAGTCGCCGCTCTTGTTTTTAAACTTTTCGCTGGTTGCCAGGGAAAAAGTGGCTACTGCCTGGCCTGAGGTGGTATAGCGCACCTCCGGATCTTTTCCCAGATTGCCGATCAACATAACTTTATTCAAGCTGGCCATAGGAGTCTCCCCTAAGTGTGATTCAGGTATGGAGGTCGTATATACCACCCTACTGTAAACCGTGCAAGGCATTCGACCCTTGCTTGACCTTACCCGTTAAAATAGCTACACTTCCGCAGATTTTGACGGGGGTGCCGTTGTGGCTGTTCTGCGTGGTCTGCTCTATATGGCGGTTTTTTTTCCGCTTACCTTCCCGATTGCTGCAGCGGCGATCCTGTCGACTCTGCTGGATCGTCGTTATTACAGCTGGTTTGCCCGCTTCTGGGGGCGACTGGGCATCCGTCTGGCTGCGCTCAAGGTGACGGTCAGTGGTGCTGAGCATCTGCCTGACGGCCCGATCATCGTGATGAGTAACCATGCCAGCAACTTTGATATCCTGGCCATGCTGGGCTATTTTCCCCGTCCCCTTTCATGGATCGCCAAGCAAGAGCTGTTCAGGATACCGGTCTTTGGCTGGTCCATGCGGCGGGGCGGCTATATTCCGCTGGATCGGGGTGACGGCCGCAAGGCGCTGAAGAGTATGGAGGAGGCGGCCCGACAGATCAAGGCTGGCACCAGCGTGATTGTCTTCCCGGAGGGTACCCGTACCCGCGACGGCAAGCTGCTGCCGTTCAAGCGGGGTGGCTTTCTGCTGGCTGTGAAGGCCGGGGTACCGGTAGTGCCGGTCAGCATCAAAGGGAGTTTTGCCATCAACCCTGGTGGCTCGCTGGGGCTGAACCTGGGCAAGGCGGTCCAGATCATCATTCACCCTGCGGTTACGGTTCCGGAGGGGATGAAACGGGCCGAGGCTGAAGAACTGCTGATGCAGCAGATGGAACAGGCCATCAGCAAGGGGTTGGTATGAAGGCACCCCAGTACCTGCTGTTGGTTCTGCTCGGACTGGCCTGCTGCGGCTGGGGTTTTGTCGCTGCCCATCGCTGGTCATCACCGCGCAACCTGCTGCCCAGCCTGGTGACGGTGCTGGGGGTGCTGTTGCTGATGATCGGTGCCCTGCTGACCTTTCTGCCCCGTTTTTTTCTGGAATAACCACCATGTTGCGTACCATTTCCACCATCGTCATCACCCTGCTGCTTGCCGTAAGCCTGCTGGTTGCCAATGTCTGGTGGCGTCAGAAGGTGCAGTTTGAAGAGGGTGAGGCCGGCGTGCGTAACGGTGACTTCATGGTGGCCCTGACCGGCTATGAATCCGCTATCCGGATGTATCTTCCCTTTTCAGAGCGGGTTGAGGAAGCAGCAGAACAGATCTGGCTGCTGGCAGAGACCGCCGAACGGGCCGGTGACCTTGACCGTGCCCTGGCAGGCTACCGGTCACTGCGTAGCGCCTTCTACGGTGTCCGCTGGCTGCGTCAGCCGGGACAGCAATGGATCAGCTGCTGTGACCAGAAAATTGCGGTGCTGGTGCCGCTGCGTAAAGGACAATAGGCATGAATTCTGAAAATAAAGTAACAGCGCCGCTGCGCATCGTGGCCCTGGGTGGTCTGGGCGAAATCGGCATCAACTGCATGGCCTATGAGTGTGGGGAAGATCTGATTCTGGTGGATGCCGGTCTGATGTTTCCCGATGCCGATATGCCGGGGGTGGATTATGTGATCCCGGATTTCAGCTGGCTGCGGGAGCGGGCCGACCGGCTGCGCGGTATCCTGTTGACCCACGGCCATGAAGACCATATCGGTGCCCTGCCGTTTCTGCTGCGGGAGTTTCCCGCTCCCATTTATGGCACCTCTCTGACCTTGGGCATCCTGGAGGGAAAGCTGCAGGAGTACAAGGTGGAGGCGGATCTGAACCCGGTGCAGCCCCGTGACATCGTTGCTCTGGGCTGTTTCAGTGTTGAGTTTATCCGGGTGGCACACTCGGTGGTGGATGGCTGTGCCCTGGCCATCAGCACGCCGGAAGGGATCGTGATCCACACCGGCGACTTCAAGCTGGACCAGACCCCGGTGGATGGCGAGGTGACCGACCTGGGTACCTTTGCCCGTTACGGCGACCAGGGGGTGCTGGCGCTCTTGTCCGACTCCACCAATGTGGAGCGGGAAGGCTACACCATCTCTGAACGGTATGTGGGGGAGGCGCTGGCCGACCTGTTTCCCAAATGCAAGGGCCGGATCATTGTGGCCGCTTTTTCCAGTAATATCCATCGGGTGCAGCAAGTGGCCGATGTGGCGGTTGCCAATGGCCGTAAGGTGCTGCTGAATGGCCGTTCCATGGTCAACAACGTACGGATTGCCCGCAACCTGGGTTATCTGAAGATCAACGATGACCAGCTGATGGATATCCGGGAGCTGAACCACCTGCCGCCGGAGCAGGTCTGCATCATCTCAACCGGCAGCCAGGGGGAGCCGATGTCGGCCCTGGTGCGGATTGCCATGGATGATCACAAGCAGATCAGGCTGGAACAGGGGGACACGGTCATCCTCTCCTCCCGTAACATCCCCGGTAATGAGCGTACCATTTCCGAGCTGATCAATCATCTCTACCGCCGTGGCGCCGATGTTCACCATGAGAAGGTCTCAGAGGTACATGTCTCGGGCCACGCCTCCCAGGAAGAGCTGAAGTTGATGATGAACATCACCCGGCCCCGCTTCTTCCTGCCGATCCACGGAGAGTATCGCCATCTGGTGCTGCATCGCCGACTGGCCATGAAGGTGGGTATACCGGAAGAACGCTGTCTGCTGGCAGTCAACGGCGAGGTGGTCTGTTTCTACAATAACACCGCCTGCATTGAGGAAACGGTGGAGACCGGCCGGGTCTTTGTGGATGGCAAAGGGGTGGGTGATGTGGGCGAGGTGGTGCTGAAGGATCGCCGTCACCTGGCTGAAGACGGCATGGTGCTGGTGATGCTGGGGATCAACCAGCACACCGGTGAGCTGATCTACGGGCCGGAGATTGTCTCCCGGGGGTTTGTGTTTGAAGATGAGAGCCAGGAGTATCTGCAGGCAGCCAAGGATCTGGTGCGGGAGGCCTTGCAGGAACGGAGCATTGAGTTTCTGGCCGACCGGGACGAAGTGCGGCAGCTGGTGCGCCAGACCCTGAAGCGGTTCTTCAAGAAAAGCATCGAGCGCAGGCCGATGGTGCTGCCGGTGATATTAGAAATGTAAGGTTGCTTGCAATCAGGAAATCTGATGGTACGCTTGGCAGCAATGCGATTTTATGCAGGCCCTTGGGCCGGACAGGAGACAGTTATGATGATGAAGGGAGCTTGGTTAGCGCTGCTTCTGGCAGCCTCCAGCGCGTATGCTGCAGGGCCGCCGGACAAGGGGACCGTTCTGGCCGCCCCCTGTGCCGGTTGCCATGGAACCTACGGGGCCTCACCCGGACGTCTGACACCGGTGATCGGCGGGCAGCAGCAGGCCTACCTGAAAAAATCAATGCAGGATTTTGCAGCCGGTAAGCGTCCCGGCAGTGTGATGGCCAACTTTGCCAAGGGCTACAATGATGAGCAGGTGACCGAAATGACCACAACCATTGCCGGCTGGAGGTGGATCAACAGCAGCCACGCCCCCAAACGGTCCGTCAAAAAGCCTGCTGACCATGCAACCTGTGCTGCCTGCCACGGCGAGACGGGCTACGGAACCGCTGAAGGACCGCGTATAGCGGGCCAGGCGCGGCCCTATCTGCTGGAGGCAATGCAGGAGTACCAGACCGGCAAGCGCGATTCGGCAGCCATGGAGATGTTCAAGGGTCTCAAGGACAATGACCTGAACCAGATGGCTGCATATTATGCACGGCAGAAATAGGAGGCCACCGATGCTTTCACGACGCGATTTTATTACCGGTACTGCACTTGGTGTTGCAGGACTGGCCTGTTTGGGGCCCTTTGCCGTTTCTGTTCGGGCTGCCGAGCTGTTTCCCAAGAAAAAGCAGCGGGTTGTGGTGGTGGGGGGCGGTTTTGGCGGTGCCACCGCTGCCCGCTACCTGAAGCTGTACGATCCGAACCTTGAGGTTTTCCTGATCGAGCCACTCAGGCAGTATGTCACCTGCCCTTCCAGCAATCTGGTTATTTCCGGTATTCTAAAGATGCCGGCCATCACCCACGGCTACGACCGGCTGGCCAGACAGGGGATCCGGGTGCTGCAGGATACGGTCAGCGCCATTGATCCGGTAGCCGGCTATGTGGAGATCAGCAAGGGCAAGATCGCCTACGACCGGCTGGTGGTGGCGCCGGGGGTTGATTTCTCCTTTGACTTGATCCCTGGTATGGATGCTGCCGCCCGCAAGCTGTTCCCCCATGCCTGGAAAGCCGGTGAGCAGACTGTGCAATTAGCGCGGGAACTGGCAACCCTGAAAAAAGGGGGTAGCTTTCTGATCAGTATCCCTGAGGCCCCGTTCCGTTGTCCCCCTGGCCCCTATGAGCGGATCAGCATGGTGGCGGCCTTTATGAAGAGGACGGGCAACAAGGGTAAGGTGCTGGTGCTGGATGCCAACCCTGATGTGGTCTCCAAGGCCAAGCTGTTCAAGACCGCCTGGGCCGATCTATACAGGGATATTATCGAGTACAGCCCCGATGTCTCGCTCAAGGGGGTGGATGCCGGAAAACGCCGTCTGACCACCGACAAGGGGGAGCTGAGCGCTGATATCATCAACATCATTCCGGAACAGAAGGCAGGCGCCCTGGCGTTTTCAACAGGGTTGGTAACCAAAGGCGGACGCTGGGCAGCAGCCAGCCCGCTCACCTTTGAATCAACGCTCCATAAAGGGATTCATGTGGTGGGTGATGCGGCAGACCGTGAGCAGGTGGGGGGAATGCCCCACTCCGGTTTTGTGGCCAGCTCCATGGGCAAGACCGTTGCTGCTGCTGTCGTGTCGCTGCTGCAGGGTAAAGA
>DIUB01000106.1:0-19147 GCA_002422265.1 Geobacter sp. UBA6169
AAGGAAGCGGTCTTCCCGTTTGTCAAGTTTCCTGGTGTGGATACCCTGCTGGGACCGGAGATGAAGTCTACCGGTGAAGTGATGGGGATCGGCGACAGCTTTGCCGAGGCCTTTGCCAAATCTCAAACAGGCGCTGGAGTCAAGCTGCCGATGCGTGGCAATGTTTTCATCAGTGTGCGCGACGCTGACAAGAAACTGGTTGTCATTGCAGCAGAAAAACTGTATAAAGCTGGCTTCGGCCTGCTGGCAACAGCAGGCACTGCTGTTTTTCTGGAAGAAAAAGGAATTCCGGTCAAGCGGGTCAACAAGGTCAAGGAGGGTCGGCCGCACATTGTTGACGCCATCAAGAACGGAGAGGTTCAGCTGGTGATTAATACTACCCAGGGAGCCCAGGCCGTGGCTGATTCCTTTTCAATCCGTCGTGAATCACTGATGCACAATGTGGCTTACTATACCACTGCTGCCGGCGCCAATGCGGCAGTGGATGCCATTGTCAACCTGAAGGAGCAGGACCTGCGGGTCAAGCCTCTTCAGGATTATCTTTTTTAGGAGCTATCCGTAACAATGTCTACCACGATTCCGTTGACCAAAGAGAGCCATGAAGCGCTGCAGGAAGAGCTCAAGCGCCTGATTCGTGAAGAGCGCCCCAAGGTAATCCAGGATATTGCCGAGGCACGCAGCCATGGTGATCTTTCGGAAAATGCAGAGTACGATGCAGCCAAAAATCGCCAGGGATTCATTGAAGGGCGGATCATGGAGCTGCAGGGTAAGCTGGCCCGGGCCCATGTGGTTGACCTGTCGGGGCTGAAGCCTGACAAGGTGGTCTTTGGTGCCACGGTTACCCTGTACGATACCTCTTCTGAAGAGGAGATCACGTACAAGATCGTTGGTGAAGATGAAGCTGATATCAAGCTGGGCAAGATATCCTGCACCTCACCGGTGGGCAAGGCCTTGATCGGCCACAAGCTGGATGATTCGGTCAAGGTAAAGGTACCGGCCGGTACCAAGGAATATGAGATTATTGATATCAAATACGAGTAGGGGGCTTGCAATGGCTAAGACGGCTGCCAAGATAACCAAAGATATGACCTTTCTGGAGATGTTGCGTACCTATCCGGAGACGGCCAAAGTGCTTAAAAAATACAATCTGGCTTGTGCCGGCTGTATGGGGGCCCAGAGTGAACCGATTGATCTGGGGGCTATCAACCACGGACTTGACCCGGAGCAGTTACTGGCTGATCTGAATGCCGCAGTAAAATAGTACGAAAAACAGGGCTCTGTAAACATCACAGGGAGTACCACCGTGTTTTCAGAGTCCTGTTCAATTCAGGTTGTAATCGTTAGTGTACCTGCCAGAACACGCTGTATTTCTGCTGTAATCTCCTTCTCATACTAAATAGCTGTCAAGCCCTGCCAGAAAAAGTCTGCAGGGCTGATTTGACTGGACTTGCTGCTTCATGTATATCAGGCGTGGCCATTAGCCATCTCTGGCATGGCAATCATGTTCAGAACGGAGTCTGGATGTCGGAACAGAAAGGTATACTCAAGGCTGCCGGTATCCTGGGCTCTGCCACCATGCTGTCCAGGGTGATGGGCATGGTGCGTGATATGGTCACCTCGCGGCTCTTTGGTGCCGGCATGGCCACCGATGCTTTTTTTGCCGCATTCCAGATCCCCAACATGCTGCGTCGCTTCTTTGCCGAAGGTGCCCTGACCGCAGCCTTTGTCCCTACCTTTTCCGAAACTCTGGCGCAGGAAGGGGAGGAGCGGGCCAGAGAACTGGCTAATATCTGTTTCTCGTTGCTGACCATGGTGGTGGCATTAATCACATTGCTGGGTATTATCTTCTCTCCTGCGATCATCTCACTGATGTTCCCTGGTTTTCATGCAATGCCTGGCAAGTTTGAACTGACCGTGCTGCTGAATCGAATCATGTTTCCGTACCTGTTCTTTATCTCGCTGGTGGCGCTCTGTATGGGGATCCTCAATACGGTGCGCCATTTTTTTACACCAGCCATATCAACCGTATTTCTCAACCTGGCCATGATTCTGGCTGCCTTGCTGCTACGACCTTTTTTTGAGTACCCGATTACGGCCTTGGCCGTGGGAGTGCTGCTGGGCGGTCTGATCCAGCTACTGTTACAACTGCCGGTACTGTGGAAAAAAGGGTTTCCTATCCGCCTTCGTTTCACCTTGTCTGATCCCAAAGTCAACAAGATAGCTCTGCTGATGTTACCTGCTACCGTAGGTGTTGGTGTCTATTACCTTAATATAACAGTGGGTAATATCCTGGCTTCTTTGCTGCCGCAGGGGTCTGTCTCGTATCTCTACTATGCCCAACGTCTGTTCGAGTTTCCGCAAGGGGTGTTTACGGTCTCGGTTGCCCAGGCCGTGTTGCCGGCCATGAGCCGACAGGCTGCGGCCGGTGATCTGGCTGCCATGAAAGACTCGCTTAACTACGGGGTTCGTCTGACCCTGTTTGTCACCATACCGGCCCTGACAGGATTAGTGGTCTGTGCTGAGCCACTGATGACGTTGTTGTTCATGGGGGGGCAGTTCAGCTATGCCATGGCCCAGCAGTCTGCTCTTGCGCTGACGTACTATGCAACCGGCCTCTCATGTGTTGCCCTGGTGCGGGTGCTGGCACCTGCCTTTTATGCACTGAAAGACACCAAAACTCCGGTGCTGACCGCCTTTATCGCTTTTCTACTCAACCTGGGATTCAGTCTCTGGCTGATGGGGCCGCTTAAACATGGCGGTCTTGCCCTGGCCTCATCCCTGTCCGCCCTTGGTAACATGCTGCTGCTTTTCTGGCTGCTGCGGCGCAAAACAGGATTATTAGGAGGAAAGCGCATGCTGCGTACGGCTTTATCTGCAGTTGCGGCATCATTGCCCATGGGGGCCGTTGCCTGGTGGCTGACCGGTCTGTGGGATTGGTCGCAGCCTGGAAACAAGCTGCCGGGCGCACTCGTGCTGATCGGCGTTGTCCTGACCGCCGTGCTGGTATATGCTGCCTGCAGCAGGTTGTTTCGTTCTGAAGAGGCGGTAGAGTTCTGGGGACTGACACAAAGGAAACTGCGACGATGAGAAAGCCAAAACAGGTTAGTGTTTCATGGTACACAACCAGTCAGGGTAGGGGAGCGGTGGCAGCCTCAACGGCTGGTATCTGTCGGGTCTGGTTGCCGGGCGATGATCTTTCAGGGCCTGAAGCTGCCCGTTTGCCCGAGGATATACGGTCTCACACAGCAGCTGCATGGTTAAACCGTTACTTCCAGGGTGATGTGCAACCGTCTGAACTTCAGGTAGATATTTCATACTTGAGTTTATTTTATCAGCAGGTTCTGCAGCTGACCATGCAGATACCGTACGGTTCTGTAACCAGCTATGGAGCGCTGGCTGTACTGGCAGGACGTCCCCGGGCCAGTCGGGCGGTAGGAGGTGCCCTGCGCAGTAATCCGGTGCCGATAATCATACCTTGTCACCGGGTGGTAGCCGCCTCAGGGGCCTTGACCGGCTTCAGCGGTCCTGGTGGTATTTCCATGAAAAAAATATTATTAGAACTGGAAGGTGTTGATATGAATGGGATCAAATCAGCGTAAACCACTACAGGTTATGCACAGCAAAAATACCCATAAAAAAACAAGAAAAGAGCTTGACACCTAAAACCATTGAAATATCACCGATAGCGCGCTTAAACATCTAACATATTGATATTAAACAACAAACAAAGTGATTAAAAAATAGGCATTTGGGAAAAATCGCTTGTAAGAATGTAACTTTTCTGTTTCATCAACACTATTATCCACAGGTTTTCAACAGATTTTGTGGATAAGGATTCAACCCGCTGAAATCCTTCCAAAGGAGCCTCATTTTCCACCGACAGGCAGGGAGAACTCCATTTTTTTAGCCTCCTGCCAGAGCTGTTCCATTTCTTCCAGGCTGGTCTCCTGCAGTTGTCTGCCATCGGCATGCAGCCTGTTTTCAATATGATTGAACCGCGTCTGAAAGCGGTTGATGGTCTTGCGCAGCGCTTCTTCAGGATCAAGTGTCAGGAACCTGCCCAGGTTGGCAATGGCAAACAACAAATCACCCAGTTCTGCCTCCATCCGCTCCTGGCTCCCCTGTGCCATGGCCTCTTCAAATTCGTGCAGTTCTTCTAGTACCTTGGCCATCACCTGATCAACATGTTCCCAGTCAAAACCAACCCTGGAGGCCTTTTCGCTGATCTTCTGAGCCTTCATCAATGCCGGCAGATGGGGCGGAATACCGGACAGGGCAGAGCGGCGTTCTGCACCCTTTTCCTCTTTTTTGA
The DNA here is from genome assembly GCA_002422265.1 of Geobacter sp. UBA6169. Taxonomy (GTDB): domain Bacteria; phylum Desulfobacterota; class Desulfuromonadia; order Geobacterales; family Pseudopelobacteraceae; genus Trichlorobacter. Next base: position 4,313 of record DIUB01000106.1, read on the forward strand.
TCTTTTCCCAGTTGGCCACCTGGGCTGCGCTGTCGCTGATCTCCTGATCACCAAACACATGGGGGTGCCGGCGGATCAATTTGTCGGCCAGGGTTGCCATGACCTGCTCCATGGTAAAGGCACCACGCTCTTCGGCAATGGCAGCATGGAAGACCGGTTGCAGCAGCAGATCCCCCAACTCTTCCTGCAACAATGAGTCGGAGCCGCTGTCAATCGCCTCAATCACCTCATAGGCTTCTTCCAGCAGATACCGTTTCAGGCTTGCGTGCGTCTGCTCGGCGTCCCATGGACAACCTCCTGGTGCCCTCAGTTGTCGCATGATCATCATAATCCGATTGAATCCATTGTCATGCTGGATTGTCATACGCATACTCCTTGTTTTGGGTCGGTTCATTATGTTACACGTCGCCCTGTTCAGTGTTGTTTTGAACAGTAGCATACTTCAGCGCAAGGTACAGGATTCTCTATGCAACATCACGACACACACCTGATCAGCGATGATCATACGCGGCTCAATACCTTGATGGAACTGTCCGGGCTGATCAATTCATCCCTGGATCCGGTTGAGGTGCGCCGAATGGCGGTAGAGCTGATCCCGCGCTGTGTCGGTGCTGATGCAGCCAGTTTGTTGCTTTTGGATCCGGCCACCGGTGAGTTGTATTTTGATGTGGCAAGCGGTGAACAACAGGAAATGCTCAAGCAGATTCGCCTCAAGCCAGGCGAGGGGATTGCCGGTTGGGTAGCACGCAAGGGTGGGGCGATCATTGTTGACGAGGTAACGGACGACCGCCGTTTTGCCGCCAAGATCGATCAGATGACCGGTTACCAGACCCGTACCATGATTGTAGCTTCGGTGGCCACGAAAGAGAAACTCTGGGGCGTTCTTGAGGTGCTGAACAAGCACGATGGCAGTTTTACTGATGATGACCTTGAGATCGTGCAGGCCTTGGCCAATCAGGTAGCCATTGCCATTGAAAATGCCGTTATTCATGAGGAGATGCGTCAAGTCTTTCTGGGCGTCACCATGGCCCTGGCAGATGCCCTGGAACAGCGGGATTCCTATACGGGTGGCCATACCCGGCGGGTGCATGAGTACGCTGTTTCAATCGGGTGCCGGATCGGCCTTGACACCGAAGCTCTGGACAATCTGCGTCTGGCAGCGATCATGCATGACATCGGCAAGGTCGGGGTGTCAGATCAGGTCCTGCGTAAACCGTTTCGTCTGGATGAACAGGAATTTCAAGAGATGTGCCGACATCCTGAGATGGGAAAAAACATCATTGCCCATCTGCCGGCCCTGGCACAGGTAATACCCGGTGTGTTGTACCATCACGAACAGTATGACGGCAGCGGTTATCCCTATCAGCTGAAGGGAGAACAAATCCCCCTTCATGCACGGATCATTGCCGTAGCTGATGCCTTTGATGCCATGACCTCTGACCGGCCTTATCGTAAGGCCTTGAGCTTTGAGGCTGCCTTTGCCGAACTGAAACGATGTGCAGGACAACAGTTTGATCCGCAGCTGGTGGCGCTTTTTGAAACAGCCTGGCAGGAAGGCGAGCTGGGGCATTGACAAACCTGTTGACTGCCCAGTGTTTGCTGTGCTATTTGAAACAACTCTTTGTGAAAACCCCGTCAGTACTTTGCTTCGGTGCGTAGCGCAGCCTGGTAGCGCACTACCTTGGGGTGGTAGGGGTCGCTGGTTCAAATCCAGTCGCACCGACCAGTTGGCATTCCGGATATCCGGATGCAGGTGAAAGCCTCGGTTAATCCGGGGCTTTTTCTGTTTGTACCATTCTACGAGAGGTGACCGTGGAACGACTTCCTGCTGGTAAACCGGTTGCCGCGCTGCTTGCAACGCTCTGCAGCGAGCATTTGCAGGGCAAGGATGAGGTGGTGCGTCTGGCCATGATTGCATTATTGGCCGGCGGCCATATCCTGGTGGAGGATCTGCCCGGTCTGGGCAAGACCACCATTGCCCTGGCCCTGGCCGGAGCCACCGGCCTGTCATTTGGACGGGTACAGTGTACCAGTGACCTGCTGCCCAGTGATATCACCGGCCTGTCGGTATTCAAGCGCGAGACCGGCACCTTCAGCTTTCTGCCGGGTCCGATCTTCAACAATATTGTACTGCTGGATGAGATCAACCGGGCCATGCCTCGTACGCAAAGCGCCATGCTTGAGGCGATGGAGGAACGTCGGGTCACGGTGGAAGGGGTCACCCATCCGCTGCCTGAACCGTTTATGGTCTTTGCCACCCAGAATCCGTCAGACCAGAGCGGTACCTTTCCCCTGCCTGAATCACAGCTTGACCGTTTTCTGATCTGTACCGGCATCGGCTATCCGCCGGAGGAGCTGGAGCGGGCCATTATTGCCGGCGGCGGGATTCGTGAACGTATTCCGGGTATTGCTCCGTTGATCTCGCCAGAACAGTTACATGCTGCCCGGGCAGTGGTTGCCCGGGATATCTATCTTTCCGACAAGGTGGTGGACTATATCCACCGTCTGGTGCTGGCAACCCGCACTGACCGCCAGATACAGACCGGCCTGTCCACCAGGGCTGCCATCAACCTTGCTCAAGCTGCCCGTGCCGCAGCCTTTCTAAAGGGGCGTGATTTTGTGGCGCCTGATGATGTCAGAGAAATCGTCCCGGCTGTCTGCAGCCATCGCCTGGTGCTGCGAACCGGACTTTCAGGCCAGGACCAAGGAGGCCTGCTACGCAAGATCATCGCCGCCATACCGGTTCCTTTGGCTTAAAAATCAGTCTTGCCGGGGCACTCTATATCCTGATCACCATCCTGCTCGGATTTGCTGCCGTCAATACCGGCAACAATCTCCTTTTTCTGGTGGTTTCCGGGCTGCTGGGATTCATGGCGGTAACCGGTTACGCCGGTATGCTGAACATCAAGGGGATTGCACCACTCTTGTTGCCTCCTGAAGAGCTGTATGCCAACCATCCTGCTGTGTTCCGTCTGGTAGTGCATAACTGCAAACAATCGCTGCCGTCATTTTTGATCAGCGCAACATCACCAAGCGGTGGCACAATCCTCCCCTTTCTTGCTGCCGGAAGCACCGGTGAAACCGGTCTTGAGCTGGTCTTTCCCGCACGGGGACGCCACCCGGTCGGCAGGATCAGGATCAGCTCCCCCTTTCCGGTCAACTTCTTTACCCGCTCCTGGGAGTTTACGCTTCACGATGAGGTGCTGGTATTTCCGGAGCCGCTGCCGGTTACCGGTCTGTCAGCCTCAGACGGAAGCGAATCAACCGGTGAGACAGCGCGCACCATACGCGGCCAGGATGGTGAGCTGGAGGGGATCCGTGGTTACTCAGGGGCGGAACCGTTGCGTTCGATTCACTGGCGCCTGTCTGCCCGGGACCATCAACTGCTGGTAAAGGAGTTTGGCACACAGGCTGCCACACCGCTGTTGATCAGGCTGGATCAGCTGCCCGGAGCCGGGCTGGAGACACGGCTTTCCCAGGCTGCCTGGCTGATCAGACGCTTCGGTGGTGAGCGGCCGGTAGGTCTGGCTCTGCCTGACCGTACTCTGGCTCCTGCTATTGGGCGGCGTCACTGTCTGCATCTGTTAACGGAGCTTGCCCTCTATGATCACCAGTAGCCGTTTCAGCTCCCTGCTTGCCCTGGTGATTGCCCTGACCGGGATCGCTCCGATCTTCTTCTGGATCGAGCGGTTTCCGCAACTGGTGGTGGTGCTGGCGCTCTTGATCGGCCTGTTGCAGGAGTGGCGGGGAGGGTGGCGGTTCAGCAATCGCCAGTTTAATCTGGCCCTGGTTCCGGTGTTTATCTGGTATCTGCTGCAGTACAGCCGCAGTAATCCGATCCAGCCGGTGGTGAGTGTGCTGGTGATCATGCTGGCAGCGCGATTGGTAGGTGAGAAATCTGTTCGCAACCTGCTGCAGATCAATCTGTTGTCCCTGATCTGTCTGGCTTCCCGTTCGCTCTATGACTTGAGCCCGGTGTTTCTGATGTGGCTGACCGTGATGATGGTGCTGCTGCCGGTTTCACTGGTGATGCTGACCTTTGCCGGCCAGAACAGCGTCCTGCTTCTGGGAAGGCGTGAGTTGACACGGATCGTGGGGGCAGCCCTGCTGATTACGGCAGCAACCCTGCCGGCAACAGCGTTGTTGTTTCCGGTGTTGCCCCGCACTGCTTTTCCGATGTGGCAATTTCTGGCTATACCGGAGGCCGCTGCACCAGGCATGAGCGATCGTGTTGAACCGGGCAGCAGCGCCAGCATCGGTACCTCCCGTACCCTGGCATTCAGGGCAGAGCTGCCTCGTCAACCCCAACCCCCTTACTGGCGGGGCACGGTGTTTAACCGGATGAACGGCAACCGCTGGGTGCGGGATGCTGAACGAGCCACTGATCCGATGACACCCACCGGTCAGCTGGTCAGCCTTACCATCTACCCTGAACCTTCACCTTCCCTGATCCTGATTACCCTGGATGCGCCGCTTGAGCTTGGTTTGAGCCGGATCAGGGTGACGCCTGACCTGGTCTATGAACTGGTCAGGGCGCCGGGCAAACGTTTCAGCTACACGGTGCGGGCTGCCACGGATGGGCTTTTGCGCAGTAAAGGTCTGCCCAGGCAGCTTGACCAGTATCTGCAGGTGCCTGCAGGTCTGCAGAGCGCTTTTGTGCAGCAGGGGGCAGCGATCCGCACAAAGGGTGCCAATAACGCCCAGCGGCTGCAGCTGGTTGAAGAACTGTTCAGCAGCGGCGGTTTTCAGTACAGCAGACAGGGGTTGCCCACCGGCCCTGATGCCCTGTACCGTTTCTTTTTTGAGACCAAGCAAGGACACTGCGAATTCTATGCCTCAGCTGCAGCGCTGCTGTTACGGCTGGCCGGGGTACCCAGCAGGCTGGTGGGCGGTTATCTGGGGGGCGAGTACAACGAAATTGGCGGTTACTATCTGGTGACCGAGGACCGGGCCCATGTCTGGGTGGAAGTCTATCTGGAGGGAAAGGGGTGGCAGCGGTTTGACCCCAGCCGCTTTGCGGTGAATGCCGATGCGGTCTGGCAGGAACCGGCACGAGCAACCCTGGGGATGCGGCTGCGCTATCTGCTGGATGCCCTGGATTACCGCTGGAACCGGGCTGTGGTAACCTACGATTTTGAACGACAGGCGGAACAGGTCCGGCTGGCTGCCCGTAAACTAAAGGATGTTGAGCGGGGACTCTCGTGGAAGCAGCTGATCTGGGCGGGTGGAGCTGTCATGGTCATTCTTGCTGTCTGGCTGCTGGCTCCTCGTATCAGGCAGCTGCACAGCCCTGAACAGCGACTGGTCCGTCAGCTGTATCGGCTGATGGAAAAGCGTTATGGTCTGTCAGTGCCGGTGCAGAAACTGGGTCTGTTTGAACTTGCCGTACAAACCGGCAATCCGCTGGTGCAGCAGTTTGCCGACCTGTACGGTGCTGCTGTCTACCATGACCGGCGCTTGAATCCTGAAGAATTGCGGCAGCTGCGCCGGTTGCTGCAGCAGCTGGCTCGGGCTCAACAGCGGCCATAACGCCTGTTCAGGGTCTTGTAGTGCGCTGCCAGCTCCGGGGTAAGCAGTCCGGCCCGGTAACGCCAGCCCCAGTTGCCAAAGGCACTGCCGGGAAGATTCATACGTGCTTCAGTCGGCAGTTCCAACAGATCCTGCAGCGGGACCACAGCAGTCCGGGCCACCGACATCAGGGCGGCCCTGATCATCGCCTGCACCGGTTGCGGGCTCTCAAAGCCCAGATAATCGAAAAACTTTTGTTTTACCTTGGGGGTGAGTGCCTCAAACCAGCCCCTGGTGGTGTCGTTATCATGGGTTCCGGTGTAGATCACACTGTTGGGCAGATGGTTGTGAGGCAAATAAGGGTTGTCCGGGCCTGAATCAAAGGCAAACTGCAGGATCTTCATGCCGGGAAAGCCAAATTGGTCCCGTAACTGCTCAACCTCCGGCGTAATGACCCCCAGATCTTCGGCAATGAACGGCAGTCTGCCCAGGCTGGCACGGATTGCCTCAAAAAAACGTGGGCCCGGTCCTGGCACCCAGCTGCCGTTGACTGCGGTTTTGGCCTTGGCCGGTACCTGCCAGGCTGCTTCGAACCCGCGAAAATGATCAATTCTGATGGTGTCTACCTGTTCAAGCAAGGCATTGAAACGGGCAATCCACCAGCCGTACCCCTGCTGTTCCAAAGCCTGCCAGTTGTAGAGAGGGTTGCCCCAGAGTTGTCCGGTGGCGCTGAAGTAATCGGGCGGCACACCGGCAACCACTGTCGGCTTGCCGGTTTCATCCAGCAGAAAGAGCTGCTGGTTACACCAGACATCGCAGGAGTCATGGGCCACAAAGATCGGCAGGTCGCCGATGATGGCGATTCCCCGTGCTGCCGCCGCCTGCCTGATGGCACTCCATTGCCTGAAAAACTGCCACTGCCGGTACTTATGGGCCCCGATCTCGGTGCCGAACTGCTGGGCTGCCTTTGCCAGCGCCGTCGGGTCTCGCCGCACCAGATCCCGGTGCCAGCGGTGCCAGGGACGGCCACCGTAGTGCTGTTTCAGTGTTTGAAACAGGGCATAGTCGTGCAGCCAGAAGGTGCGGTCGCAGAACTGCCAGAACTCTTCCAGGCGGGTTGTGTGTCCCTGGCGGAAGAAGGTCTCGGCAGCCTGGTTTAAGAGGTTTTCTTTCCAGGGTGAAACGGTTTCGAAGCTCACCTGATCTTCGGAAAACTCCAGCTGCAGGTCAGATGCCTGCAGGTCTCCCTCGCTGACCAGTGCGTTCAGATCAATCAGCAGGGGATTTCCGGCAAAGGCAGAGTAGGCAGAATAGGGGGAGTTGCCGGCTGCGGGTGGGGTAAGGGGCAGGATCTGCCAGAGCGAAAAACCGGCAGACACCATGAAATCGAGGAACTGAAGGGCCTCAGTACCAAGGGTGCCGATACCGCCCGGTCCTGGAAAAGAGGTCGGGTGAAGCAGCAGACCGGCCCGTCGCGTCAGATGAGTCATAACCACCTCGTAGTGTATGGTTTTTATTTGAACTAGCTGATTTGTGCGGTATAGTCAAACCATTCCAACCAGCAGGGAGTTTTGTGCTCGATTCCGTTTTCGCAGATCTGGCTTCATCAGCCCTCAAAATCCAGACCATTGCAGCAGTTGCCGTTGATCTGACGATTGCCCGGCGGATCTGGAACGCTTATCCCCCCGGTCATCCCCAGATAGAGGCAGCCGTTCAAAAACTGTCAGCCTCGTTTCTCAGCCTCTGCCAGGATGGCACACGGTTGCAGCTGGCAGTAACTCGTGACGGTCTGCTGCTGGATGACACCTACCTGGACCGTGACAACCGTGCCGTCAAGCATGTTGCCGCAATGCTCTTTGAGCGGGGTATTGGTGTGCTGGGGGTTCTGCGTACACCTGAACCGGACGAACTGCGCGCCTTGCTGTCGCTGCTGGTGATGAAGCGGGAGGAGATTTTCAGTCAGGGGGGCATTGAACAGCTCTGGCACGAAGCCGGAATCAGCTCTCTGCAGATCAAGGCTATCCGTTATGACCGGTTCAGCGGCACCGAACTGGAGGAGCTCGACGGGGAATTTGCCCAAGGCACCGGCAGTCTCTGGGAACGGTTTACCCGGTTGCTGTCAAAGAGTGAACTGGGCTTGGGAGATAACGAGCAGGGAGAACTTGCACCTGAACTGCTGGCTGCCAGACTGAATGCCCATTTTTCGCATCGCTCGGGTGTGGGCAGCGGCCTCTCGGCAGCGACCCTGCGGACGTTTTCTGCTCTGGTGCAGCACTCTTTCGGTGCAGCTGAAGGTGCGGACTCGGGAGGTGACGGTACTGGAACTGCTGTTGAAGGGGAGGCCGGTTCGGAATGGTCTGATCAGAAAGTGGAGCTGCATGCCTTTATTGCTGCCCTTGCCCCTGAGTTGCGGCGTCAGATACTCAACGGATTCTGCGAAACCGCATACCTTGATGCCCATGTATCGCAGGAGCTGTTTCGCTTTCTAGGATCAAAGTTGTTGCAGGATACCTACGCCACGGCAGAGCAGTATGCTGCTGCGCCGCCGCTGCTGCAGGAGTTGTTAAGAACACTGCTGCCCCATCTGACCCGTTCTTTTGAGGCTTCTGATGAAGATGACGAGGTGCGGGCCAAGATGCAGACCCTGCTGCAAGAGCATGCCAATGAAGCCTACATGCCGGATGGTTACATCCAGGGATTGGTTGATGCGTTGAGGAACGGTTCAGTCAAGCAGTTGGCACCTGAGGAGTTGCAGCCGCTGCTGCAGACCCTGACCCCTCATTTTATTGACAGCCGCAGTAGTGAGCTGATCCTGCAGCTGGTTTTTTCCGACCCAGCTGGGACAACGGCTCAGGAGCTGATTACCAACCTGGCCAATATGTGCGGCCATTTTCTTGAGCTTGGCGACTACGGTCATGTGCTGAAGATACTCAGCCAGGCAGCTGACCCGCGACTGCCGCCGCAGTTACGGCTTGCCATGCGCGATGCCTTTTGCCGCAGAGAATTCCTTGATGAGATTCTGAGCGGACTTACGGTCTGGGGTAAGCCGAAGTATGATGATGTTTCCCTGCTGATTCAGGTGCTTGGCCGGGCTTTTATTGAGCCGCTGCTCGACCGGATGGCTGAAGAAGAAAATATGTCACTGCGCCGGTTCATGATGGACCGGGTACAGTCCTTTGGCGAAGCGGCTCGCCCCCATCTGTTGGCCCGACTGTCTGATCAGCGCTGGTACGTGCTGCGCAACATCCTCCTCATGCTGCGGTCTGTGGCAACACCTGATGATTGTGAGCAGTTACGGCCGCTTTTGCGCAACAGTAATCAACGGGTGCGGCAAGAGGCGCTTAAACTTCTGCTTTGCCTGGGGGATCCGGTTGCGCAGCGTCAGCTGTTGCGTGATATTGATTCGACTGACCGTGAAACCCAGTTGAATGCCATCAGTATGGCAGATCGTACCAGCCCCCCCGAAATGGCGCGCAAGCTGCTGATCCTGTTGACAACAGGCGGTTTCAGCGCTGTTGAGTGCGAGCTGAAATCGGCGGCTGTACAGGCCCTGGGGGAGATGGCAAGACCTGAACTGCTGCCGGAGTTGGTCAAGGTATTGGGGACTCGCAGCCTGCTGTCGTATAAGGCCTTGCAGCGGGTCAAGCTGGATATAATCCGTTCATTTGAGCGATACCCGGTTGCAGCCGCCGGTCCGCTGTTGGAGCAGCTTGCCAAAGGAGATGACGAGCTTGCCCGTCAGGCAGCCGGATCCCTGAAAAACCTGCGGAGTAAAGGAGCATGATCAGCGCTGCTTCCCAGCATGAACTGCATGAATTTATCCGTCATCTGCTCTCGGCAGTGGCTGGTGCGACACTCTATACGGTCAATCATCCCCAGGTGCATCGTCTGGCAGAGGCTGCCCACAGCAGTCTTGCCCGGGCTCTGGCCGAACGGCCTGATATTGCCCTGCTGTCTGTTGATGGTGAGCTGATTATTGATGCCGAGCCGCAGCCGTTTTCACTGGTACTTGATCGTTTTGTGCAGGTGCTGCGTGAGCGCGGCATTGGTCACTTGCGTTTTCTGGCCGGTGTGCCCCGCAGTGAGGTGGATCAGCTGATTGCCGGTTTGGCACGCCAGACGGCAGCAGAGCAGCTGGTGTCCAGTGAGCATATCCGGCTTGGTCAGGTTGAACTGCCGGGGGAAGGTAGCGAGGCCGGCAGTCTCGGCTCTGCCGGTGCCGGTTCTGCTGGTACCCTCAAAGATCTGCCACCGGCTGAGCTGGCACGGATGGAGGAGATCTATGAGGCAGTCAAACGTAAAGAGCGTCTCAAACCCAGCGGTATTGCAGCGGTAGTTGCTGATCTGGTGGAGGCGTTCCAGCGCGAGGGGGCCCCGTTGCTGCTTCTGGCCGCACTGCGGGAAAAAGACGAATATACCTTTACCCATGCCGCCAATGTCTGCATCCTGACCATAGCCCAGGCCCAAACACTGGGGATCAGCGGTCAGGCGCTGCATGATATCGGTATCGCCGCCATCCTGCATGATGTGGGCAAGATGTTCGTTCCTGAAGAGATCCTCTGCAAGCCGGATAGCCTGACCGATGACGAGTTTACCCGGATGAAGCAGCATCCGCTTTTGGGGGCGCGTTATCTGATGGAATCCCCTGGTGTACCCCGTCTGGCCTCTATTGTGGCGTTTGAACACCATCTGCGTTTTGATCGCAGCGGCTATCCATCGGTTTCAGCAGATTGGCAGCAGCATGTGGCCAGTCAGATGACTGCCATAGCCGACTGTTTTGATGCCATGCGCACCCGGCGACCATATCAACCCCCCCGAGAGCTGAAAGATATTGCCAGCGCGCTGGTCAAGGGGTCAGGTACAGAATTCAATCCGGTATTGGTCAGAAATATGCTAATGATTTTGTCCAAACTGAACAGGATTTAGGATTGACACCTGACAGCAGGATGCGTTACTGATTTCCATCTAACGTTGTTATAAAGCTGAATTACGAAAGGAGCTGCACGCTGATGAGCATGGTCAAACTATATGATACTACCCTGCGCGACGGTACGCAGGCTGAGGATATTTCCTTCCTGGTCGAGGACAAGATTCGCATAGCGCATAAACTGGATGAACTGGGGATTCATTACATTGAAGGTGGCTGGCCCGGCAGCAACCCCAAGGATGTGGCCTTCTTCAAGGATATAAAAAAAGAAAAACTGCAGCAGGCCAGGATTGCTGCATTTGGCTCAACCAGACGGGCCAAGACCACTCCGGATAAGGACCACAATATCAAGACACTGATTGCGGCCGAACCGGATGTGATCACTATCTTCGGCAAGACCTGGGATTTCCATGTGCATGAGGCGCTGCGGATATCGCTGGAGGAAAATCTGGAACTGATCAATGATTCGCTGGTGTTCCTCAAGCAGAACGTGGGAGAGGTATTCTACGATGCCGAGCATTTCTTTGATGGTTACAAGGCTAACCCTGACTATGCCATCCAGACCCTTAAGGCTGCGGAGGCAGCCAAGGTGGACTGCATCATTCTCTGTGATACCAACGGCGGTACCATGCCGTATGAAGTTGCCGAGATCATAGCCAAGGTAAAAAAACAGATCACGATTCCTCTGGGGATTCATACCCACAATGACGGCGAATGTGCCGTGGCCAACTCCATTGTAGCGGTAGAGCAGGGGATTGTTCAGGTGCAGGGTACCATCAACGGGTTTGGTGAGCGCTGCGGCAACGCCAACCTCTGTTCCATTATTCCGGCTATCAAACTGAAGATGAAGAAAGAGTGTGTTTCCGATGCGCAGCTGAAGAGTTTGCAGGAGGTCTCCCGCTTTATTTATGAGCTGGCCAACCTCTCACCAAACAAGCATCAGGCATACGTGGGCAAGTCAGCCTTTGCCCACAAGGGCGGTGTCCATGTCAGTGCCATCCAGCGTCACCCTGAAACCTACGAGCATATCCGGCCTGAACTTGTGGGGAACAGCACCCGGGTACTGGTTTCAGACCTGTCTGGCAAGTCGAACATCCTGGCCAAGGCTGAAGAGTTCAAGATCAACCTGGACAGCAAAGACCCGGTCACCCAGGAGATCCTGGAAGAGATCAAGGAGATGGAAAATCGCGGTTTCCAGTTTGAAGGTGCTGAGGCCTCTTTTGAGCTGATGATGAAAAAGGCCTTGGGTACCCACAAGAAATACTTCCAGGTAATGGGCTTCCGGGTGATTGACGAGAAGCGCACCGATGACCAGCAGCCCACTGCCGAGGCCACCGTCAAGATCAAGGTGGGTGGCAAGGTTGAGCATACTGCTGCTGAAGGCCATGGTCCGGTCAATGCTCTTGATAATGCCCTGCGTAAGGCTCTGGAAAAATTCTATCCCAAACTGAAAGAGGTCAAACTGCACGACTACAAGGTGCGGGTGTTGCCGGCAGGGCAGGGCACCGCCTCATCAATCCGGGTCTTGATCGAATCTGGTGACAAGAGCAGCCGCTGGGGTACAGTGGGGGTTTCAGACAACATTATTGATGCCTCCTATCAGGCGTTGATCGATGCAATTGATTTCAAGCTGCATCATGAGGAACCGGCATAAGCAGCCGATGGCGCCCCTGCGTCCAGCCATGCTGATGGTGGCGTTGATTGCTGTTGTGATTGCCTTTGTAACAGGCCGTCAGCCAGGGAAAGCCCCTGAACTGACGGCCTGTTCTTTTTCTGAAACAACCGGACGTTGGGTGCAGCTGAATGGTGATTTCTATCATCCTGGTATGTATACACTGACAACCAATAGCGACAATTTGCTGACGCATGCCGTCATAAACATGGCGAAACCAGTCTGCCCTGATCGCGTTTTTGAGGCACTTGCCCAGAAACAGCCGCTTCAAATTTCCGGCCATCAACTGTACCTGAATTGCAACACACCTGATTCACGTCAGGTTTTGACAATATCGCACATGGCTCCTTCTCAGATGCTAACCCTGGGCATCCCGCTTGACCTGAACCGTCTTCAGGCTGACGAGCTTGAACTGCTGCCTGGAATCGGTCCGCGACTGGCAGAGCGGATCATCAGGTATCGTCAAGAAAATGGCGATTTCGTGTCGCTTGAGGCGTTGAAAGAGGTTGAAGGTATCGGTGAAAAAACATTTACACTGTTGTCTGGTTACTTCAAGATATCTAAATAATTTGCTTTTTTGTATTGCTGCAGGGTGTTGTCCCGTTTCAAACGTTAAATTGGCATACATACTGTAATGGAAATCTTTCAAAGGCAGCTTGAAACGGCGTCAGCCGATCAACCTCAGGAGGGTATGCTATGAAATGTCCGCGTTGCCAGGGTCGCATGTTTGCTGAGAAGTACTATGACTTCGTCCGTTCCTTTGATGCCTGGAAATGCAGCTGTTGCGGAGAACTGGTGGATTCCACCATTCTGACAAACCGTGCCCGGAGCAGCAACACCTTCCTGGGATAGCCAGTCAGGCAAGAACTGAAAACCAGATCAGACAAGGGGGGCCGGAAACGGCTCCCCTTTTTGTTTGACAGCGCAGGCGGTTATCCGTACATTTTCGGCATTTACCAAAGGAGTTTCCTTGATGCCACGCATTGGACGTACCCCGCAACAGTTACGCTCCGTCACCATTACCCGTCATTTTATCAAGCATCCTGAAGGTGCTGTGCTGATTGAGTTCGGTGACACCCGGGTGATCTGCACGGCCTCCATTGAAGAGACAGTACCTCCCTTTTTGCGGGGCAAGGGCACCGGTTGGGTCACGGCCGAGTACTCCATGCTGCCTCGTGCTACCCACACCCGCTCTCCCCGTGAAGCTGCCAAGGGGAAGCAGTCGGGCCGTACCCTGGAGATCCAGCGTCTGATCGGTCGTTCTCTGCGGGCTGTGACTGATCTGGTCAAGCTGGGTGAGCGAACTATCTATCTTGATTGTGATGTGATCCAGGCCGATGGCGGTACCCGTACTGCTTCAATCACCGGCGCTTATGTTGCTCTGTCCGACGCGATTACGGCTCTTCTGGCAAAGGGCCTGATCAGTGAAAATCCGCTTAAAGAAGCGGTGGCTGCCGTTAGTGTGGGTATTGTGGACGGCGAAGCGCTGCTTGACCTTGAATACCAAGAAGATTCGGCTGCCGAGGTGGATATGAACTTTGTGATGACCTCATCCGGCAGGTTTGTGGAGGTTCAGGGCACGGCCGAGGCTGAGCCGTTTACCCTGGATCAGATGGATACCATGCGCGTCCTGGCCATGCAGGGTATCAGACAGCTGTTTCAGTACCAGCAAGAGGCCTTGGCGTAATGATACAGCTGCTGGTGGCTACCCGTAACCGGGGCAAGGTCAAGGAGATCAGGGCCTTTCTGGATGGTCTGGTGGATCAGGTGCTCTGTGCAGCTGATCTGCCTGAGCTGCCCGAAACAGTTGAAGATGGCGCCACCTTTCAGGATAATGCACTCAAGAAAGCCCGTGAGGCTTGTCAGGCCAGCGGTCTGCCAACCCTGGCCGATGATTCCGGTCTGGTGGTTGACGGTCTTGACGGAGCCCCCGGCGTGATCTCGGCCCGCTATGCCGGTGAGGGTGCTACTGATGATGCCAACAACCGCAAGCTCTTGCAGGAACTGGCCCAACGTCCTGAAGCCAGCCGAAAAGCCGCCTTTATCTGCAGTCTGGCGTTTGTCGCCCCGGACGGTACAGAGCAGTTGTTTGAGGGCAGGGTAAGGGGAACCATCATTGGCCAACCCCAGGGTGAAAACGGCTTTGGGTATGATCCGCTTTTTCTGGTGGATGGTTGTGAACAGACCATGGCTGAACTGCCGGTGGCGGAAAAAAACCTGATCAGCCATCGCGGTCAGGCATTGCAGGCCTTTAAGGAGTTTCTTTCCAGAGTGCCATGACTCGCTACCTGCTCAAACGCATAGCACTGCTGGTGCCGCTGATGCTGGGAATTACCCTGATCACCTTTACTGTGATCCATCTGGCTCCGGGCGAACCGGTGGATATGCAGATGGCCATGAACCCCAAGGTGGGTAAAGAGGCACGTGAGCGTCTGACCAAGTTCTACGGTCTGGATAAACCGCTGCATGAGCAGTATTTTTCCTGGCTGGGCAGACTTGCCAGGCTCGATCTGGGCCGCTCATTTTCCAGTGATAACAGGCCGGTACTGGACAAGATCAAGGAACGCCTGCCTGTCACTCTTTCCCTGAATATCATTGCTCTGGTACTGGAGTTTGGTCTGGCCATTCCGATCGGCATCATGGCAGCGGTCTACCGCGATACCTGGCTGGACAAGGGAATCACGGTCTTGGTTTTCATAGGTTTTGCTGTGCCTACTTTCTGGCTGGC
>DIUB01000106.1:19157-25452 GCA_002422265.1 Geobacter sp. UBA6169
TCTGGGATCTTGCCAAACACCTGATCCTGCCAGTCTGCGTGGCCTCCTTCGGTTCTCTGGCCGGGGTCTCCCGCTACATGCGCTCAGCCATGCTGGGAGTGATCGGTCAGGACTATATCACCACGGCCCGTGCCAAAGGTCTATCCGAGCGGGTGGTAATCTGGAAGCATGCCCTGCGCAATGCCCTGCTGCCGCTGATCACCCTGGTCGGCTTTTCCATCCCCGGCCTGATCGGCGGCAGTGTCATCTTTGAGACCATCTTTGCCATCCCCGGTATGGGGCAGCTGTTTTACCAAGGGGTGATGTCCCGTGACTATCCGGTGGTAATGGGTATTCTGGTGATCGGTGCCTTTCTGACTCTGTTGGGCAATCTGATTGCCGACATCAGCTATGCCCTGGCAGATCCGCGGATTCGGCAACAATGAACAGCTTTAAGACCTCGTTCATAGCTGCCGTATTCTGGCCGCGCCTGAAAGCAAACCGTCTGGCCATGACCGGCCTGGGGGTCGTGGTTGTGTTGTTTCTCGTCTCTCTGTCGGCGCCGTTGATTGCCCCCTATAACCCTTCAGAGATCAATGCCTGGGATGTGCTGCAGCCCCCCTCCTGGCAGCACTGGTTCGGGACTGATGAGCTGGGGCGCGATGTACTGACCCGGGTGCTGTTCGGTGCCCGAATATCCCTCAAGGTCGGTTTTGTTGCCATCGGCATTGCGGTGCTGCTGGGGTCGGCTGTGGGGCTGCTGGCCGGCTACTATGGTGGTTGGGTTGATACCCTGTTGATGCGCTGTGTGGATATCATGCTCTGTTTTCCCGCCTTTTTCCTGATCCTGGCAATCATCACCTTTCTGGAGCCATCCATCTGGTACATCATGGCCGTGATCGGTCTGACCGGCTGGATGGGGGTGGCCCGGCTCGTGCGGGCCGAGGTGCTGGCGATCCGTGAGGCGGACTATATCCTGGCTGCCCGCTGTATCGGGTGTTCCGACCTGCGGATCATTCTGCGCCATATCCTGCCCAATGCCCTGTCACCGGTGCTGGTGGCAGCCACCCTGGGGGTGGCCGGTGCCATCCTGACCGAGTCGGCCCTGTCATTTCTGGGAATCGGTGTCCAGCCACCAACACCCAGCTGGGGCAACATCCTGACTTCAGGCAAGGATTACATTGAGTTTGCCTGGTGGCTTTCCCTCTATCCGGGCCTGGCCATCCTGATTACCGTGCTGGCCTATAACCTGCTGGGTGAGGGGATTCGTGATGCCCTTGACCCCCGTACCCGATCATCCAACTGACAGGCACCCTATGAGCGAGATTGTCTTTGACCATGAAGATTTTGATTTTGAGACACTTGACGAGGAACTTGACGTAGACCGGCAGTGTCGTAGTCTGCTGCAACAGTTTTTTGTCTGGCTGCAACAGCAGGATCTGACCCTGGAACAGGCATCGGAACTGGCCTACAGTGCCGATTATTATCTACGGGACTATCTGCTTGATTTTTTGCGCTGCAATCCATTGCGGCCTCAGTCGGGGCTGGTGCGTGCCTTTGCCGGCAACTGGTATATCACCCGCACCATGGAGCCGGAGTATGGTGTGCTGTGTCGCCATCTTACCGCAATTACGCACCTGTATCGCTACCTGTACGAGCTGGGGCTGATCAATTGCGAGGCATTACAACAGATTGAACAGGAAGCCGCGGCACAGGACTATTACCGGCAGCGAATGGAGAGCTTTCTGGCACTGGCTGGTGACGGTTTTGCCGAGTGGGACCAGGAATGTACATGCTCAGAACTGCGGAGGATGGCATGAAACAGATTGCTGTGACTCTTCTGGGGCAAAAGCACCTCAGAAATGACTGGTTTTTTGATTTTGACAGCGCAGCATTCCAGACTTTTTTCGAGCTGCTGAGTCAGGAGATGAGAACCCTCGGCTTTGAGCTGACGCTGGTTACCGTTTCTGAACCGGTGATCACCATTAACAGTTATGCTGATCTGCTGAACAGCATCAAGGTCTCTTCATCAGATGACTGCCACCACCGACACTGCATCGGTCACATCATCGGCAAGAGCGAACAGCTTAACATCATGCATGATATTGCAAGGGCAGTGAAGCGTCTTGCCTTTGCCCCTGAAACCATTGCACCTGATGCAGCCTTTGCCAAGGTCTGTCATAACTGCGGTTGCGGCTGCTGAAAGGAGCCGACGATGACTGCACATGACTTCGACAGCCGTGCTGCCCAGTGGGATCAACTGCCGCGTCGGGTGGCCTTGGCCAGGGCCGTGGTCGAGGCGATCATCACCGTGGCAGACCCGCAACCGTCCATGCGGATGCTGGATTATGGCGCCGGTACCGGTCTGGTGACGTTGGGGTTGCAGCCGTTTGTTGGTGAAGTGATTGCGGTGGACAGCTCTCGTGGCATGCTGGAACAACTGGAAACCAAGGCCTGTGAGGCAGGGATCTCTAATCTGCAGACCTTATATCTTGATCTTGACCAAGAATGGCAGCTGCCGCAAGGAATCGATCTGCTGGTCAGCAGTATGACCATGCATCATGTGCCTGATATCCCGGCGCTTATGGCGCATTTTAGAGCGTGCATGAACCAGGGGGCGCTGCTCTGTATTGCTGACCTTGAGGAGGAAGACGGCAGCTTCCATGATGACCAGGCAGCCCGGATCCCGCATCACGGTTTCAACGTCAGTCGGATAGAGGGTTATTTTCATGAGGCAGGTTTTACCAGTGTCAGCACCCGTAGGGTCATGACCGTTGTCAAAGAGCAGGATGACCAGCGCCGCGAGTATCCGGTCAACCTGACCGTCGGGACGGCAGGGCCTGCTTTGGATTGATTGACAAAGGTTGTTGTATGACATAGAAAGAAACGCGCCCGTGCGTTGAAGGATTTTTCTCCAGGAGGGATGCATGTCCCAGGTAGCGTTGCCTGAAACGGTCAGAAAACTATTGGCTTCACAACCGATCGAACTGCCGATCTTCCACCCGGTTGCCCTCAAACTGCAGCGGATGCTGTCGGATTACGATTTTACGGTTGATGAAGTGGCCCAGGTTGCCAATGAAGATCAGTCACTGGCCAGCCAGATGCTCAAGATGGCCAACTCCCCCATGTATATGGGCCGTACCAAAGTGGCCACCATCAAAGAGGCGGTGATCCGTCTTGGTGCCCAGCAGGTAATCAACATCGCCATGGCTGCATCACAGGCCTCGGCCCACGCCTCAGACAACCCTGTTCTCAACAAATACATGCAGGAATTGTGGCTGCACAGCCACGGTTCAGCTCTGGGTGCCCGCTGGATGGCTCACAACTGCGGTATGCGCGGCATTGCCGATGAGATCTATCTGGCAGCCCTGCTACACGATGTAGGCAAGTTGTACCTGCTGAAGGCGGTTGAGCGGTTAACCAAGGCCGGTGTGATCAGCTCCATGTTTGATGACGAGCTGATTATGGAAATATTTGAGGTGATGCATGTGGAGCAGGGCTATCGCCTGATGCAGCATTGGAATTTCCCCTCCATGTACTGCGATGTGATCAGGGATCATCACCTTGAAGAATGGGATCCGGTCAACAAGATGCTGGCCATTGTCCGTTTTGTCAACCTGGCCTGCCATCGGGTTGGTCTGGGCCTGAAGCATGAACCTGAACTGGCACTGCAGATGACTCTGGAGGCGGAAGTACTTGATTTAGGTGAGCTTCAGATTGCCGAGCTTGAAACATTACTGATTGAAACCCGTGAAGCAGAATTCTGATAACGAACCGCTATAACAACTCAATGTAAGCAGGCCCTCCGTTTGTATCTTCGGAGGGCCTGCTTTTTACGGTTCAGCGTGCCTGTAAACGTCGTAGAATCGCGTATACCGTTTCTGTTTCGTCTGGCGCAGCCAGATGTTGTGCAATCTCTGCTGCGTCTGTCTGGTCCGGATGCTCGGCCAGCCAGTTCTGCACCTTCTTCTGCAGTTCCAGCACGGCGCTAGCCGCCTTTTTGCCTGCCTCAACGCCAGGTTGATGGTAGGCATTGATATTGATCAGACTCGCGTACAAACCAACGGTCCTTTCAAACAGGGCGATCAGGGCGCCGATGGTGGCAGCATCAAGCTTCTCAACCGTAATGGTCATGGATTCACGCCCGTTTTCTGATAACGCCTTGCGGGTGCCATACAGGAAACCGAACAGATAATCCCCACTGGTAACACCCGGATCAACTTCAATAGAATTGCCTGTGCGATCCTGCAGCACCTCGATAAAGGTTACAAAGAAATTATGCACACCATCACGCAGCTGCTGCACATAGGCATGCTGGTCAGTGGAGCCTTTGTTGCCGTAAACCGACAGCCCCTGGTTAACCTCCTTGCCGTCAAGGTCAAGCTGCTTGCCTAACGACTCCATAATCAGCTGCTGCAGATACCGGGAAAACAGCAGCAGCCGGTCTTTGTACGGCAGCATGACCAGATCCTTGCTGCCGCTGCCGCCCGTGGCGTGATGCCACATCAAAGCCATCAGTGCTGCCGGATTGAAGCTGATAATGGTACTGCGGGTGACCTGGTCACAGATTTGGGCACCTTTAAGCAGGGCGCGGATATCAAGCCCCTGCAGGGCAGCAGGCAGCAGACCCACTGCCGAAGTCACCGAGGTGCGGCCACCAACCCAGTCCCACATCGGAAAGCGATCGAGCCAGCCTTCAGTTGTTGCCAGCGAGTCCAGCTCACTGCCGGCGCCGGTAATGGCAACCGCCTGTTTGCTGAAATCAAGCCCGGCCCGTTGCCAGGCTGCCTTTGCCTCCAGCATGCCGTTGCGGGTCTCTTTGGTGGAGCCACTCTTGGATATTACCAGTACCAGACAATCAGAAAGATCGTTGATCTGGCCAAAGACACGGTCCATGCCGTCCGGGTCGGTGTTGTCCAGGAAAAAGGGGACCAGCTTGTCAGTGCAGGAACCCAGGGCATCAGCCACAAACTGAGGACCCAGGGCTGAGCCGCCAATGCCGATCACCAGCAGCTTTTTGAACAGGCGATTGCCTGGTGCGGTGATGGTGCCGGCATGGATTGCAGCGGTAAATGATTCTATCCGGTCTACGGTCGTCACGATCTCTTGCCTGATCTCATTGGTTGGTGCCAGCTCCGGGGCACGCAACCAGTAGTGGCCCACCATCCGGTTCTCATCAGGATTGGCAATGGCACCGCGCTCCAATGCCTGCATGGCGCTGAAGGCTTTTTGCAAGGCCGGTTCCATCCGGTTCAGGTAGTCATCGTCAAATTGCATCCGGCTGTAATCAAGCCAGAGGCCCAGCTCAGGGCAGTGGCACAGGTACTGCTGAAAGCGATTCCAGGTCATACAGATATCTCCTTTATGAGGGGTACTCAGTTCTATACCACAGCCTGCCTGAAAATCCAGATGCAGACAAACAAAACGGGCGGAAACCCGGAGGCCCCGCCCGTTTTCTCAAGCGCTATTGTGTGTGAATCATTTCTTTACATTATAAAACACATCATGCCCTTTAAAGAGCGCTATGTTGTCCAGTTCATCTTCAATCCGCAACAACTGGTTGTACTTGGCCACCCGATCAGTACGGCAGAGTGAGCCGGTCTTGATCTGCCCGGCATTGACTGCCACAGCCAGGTCGGCCAGGGTGGTGTCTTCGGTCTCGCCCGAGCGATGGGAGATCACGGTGGTGTAACCGGCCCGCTTGGCCATTTCGATTGCTTCCAGGGTCTCGGTCAGGGTGCCGATCTGGTTCAGCTTGATCAGGATTGAGTTGGCGATTCCTTTCCGGATTCCTTCCTTGAGGATGGCCGGGTTGGTCACAAACAGGTCATCCCCCACAATCTGGATCTTTTTGCCCAGGCGGTCGGTCATCAGTTTCCAGCCGTCCCAGTCGTTTTCAGCCATACCGTCTTCAATGGAGATGATCGGGTANNCTCGTTCTCCAGGGTGTAGGTGCCTTTTTCCTTGTCAAACAGCTCAGATGAAGCCACATCCAGAGCCAGAACAATGTCCTCGCCCGGCTTGTAACCGGCCTTGACAATGGCCTCCATGATCACTTCCAGGGCCTCTTCATTGGACTTCAGGTTAGGGGCGAAGCCACCTTCATCACCCACGGCGGTGTTGTAACCCTTGGCCTTCAGGACTCCCTTCAGGGCATGGAAGATCTCGGCACCCATCCGCAGTGCCTCGGCAAAGCATGAGGCGCCGGCCGGCATGATCATGAACTCCTGGATATCAACATTATTGTCGGCATGGGCACCGCCGTTGATAATGTTCATCATCGGCAACGGCAGTTCGCGGGCATTGGCGCCACCGA
>DIUB01000106.1:25567-34798 GCA_002422265.1 Geobacter sp. UBA6169
CGGCCTTTGTCGCCGTCCCGCAGTTCCAGGGCCTCACGCTCACCGGTGGATGCACCGGATGGTACTGCTGCCCGGCCAAAGGCACCGGACTCAAGGAACACCTCGCACTCAAGGGTTGGGTTACCACGGGAATCCAGGATCTCCCGTGCATAGATATCGATAATTTCACTCATAACTGCCTCCTTCAGGAAATGGAATAAGCCCTGCCTTTATACCACAGCACAGGGAAATGGAAAGGTGATGCAGGTTATTTTTTACGCTGCAGCGGTACGGCTTCTTTTGTGGAGCCCCCGCAATACTCTGTCAGAAAGGCCTGTTTGTAGGGCATAAAGCAGTTATCGGCTATGGCTTTCCGGATCTCGGCCATCATGGTCAGGTAAAAACTGACATTGTGGATAGCGGATAGTACTGCCGAGAGCACTTCATTGGCGGCAAACAGGTGATGCAGGTAAGCCCGGGTGAAGTTCTGGCAGGTATAACAGCTGCAGGAGGGATCAACCGGAAAGAAGTCCCGCTTGTAATTTTTATTGGTAACCCTGATCTTGCCCCGCCGGGTAAACAGGGTGGCGCTGCGGGCGTAACGGGTGGGGATCACGCAGTCAAACATATCCATGCCCCGCTCCACGCTCTCAAGAATATCCTCGGGCAGGCCGACACCCATCAGGTAGCGCGGTTTCTCTTCCGGCAGATGGGGTGCGGTCCAACCTACCACTTTCTTCAACAGCTCCAGTCCTTCTCCTACGCTGACTCCACCAATGGCATAGCCGGGCAGATCCAGTGTGCGCATCTCTCTGGCGCACATGATCCGCAGGTCTTCATACACGCTGCCCTGTACAATGCCGAACAGTGCCTGGGTTTCCCGATTAGTCCAGGCCTGTTTGCACTGCTTCAGCCAGCGGATGGTCTTTTTGGTGGATTGCTCGGCGTATTGCTTGTCACAAGGGTAGGGGATGCATTCATCAAAGGCCATGATGATGTCGGAACCCAGTTCCTGCTGGATAGAAATCGCCTTGGCCGGATCAAGGTAGATCTCCTCGCCGGTAAGCTCATGCCTGAAAAAGACACCGTCTTCAGTAATCCGTTTATTGGGCAGAGAAAAGACCTGAAAACCGCCGGAATCAGTCAGGATCGGCTTGTCCCAGGCCATGAACTTGTGCAGGCCGCCGGCCTTCCTTACCAGCCCTTCGCCTGGCTGCAGGTGCAGGTGATAGGTGTTGGAGAGGATGATCTGGGCGCCGGTCTCATGAATCTGGGTCGGGGTCAGCGGTTTCATGGCGCCGTGGGTGGCCACCGGCATAAAGATCGGGGTCTGGATCTCACCATGGCTGGTCTGCAGCACACCTAGTCGGGCTGCAGAGTTATGGTCTTTCTTAAGCAGGGTAAAGTTCATCTGATACTTTCTTGATCGTGGTATTACTGGCTGAAAATACGTTGACTCAGGTGACAGGCAACCGCATGACCGGGGAGCTGTTCCGTCAGTTCCGGCTGTTCCTGTCTGCAGACCGCTTCAGCATAGGGGCAGCGGGGGTGGAAGCGGCAGCCCGGGGGCAGGTCAGCTGCTGAAGGGGGCTCTGCCGTTATCAAGGCAGGTACCGGCTGTGCTGATGCATCCCGTTTAAGTCTTGGAATCGCAGCCAACAGGGCTTGGGTATAGGGGTGCCGACACTGTCTGAACAGTTCCTGAGCCGGTGCCAGTTCAACAATGCTTCCCAGGTACATTACTGCAATCCGGTCGCTGACATGCCGCAGCACACCCAGGTCATGGCTGACCATCAGCATGGTCAGGCCGTGTCCGGTTTTCAGCTCCTGCAACAGGTTGATGATCTGGGCCTGAATAGAAATATCCAGCGAAGAGACCGGTTCATCAGCCACCAGCACCTGTGGTTGGGCTGCCAGGGCCCGTGCAATGCCAATCCGCTGCCGCTGGCCCCCGGAAAATTCATGGGGAAAACGGTCGTACTGGTCGGCAGCCAACCCCACCAGAGTCATTAACTGCTCAGACTGTTCGCGCAGTTTGGCCGGCGGACAGAGCTGGTGTATCTGCATGGGCTCTGCAATGGCATCACCGATCCGCATACGGGGATTCAGCGAGGAAAACGGATCCTGAAACACCATCTGCACGGCACGGCGAAAGGTCAGATAATCAGGCTTCTGTAACCGGCTGAGTTCAGTGCCCCGGTAGGATATGGTGCCGCTGTCCGGCTGGAGCAGGCCGGTCATCAGCTTGGCAACCGTTGATTTGCCGCAGCCAGATTCGCCGGCCAGCCCCAGGGTCTCGCCCGGCAGCAGTTGCAGGGAGACCTGATCCACTGCCTTGAGCAGGGCTTTGGTGTGGCGACCCGGTCCGCTGCCCTTGATACTGAAGCTTTTATTGACGCGCTGGATAGTGATGATTGATTCGATCATAGCAGGTAGTTCCAGCAGGATACGGTACGTCCGGGGGATAAACGATAGTCGGCAGGCATCTGTTCTTCGCAGATGCTTTTGGCATCAGGGCAGCGATCGCTGAAGGGGCAGCCGGTCGGCAGTCCGGTCAAGCGGGGAGGGTGCCCCGGAATGGTGACCAGCGGCTGACCGGGCAGACTGTTTTCAGGCAGTGATGCCAGGAGTCCTTTTGTGTAAGGATGCAGGGGGCGAGTCAGCAACGCCTGGGCCGGGCCGGATTCCACGATCCTGCCGGCATACATGACATGCACCTGATCAGCCCGTTGCGCCACAATCCCCAGATCGTGGGTGATCAGCAGCAGTGCCAGTCCTTTGTCACGGCGCAGCTGATCGATCAGTTCAAGAATCTGGGCCTGAATGGTCACATCCAGCGCAGTGGTCGGTTCATCGGCAATCAGGATTTCCGGATCGCAGGCCAGTGCCATGGCAATCATCACCCGCTGACGCTGGCCACCGGAGAGTTGGTGCGGGTAGTCACTGATACGCTGTTCCGGCGAGGCCACACCGACCTGCCGCAGCAGATCAATGGCCTGCAGGCGGGCCTGCTGTTTGTCAAGCCTGCGGTGCAGCAGCAGCGGCTCCATGACCTGGTCGCCGATCCGCAGCACCGGGTTGAGGGAAGTCATCGGTTCCTGGAATATCATGGCAATCCGGTTGCCGCGCAGGGGCCGGCGTTCGGTTTCCGGCAGGGTGGTCAGTTCGCGCCCTTCAAGCATGATGCTGCCTGATTCAATCGTGCCGCCGGGAGGCAGCAGCCCCATGATGGCACGGGCCGTCATACTCTTGCCGGACCCCGACTCTCCTACCAGGGCCACGGTTCGGCCTGGTTCAAGCTGCAGGGCAACCTTGTTGACCGCGTACAGAATACCGCTCGGGGTCTGCAGGGTAACGGTCAGATCATGAAGTGCGAGCAGTGACATGGTGGGGCAGTGTAGCTTGCTGCCAACAGACTGTCAAACGTCGAAATGGTGCTGCAGACGACTTGGAAACTGTTTGACACACATCCGGCTTTATGGTTCTATTCAACGCTTACGGATTCACTCATGAAAAATTTAATGTGCAGTGTCATAGCTCTCACCGTTCTGTTGATGAATGTTCTGCTCACCACGGCAGCAGCTGAGCCGTACCAGTACTCTTCATCTCAGGAGCAGATTCGTGTGGCCATCCTCAAGGCTGCAGACAGCGTAACCCTGGATGGTGACGGTCTGCTGGCAACTGATGAAAACAGCCGGCCGATTCCGCTTGAACTGCCGGTAACGGTCAAAAACGATCGGGGCAGAGTGCTGATCGGCAGCGGATCAGGCCGGATTGTCCGGGTTGCCGGAGCCGGTGTGGTGCGGATTAATAACAAGTCATACCGCGGTTTGCTGGAGTTCTCCATCCAATCCGGCGGCCTGCTGGTGGTTAATGAATTGCCTCTGGAGCAGTATCTGGTCGGGGTGATCAACAGCGAGATATCATCAACCTGGCCCATGGAATCCATCAAGACCCAGGCGGTGATCGCCCGTACGTATGCAGTGGCCAAAAAACGAGAACGACAGAAGGCGTATTACCACCTGGAATCAACTGTGATGGATCAGGCCTACGATGGCAGTGACCTTGAAGACAGCCGGGCTGCCCGTGGGGTGCATGAAACCGATGGTGAAGTACTTACCTATAACGGCAAGGTGATTCAGGCCTTTTACCATGCCAACAGCGGTGGCCGTACCGAGGCATCTCAAAATGTCTGGGGAGTGGGTCTGCCTTACCTGCAGGGGGTAGAGTGCCAGTACGGCTTGACCTCACCCACCAGCAGATGGGAACTGACCCTGCCGCTGAGCAGGATCGAGGCGGCCTTGAAAGCGCACAAGATCAGCGGCCTGACAGATATCACTGCCGGCCCGCGGAATAATCGTGGCCGCCTGAAAACCGTCCAGTTGGTAACGGAACGCGGCACCGTCAGTATGCCGACCACCAGATTTCGGATGACCATCGGATCAACGGTGATCAGAAGTACCGATTTCACGGTACGGGTTGAGAACGGCAACGCATTTTTCAGCGGCGCCGGGTATGGTCACGGGGTCGGACTCTGCCAGTATGGCGCCAAACAACGGGCACTGGATGGATTTACCTATACTGAAATCCTGTCCTATTATTATCCCGGCACCAAGCTTAGCACGCTCTCTGACATCAAGTAACCGGATATGCTGGTCAAAGACTTTTCCTTTATGCTCCCTGAGGAGCTGATCGCCCGGTATCCGGCTGCAGAACGGGACGGATCACGTTTGATGGTGCTGGATCGGCAAAGCCAGACCCTGTCCGAGACACGCTTCAGCCGGATTGACGCCTGGCTGCGTCCCGGAGATCTGCTGGTGTTGAACAACACCCGGGTGATTCCGGCCCGGCTGTTCGGGCACAAGCAGAGCGGCGGCAGGGTTGAGATCTTTCTGGTTGAACAACAGAGCGAGCATGATCAGTCCTGGCGTTGTCTGCTCCGCGCTTCCAAACCTTGCCGACCCGGACAGTTGATCAGTCTTGCAGGCGGTGTCGTGGCCGAGGCGGTGGAGAGGATCGGCGAGCAGGACTGGCTGGCCAGGTTTTCAGGCACCGCTGATTTTCAGAACTGGCTGCAGCAGGCCGGGGCAATGCCGATACCGCCTTACCTGAACCGCGCTGCCGAAGAACTGGACCGGGAACGGTACCAGACGGTCTATGCTGCAGAACCGGGGGCCGTGGCAGCACCCACTGCCGGTCTGCATTTTACGCCGCAACTACTGGAGCAGCTTGCAGAGCAGGGGATAGCAACTGCTGCGGTTACCCTGCATGTGGGGCTGGGTACGTTCCAGCCGGTACGGGTTGAACGGGTGCAGGATCATCAGATTCACCGCGAGCGCTACCAGATCCCGGCTGAGACTGCAGCAGCAGTAGCGGCTGCCAGACAACGCGGCAGCAGGGTAGTGGCAGTGGGTACCACGGCCTGCAGGACCCTTGAGTATGCAGCTGATGCTGATGGCACGATCAGGGCCGGACAGGGAGAGGCAGATATCTTTATCTATCCCGGCTATCGCTTCAAGGCCGTGGATGCCCTGCTGACCAATTTTCACCTGCCTGAGTCAACCCTGCTGATGCTGGTGTCTGCCTTTGGCGGTCAGGAATTCATACTCAGTGCCTACGAAGAAGCGGTCAGGCGGGAGTTTCGATTTTACAGTTATGGCGACGCCATGCTGATTGTGTAGGAGATCAGGTGCCCTCCCATTTTCAGGTTCTTCATCAGGACAGCGGTTGTCGTGCCCGCACTGCCCGGCTGGAAACAGGTCACGGTGTCATTAACACCCCGATCTTCATGCCAGTGGGCACCAATGCCACGGTCAAGGCGATGCGACCGGAAGACCTCAAGGAGGCCGCAGCCCAAATCATCCTGGCCAACACCTACCACCTGTATCTGCGGCCAGGGCATCGGCTGGTGGAGCAGCTGGGAGGACTGCACCGGTTCATGGCCTGGGATGGGCCGATCCTGACCGATTCAGGCGGTTTTCAGGTCTACAGCCTGACAGAATTGCGAAAAATTACCGAGGAAGGTGTTGCCTTCCGTTCGCATATCGACGGCTCACCGCACCTGCTGACCCCGGAGCTGTCTATCAAGATACAGGAGTCGCTGGGGGCTGATATCATCATGTGTTTTGATGAGTGCCCTCCGGCCGAGGCTGAGCGGGGCTATGTGGAACGCTCTTTGGCCATGACCACACGCTGGGCCCGTCGTTGCAAGGAGGCCCATAGCCGTGCAGATCAGCACCTGTTCGGTATTGTTCAAGGGGGCAGATTCAGCGATCTTCGGCAGCGCAGTCTGCAGGAACTGCAGCAGATCGGCTTTGACGGCTACGCCCTGGGCGGCCTGTCGGTGGGCGAGGAAAAGCCGGTCATGCATGAGGTGATGGACGCCTGCAGCGACCTGCTGCCGGTTGACCATCCCCGCTACATTATGGGGATCGGCACCCCTGAAGATCTGGTGGAGGCGGTCTGGCGCGGGTATGATATGTTCGACTGCGTTATGCCGACCCGCAATGCCCGTAATGGCATGCTGTTCACCAGCCGTGGCAGGGTGAACATCAAACGCAAGCAGTACGAAGATGATCAGGGACCGCTTGATCCCGACTGCAGCTGTTATGTCTGCCGCACTTACAGCCGGGCCTATCTGCGACACCTGTTCCGCTCCGGCGAGATCCTTTCGTCAATGCTGAACACGCATCACAACATAGCCTGGTACCTGAATCTGATGGACCGGATCCGTACCGCAATAGCGCAGGATAGTTTCGAGGCATTCCGCAAGGAATTTTATCACCACCAACAGAGTGAAGTTGAAACCAAAGGAGGAGTTGACCAATGATGATGAACATGCTTGGAATTGCGTATGCCATGGGAGCACCGGCAGGAGGCGCTGCACCGCAAGGGGGCGCTGGAGCAGCATTGATGAACTTTGTACCGCTGATTCTGATGTTCGGTATCTTCTATTTTCTGCTGATCCGCCCTCAGCAGAAAAAGGCCAAGGAACACCGTGAAATGCTGGATAAACTGAAAGTGGGCGACAGTGTCAAAACCGCAGCCGGTATCCACGGCAAGGTGACGGGTCTGGAAGACCAGGTTGTGACCCTGGAGATTGCTACCGGCGTTAAGATCAAAATAGACAAGCCGTTTGTCACCACTGTTGTGAAGTAACTGATGAGTCACCTCCCCTCAGTCCCCCCTTGTCAGGGGGGATGCTGCTACTCTTTTCCGGTTTTTCCCTCCCCTGACAAGGGGAGGTCGGGAGGGGTTACAATACTTTTTAGAAGGAGCCGTGCCAATGCCTAAAGGAGCCGGATGGCGCATCGCCCTGATCATTTCCTTTATCGCCCTTTCCTGCATCTATCTGGTGCCCACCCTGATGCCCGATCTTCCGGGCTGGTGGAAGGGAATCATGCCCAAGGATCGTATCAGCCTGGGGCTTGACCTGCAGGGGGGGACCCACCTGGTGCTGGAAGTGGAGACCCAGAAAGCGGTTGAAGGGACCCTGGATCTGGTGGCAACCGATCTGGAAGACACCCTCTCCAGCAAAAACCTCCGCTATAAGCGGATCAGCCGTACTGACAGCGATAAGGTCAGTATTGTGGTGTATGAAAAAGATACCGCTGCTGAAGTGCAGAAGCTGGTCAAGGAAAAATACCGTGATTACGAAATCATTCCCTCTATTGAAGAAGGGGGTATGGTGGGGGTTGCCCTGCGGATGAACGAGCAGGATATCCAGGATCGCAAGGACAAGGCGGTTGCCCAGGCCCTGGAGACCATCCGTAACCGGATTGACCAGTTCGGCGTGTCTGAACCGGTGATTGCACGGCAGGGCATCAACCAGATCGTGGTGCAGATGCCCGGCATCAAGGATCCCCAGCGGGCCATTGATCTGATTGGCCGTACTGCCCGGCTTGAGTTCAAGATGGTCAAGGAAGGGGTTTCCCCCACCGGCGGCGCAGTGCCTGATGACGCTGAAGTGCTGATGGAGAAGGATACCGATCCGGTCACCGGCGCCACAGTGCAGAATCCGATAGTGGTGCAGAAAAAGGCGCTCATCACCGGCGATCTGCTGACCGATGCCCAGGTGCGGATCGATTCTCAGTTTAATCAGCCCTACGTAGCAATAGATTTCAACTCCCTTGGTGCCCGGCTGTTTGATCAGGTGACCGCTGCCAATGTGGGCAAGCGGTTTGCCATTGTACTGGACAACAACGTCTACTCCGCCCCGGTGATCAGAGAACGGATCTCCGGCGGCTCAGCCCAGATCTCCGGCAACTTTACTGAAAAGACCGCCTCAGACCTGGCCATTGTGCTGCGGGCCGGTGCCCTGCCTGCCCCGGTCAAGATCATCCAGAACGTGACCGTGGGCGCGTCACTGGGTAAGGATTCTGTTGACAAAGGCCTGATGGCCGGTGCCATCGGGGTTTTGTTGGTAGTTATTTTTATGGCCATCTACTACAAGTTGTCCGGCATTGTGGCCAACTTCGGCATGGTACTGAATATCCTCTACCTGATGGGGGCCATGGCTGCCCTGGGCGCTACCCTGACCCTGCCCGGCATTGCCGCCATTGTGTTGCTGGTGGGTATGTCGGTGGACTCCAACGTCATCATCTTTGAGCGGATCCGTGAGGAGCTCAAGTTGGGCAAATCGCCCAAATCAGCCCTGGATGCCGGATACGACAAGGCGTTTCTGACCATCATGGACTCCCACGTCACGGCCCTGATTACTGCGGCAGTACTGTTTCAGTTCGGCACCGGCCCGGTCAAGGGGTTTGCGGTTTCCTTGAGCCTGGGTATCATCATCAACCTGTTTACGGCGCTGATGGGTACCAGGGTGATCTTTGACCTGTTCCTGCACAAGGGCACGGTCAAGAAGCTGAGCATTTAGGAGAGGGGAGATTCCATGATACAGTTTCTGGGAAAGACCAACATAGATTTTATCGGCAAACGGAAAATTTCTTTTGTCATTTCCGCCATTGTTGCGCTGATCGGCATCATCGGGGTTATTTCCATTGCCCGCGGCACAGCCAACATGGGAATCGACTTCACCGGCGGCACTGCCCTGCAGCTGCAGTTTGACAAGCCAGTGGCCCTGGCCGATGCGCGTAAGGCCCTGCATGCTGCCGGTATTGAGGCAGAGCTGCAGGAAATCAAGGACGGCAACAAGCTGCTGGTCAAGATGCCCCTCAAGGCACAGATATCTATCGGCAAGGCGTCCCAGGCAGTACCGGAGGCTATCACCAAAGCGTTGCCCGGCGTTGC
>DIUB01000106.1:34856-44472 GCA_002422265.1 Geobacter sp. UBA6169
TATTCCTTGACCGATACCGTGGTTATCTTTGACCGGATCAGGGAAAACCTGCACAAGGATCTGAAGGGATCGTTGCACAAAATCTTCAACACCAGCATCAACGAGACCCTGAGTCGGACTATTGTAACCTCGCTGACCACCTTCTTTGCCGCTGCTGCCCTCTACTTCTTTGGCGGCGAGGTGATTAACGATTTTGCACTGGCATTACTGGTGGGCGTTGGCGTGGCCACCTATTCATCGGTCTTTGTAGCCAGCCCGGTGGTGATCACCCTTGAAGAACGGGCACTGAAAAAAATGAGCGCAGAACCGGTCCAAACTGCCAAGGCATAGGAGAACAGAGCGATGAGCAAGGAAACAACTATTGTCGGCATTGCCGGTCTGATCATCGGTTTTTTGCTGGGTGTTCTGGTAGGAGGCAAGTTCATGGCCGGTACCGGCGGGACAGTCCCGCAGCAGGCAGCCCAGCAGGGGGGCGCAATGCTGCCCAATCCCGGTCAGATGGCCGCCCGAATAGCCGAACTTGAGCAGCTGACTGCCAAAGACCCTAAAAACCTGCAAGCCTGGATTGCCCTGGGCAATGATTACTTTGATGCCAACCAGTATCAGAAGTCGGTCCAGGCATACGCCAAGGCCCTTGAGCTTGATCCCAACAACCCCAACGTATTGACCGATCAGGGGGTCATGTTCCGGGCGCTGGGCTTCTACGACCGGGCTATGGGCAACTTTGAAAAGGCCCATCAGCTGGATCCCAAACACCTGCAGAGCCTCTACAACCTCGGCATCATTTATGCGGCTGACTTGAAACAGCCGGCCAAGGCGAAGCAGGTCTTTGAATCACTCCTGCAAAAGGATCAGACCAGTGACCTGGCCCGACAGGCCCGGGAGATGATCCAGCAACTCTCAGCCGGTAAATAATCAGAAAGGTTCAGAAATCCCCCGCTTGCCGGGGGATTTCTGTTTGTACGATGACCAAACGCTGGATACTGCAACAACCCGCGCCTGCTGTGGTGGAACAGCTGTCAGCTGTCACCGGCCTTTCACCGGTTGCGGCCCGCATTCTGGCCGGACGCGGGTTGACTGAGCCGGATCAGGCGGCTGCCTTCCTTGCCCCGCGCCTTGCCGATATGCTGGACCCGTTTCTGCTGGCCGGTATGGAGGCGGCAACGGCACGGCTGGTTGCTGCCCGAGAAGCGGAAGAGCCGGTCTGCATCTATGGTGATTATGATGTTGACGGTATCAGTGCTACCGCGCTTCTGGTTTCCGGTTTCACCGCTCTGGGGCTGCAAACCGGCTACCACATTCCCAACCGGATGGAGGATGGGTACGGCCTGAATCGCGATGCCCTGGCCCTGATCAGGCAGCAGGGCTACGGTCTGGTGGTGAGTGTTGATTGCGGGGTTACCGCAGTGGATGAGGCCCGCTTCTGCCGCGAGATCGACCTTGACCTGATCATTACCGACCACCACCAGCCGTTGCCTGAACTGCCTGATGCTGTGGCAATCATTAACCCCCATCGCCCTGATTGCAGCTATCCATTCAAAGGGCTGGCCGGGGCAGGGGTGGCCTTTCAACTGCTGGTGGCCTTGCGCAGCCGTCTGCGGGAGGGTGGAACCCTTGGCAATAACGGGCCGGACCTGCGGCAGTGGCTGGATCTGGTGGCCTTGGGCACCATTGCTGATCTGGTGCCGCTGACCGGGCAGAACCGTCTGCTGGTTGCTGCCGGACTGCAGCGGATGCATGAGAGTTGCCGGATCGGTCTGGCTGCGCTGAAGCAGGTGGCAGGGGTCAAGGGAACGGTCAGCAGCGGTCAGGTTTCCTTTCAGCTGGCGCCGAGGTTGAATGCGGCCGGACGTCTGGAAAGCGCGGTGCCTGGTGTTGAACTGCTGCTGACGGATGATCCTGCCCAGGCTGCCACACTGGCTGCAGAGCTTGATGCTGCCAATACTGAACGGCGTCAGGTGGAGCTGCAGATCTTTGAGCAGGCAGACCGCATGTTGGCAGCGCAAGGCTGGACACCAGACCGGCGCAGTATTGTACTCTGGTCACCAGACTGGCATCAGGGGGTGGTGGGGATTGTTGCGTCCCGGCTGGTGGAGCGGTACTACCGTCCCACCATCCTGCTGGCAGCGCTTGAAGACGGCACGGCTAAAGGTTCGGGACGCAGTATTACCGGGTTCCACCTCTTAAACGCCCTGCACAGCTGTGCCGGGCATCTGCTTCGCTATGGCGGGCATCGGGTCGCTGCCGGGGTAACGATCAAACAGGCCAGTCTTGAACAATTTAAAGATGATTTTGAACAGGCAGCAGATGCAGCACTGACACCGGAGCAGCTGGTGCCGGAACTGTTGCTGGATGCAGAGCTGAGTCCGGCTGATCTGCAACCGGAGTTGGTGCATGAGCTGCAGCAGCTGGCCCCGTTCGGCATGGCCAATCCGGAACCGGTGTTGCTGCTGCGGCAGTGCCAGGTCTCTGCAATCCGTTCTTTTGGCGACAAGCACCTCAAATTCATGGTTCGGTTGGGAAAGATGGACTTTCAGGTGATAGGCTGGCGCATGGCTGATCAGGCTGATCTGCCGGAACTGGTTGATCTGGCCTGTGTGCCTGAACTGAACAGCTGGGGTGGTGAGGAACGGCTGCAGCTGCGCCTGAAGGCGGTGCGTCCGGCTGAGGCGGTGACCAGTGCAGCGGACTGAGCGTTTTGACCATGCTGACCGGGTGATCCGGATCGGTTTCTGGATCAATGCCGTGTTGATGGTGATGAAACTGTCAGCCGGGTATTGGGGCCGGTCTGATGCGGTTTTTGCCGATGGCATCGAATCAGCCTGCGACTTTATCGCCATCAGCGCCACTATGCTGGCCCTCAGGTTGGGGCGGCAGCCGTACGATGAGCAGCATCCCTACGGTCACGGCAGGGCAGAATCCCTGGCTGCCCTGCTGGTTGCCCTGGTAATCGCTGCAACCGGTATCTGGATTCTGGCTGATGCGATCCGTACCATCCTGCAGCAGGAGCCGGTCAGGCCTGGCTGGATTGCGGTGGCTGCTGCGGCAATCACCATTGTGGTTAAAGAGTGGCTCTACCGTTTTTCCGCTGCAGTGGGCAATCGCCTGCAAAGCCCTTCTTTGCTGGCCCTGGCCAGGGACCATCGTAAAGATGCCTTGACATCCATCGCCACCCTGGCAGGGGTTTCAGGGGCTGCGTTGGGCTGGGGAATCCTGGATCCGCTGGCAGCCGCTCTTACTTCGCTGGTGATCCTGCGTATCGGCTGGACCACCTTTCAGGAAGCAGCCCACGACCTGATGGACGGATCAGTGCATGGCGATTTCATTGCCGAGGTGACTGCCCTGGCCGCAACAGTGCCCCAGGTGGAGCAGGTGCATGAGATCAGGGCGCGGCGTTCCGGCCAGTACATCATCATTGATCTCAAACTGGAGATGGATCCCCTGATGACGGTCAAGGCATCCCATGACGTGGCCACCACAGTCAAGCAGCTGATCTTTGAACAGTTCCACAATGTAGGGGATGTGATGATCCATATCAACCCCCGCGATGAGGAACATGAAGACCTGATCAGGCTGTAACTCATGTCCGATCTGCCAATCACCACCATCCTGCCCGACCTGCTGCAGACCGTTAGCACTCATTCATCAGTTGTGTTGTCAGCNNCAGGGGCGGATCATCCTGCTTGAACCGCGCCGGATTGCTGCGGCAGCAGCAGCCCGTTACATGGCGCAGTTGCTGGGAGAGCAGGTGGGCCAGACCGTGGGCTACACCATCCGTTTTGAATCAAAGATCTCACGCAGCACCCGGATAGAGGTGGTAACCGAAGGGGTACTGACCCGCCGGATCCAGAACGACCCTGAACTGCAGGGGATCTGCTGCATTATCTTTGATGAATTTCACGAACGCTCCCTCCATGCCGACCTGGGTTTGGCCCTCTGTTATGAGGCCCAGCAGAGTCTGCGGCCTGACCTGAAACTGCTGATCATGTCCGCCACCCTTGACTGCACGCCGATTGCGCAGCTGTTGGGTGATGCGCCGATCATTATGTCAGCCGGTCGCCCGTATCCGGTTGAGCTGCGCTATCAGAACAAAACCGTGCGACAACCTCTGGCACAACAGGTGGCAGGGGCTGTCAAAAAAGCCTTGGCTGAAGAACAAGGTGATCTGTTGGTGTTTTTGCCCGGCAGTGGTGAGATCAGGGCGGTTGCCCGTGAACTGGAAGAGGTGTCCGGCGTTCTGGTCTGTCCGCTGTACGGCGATCTGCCGTTTGAACAGCAGCAACAGGCCCTGCAGCCCGGACCACAGCGCCGGGTAGTGTTGGCCACCACCATTGCTGAGACCAGTTTGACCATAGAAGGGGTACGGATGGTGGTGGATGCCGGCCTGACCAGGCGGCTGCAGCTTGATCCGGCCACCGGACTGGAGCGGCTGGTCACGGTGCGGGCCTCCCAGGCATCGGCAGACCAGCGGGCCGGCCGGGCCGGACGACTGGGGCCCGGGATCTGTTATCGGCTCTATGCGCAACAGACCTGGGCTGCCATGACCCCCTTCAGCCCACCGGAGATCATGACCGCTGATCTGACGCCGCTGCTGCTGGAGCTGGCAGCCTGGGGGGTACGTGATCCTGCCTCACTTGCCTGGCTTGATCAGCCGCCACCGGCCCATCTGGCAACGGCCCGGGAGCTGTTGCAACAGCTGGGTGCCCTTGATGCCACGGGCACAATCACTCTGCTCGGGCGGAGCATGGTCACGCTTCCGCTGCATCCACGCCTGTCCCGGTTGCTGCTGGCTGCTCAGAATATCGGCCAAACTGCCCCTGCCTGTGCCCTGGCTGCCCGGCTTGCCAATCGTTCCAGCGCCAGCAAGGCCATAGCACAGACCGCGCAGCAGCTGCTGCGCCTGATGGGTGCTGCAACGGAACGAAGCAGCGACGACGGAAGCAGTCTGCTGCAGGCAGCGCCCTCATTGGCTGTGGCAGCCTGGCCGGACCGGATCGCTCAACAACGATCCGATGGTGAGGACCGCTACCTGCTGGCTTCAGGCCGGGGGGCGGTGCTGTCGTCCAGGGCCGGCTGCGGCAATCACCCGTTTCTGGTGGCGCTGCAGGTGGATGGCGGTCAGGGAGCTGACGGCGTGATTCACCAGGCAGTGGGGCTGTCAGCTGAGCAGCTGCGGGCCTGCGCCGGGCATCTGATCTCGCGCCATCGAGCCGTGCAGTGGGATGTTGGCTCGGTTCGGATAACGGCAGCAGAACAGGAGCGGATTGGTGCGGTGCAGCTTTCTTCGCGCCAGGTAGCTGCCAGCGATGCTGAGGCAGTGCCGTTTGTACTGGAGCAGATCAGACGGCAGGGTCTGGGGCTGCTGGACTGGAATGCACCAGCCCGACAACTGCAGGCCAGGGCAAGGCTGACAGCAGCTTTGCTGCCTGAAGAAGGCTGGCCGGATCTTTCTGACACAGCACTGCTGGACTCGCTTGAAGACTGGCTGGGGCCGCACCTGTCCGGCATCCGTTCACTGCAGGGGCTGCAACAGATTGTGTTGGTTCAATTGCTGCAAGAAATAATCGGATGGAAGCTACTGCAATCACTTGATAGTATAGCGCCTGCCTCCCTGACCATTCCCAGCGGCAGAAAGGTGGCCCTTGATTATACTGATCAGGACGGGCCGGTATTATCAGCCAAGCTGCAAGAGCTGTTTGGTCTGTCTGAATCCCCCACGGTCTGCCGGGGCAGAAGGGCAGTGCTGGTGCATCTGTTGTCACCGGCAGGCCGTCCGGTTGCGGTTACCCGTGATCTGCAAGGTTTTTGGGAACGGGGCTACCAAGAGGTGCGCAAAGAGCTGCGGGGCAGGTATCCCAAGCATCCCTGGCCTGATGATCCCTGGAATGCTGTGGCTACGCATAAAACAAAGAAAGCTTTGGGGAATCTGGGGAGGAGAGGGTGATTGGGGTTGCTACGGGTTAGGTGATGTGACGTAACTTGTTGATATACGGAAGGCCCCGGTTCCCACGCCGGGGCCTTCCCGTTTTCATGGCGGAAAACGTGCCTTTAGGCCTTTACAGGTACCGCTTTTTTCAATGGGCCGTTCATTCTGATGGCAGCGGCAAACTCCATCCAGAAGACGAGATAGATCGAAATCATCAGTGAGAGACCGATGTTCTGGTTCTCGGCGCCCAGCGCCTTGGCAAGTATTGGTGAAGCAAATCCGGCGCCAAGGGTACCGGTTACCCGCTCAAGCAGGTAGAAGGCAGGCAGGGTCAGGAGGGTGCCGACAACCATGATGGCAATGCCGGGGATTCGCTTGGCCCAGTATTTTGGGGAAAAACCGTACATCCGCATAAAGATCACGACCCAGATAATCCAGACCGAGTAGTCAACTGCTGCGTCAGGCAGGGCCAGCTTGTTCTTGACCAGCGCCACTTCCAGGATGGTCACGAAGGCCAGCAGGGTGAACAGCCAATTGAATTTTTCAGATGCCTGGGTCTGCCAGTTGCGGCTGTCCGGAGCAGGGGCCTCGTTGTAGGAGTGGTTGTGGGTGCCCAGTGCCGAGAACAGGATGGCAAACCAGATACCGGCGTTGTGGAAGAGCAGTGAGGCATGGTTTCCGGCAATGTTGGCAATACGGGCCATCGGATCACGCATGAAGTCGGCGGCTATCCGCATCAGGAAGAGGTTGACGACCACGGAACAGGCAACAATTACGGCCAGGGTGAATATTCTGCGTGGCAGCAGATAGGGATCGACACGGTCAGGGAAGCCGATGATAAAGGCAAACCAGATCAGGTACATGATCAGGGGGATACCGAAGCAGATGCCATAGACGGAGTTACCGGCAAAGTCACCGTTTTGTGCGTAGATCAGGAATTTTTCCTTGATGGTGGGGTCGGTGTTGGTGGCGCGAACCACATCTTTGGGTAATGTTTTCAAGTGCGGCAGCAATCCCATGGCATACCAGCCGTGTGCCCCCTGGGTGGTGTCCACAACCCAGTAGTTGTCAGCACCCATCATATCGTCCAGACCCTGGAAGATTCTCATATTAAAGGCGGCGCAGATAACGCAGACCACCAGCAAAAGTGCGGCGTGTGATAGTTTCATCGGCATGACGGATCTCCTCTCCTATTCCTTGTGGGTTGTCCAGAACATGGACACGGCATTGGCGGCAAAAAGCCCGTACAGCCACATGGTGTTCCAGGCCGGACCTGACCAGTGACTGCCGTGACCGCCACCGATAACACCGGCAGCAACCACAATACCCACCATGGCAGTAAAGGAAACCATGGCAACTGCCCGCAGGATCGAACTGTTACGCCAGGTATGACGCTCCAGCTCTTCAATCCGCTGCATCAACTCAAGCTCTCTCTGGGTCATTTCTCTTCTCCTTTGTACAAATAATAGCAGTAATTACTATACTTGCCAGAATGGTTGAAAGCATGGTTACCGGTTCAACAGAACTGGTCAGCAGGTAGAGCATGTCAGTATCCTTTCGTTCCGCTCAGGCGCAGCAGGCAGCGGAAAACAGAGTGTGTTGATTTGGGTATCGATCACAAAGTTCCAGATATTTTGCACAGTCACAGTAGCGTTTGCTGCAGTAACGGATAATCATGTTGACATCGTGCGGTGAGATATAGCCGCAACCCACGTCGCAGAGATCATCGTTTTTTCCATAGAATGGGCAGATCGGCTTGTTTGTCATACGGATTCCCTGTGCTGGTTGACTTCTGTTGTGAAGTTTTTAGCAAACAGCGTGCCATAATTAAAATATGCATTAATAACAATAAGTTGAATCTGCTGTCCGCATGTGCGCCACTGCCTGCGGATATGGCTGACAAAGTCATAACTTAACGATATTGTTATAATAAATTGTGAAATACGTTCTTTGATGATATTTGCGATTTTGCGAGAGGGTGTTGTTGATGTCGCGATGTTGCAGAAATGCGACGGGCGGGAGGTGATTTCACCTCCCGCCCGTTGTCAGGAACCGTTGTTGCTGCTGTTAGCCGGTTTTTGGTTATCGTTCGCGTTGCCAGCTGGTGGTGCCGCTTCTGCGGGGGCCGTTCAGCTCCTGCACCCGGCCGACAGCGCTGTAACCGTCCGGCGCAAAGGTTACTTCATAGAAGCCGCGTATTGATCCATCCCGGGTAACATAGTCAATTCTGAAATTGCCCTGCTGGGTAAAGTAGGCAGGGCCGCTTGCATTGCCCAGGCCGTGTTCCTGCGCATAATAGCTGCCGTCAGGGTTCTGGGTGATCACCCAGTTTGCGCCGGGGCTGTGCCGCCAGACACCGATCGGGTCAAGGGCACCGGAACTGCTGCCGGCCAGTTTTACCATGCCGAACAGATAGGCAAAGCGCTTGTCCGGTTCGCTCCAGATTGACAGGGCGCTGTTATGATATTTTCCATTCAGCTCCTTCTGGGGATACCAGGGGTCAGGTTGCACGGTTACCAGCCTTTTGGCAGAGGCGTTTGCCACTGAAGGATCGAACCAGTCCGGGCGTTCACCCGGTTCATACACGGCCCAGGAGCTTCGATCGGTTTTGAAGACAATCCTGTTCTGGTCATCTACCGCAATCAGCATCAGGCCATAGCTGCCTCCCCTGCGACCGCCAACCGTGAAGATGTCGCCATTACGGAGTGTGGCCCGTGCAGAGAAGGCAGGACGTGGCGCTTCATCGGGCCTGGTCTTGAATGACGGCCTGTAGTCGCGCAGCGGTCTGCCGTTCAGATAGACATCGGCATTATCAGCCATGTGCCAGAAAACAGTGACCGGTATGCCGCTACCCATACCAGTGATCACCGGCGGTGTGCTGCTGTCGGAACCAAACACCTCCACTTCAGCCAGTGACAGCCAGTTCTGGCCTGCCAGCTGAATCCGCACATAGCGCCCCTCAGCGTCTACAGGAACTGTTGTCTCTCGCCCGGCAACACCGGCCACATGATGACTCCAGATGTTCTGATCAGCCAGTGCTGCCTGCAGGTTGTTACTGCTAAAAGGGACAGGCGATACCATCAGATAAAAGTTTGAAAGCCGTTCGCCACAGCAGTCGGTACGGTTCCAGATCTTGATACTGCTGATCTGTTGCCGGCTTCCCAGATCAACTTCCCACCANNCTTGACTGCCGGACCTG
This sequence comes from Geobacter sp. UBA6169, assembly GCA_002422265.1. GTDB lineage: Bacteria > Desulfobacterota > Desulfuromonadia > Geobacterales > Pseudopelobacteraceae > Trichlorobacter. Next base: position 43,982 of record DIUB01000106.1, read on the forward strand.
CTTCCTGAGTGCCAGATTACTGCCCGGAGCCTGGCTGCCGGGATCCTGAGGCACGATCACCACCGGCGGCACTGCTGCCGTCTTTTCAGCAGTCCAGGGATATCTGCCTGATCCGTGCTGGGTAAAAACCCCCTGCATCCGATCACCTTCCAGTACCCCGATATACTTCTGATCTGCCGCAGCCCTGCGAAAGAAGATGGCGCTGCGATAGACCTGCAGGTCAAGCATCTGCTCCCAGCTGCCATGCAGGTTAAAGCGACCGGTGTAGCTGTCGCCGGAGCGGTTCAACTCCATGGAGCCCTGATGACTGTTGAAGTTGATCTTCCATTGTTCTGCCTGCGCAGGCAAGCAGAGAGCCAAACAGGTTAACAGCATAAGTGTTACGCTTGCTAACAGGCGTTTCATAGCGGCCTCCTGATCTGAAAAATGCAAACCTGTCTGCAGTATATCAACAAAAATGGGGAGTGCAATCGCACCCCCCATAAAAATAA
>DIUB01000017.1 GCA_002422265.1 Geobacter sp. UBA6169
CTCACCAATAGCTACGGCTATTGCCTCGTCAAACGGACGAAAATCTGCTCGCAAACCATCTCGGCAGCATCTCGTGCCCCAATGGAAAATCTGGGTTAAAAGGGACGGTTTCCCGTCCCTTGTCTGAAGATGAGCAGAAGAGTAGCAATCAGGGGAGTTCGGTGTAATCCATCAGGAAGCGATCACACTCACGGGCAGCGGCCCGGCCTTCATTGATAGCCCAGACCACCAGGCTCTGACCGCGGCGGCAGTCGCCGGCGGCAAAGACACCAGGCAGGCTGGTTGTGTAGCGTCCGTACTCGGCCTTGATGGTGCTGCGTGGATCACGTTCCACCCCCAGGGCATCCAGTAGCGGCTGTTCCGGCCCCAGGAAACCCATGGCCAGCAGCACCAGACCGGCTGGCCGGATCTGCTCGGTGCCCGGTACCGGGACAGGTACCAACTGTCCTTTGTCATTTTTCTCCCAGCGCACCTCCACGGTATGCACGGCAGTGACAGTGCCATTGGCATCTCCTTCAAACCTGGTTGCGGTGGTCAGATAGGTGCGGGGATCAGCACCATAGACCGCTGCTGCTTCTTCCTGACCATAATCAACCTTATGCACCTTGGGCCACTCCGGCCAGGGGTTATCGTCTGCCCGTTCATCCGGCAGCTGCGGCATGATTTCAAGCTGGGTAACTGATCTGCAACCATGACGCAGTGAGGTGGCCACGCAGTCAGTGCCGGTATCACCACCACCAATGATGATCACATCCTTGTCCCTGGCAGAGATAAAATCAGTGCCCTGCTGCAGCAGTGCCCTGGTGTTGGCCGTCAGAAAATCCATGGCAAAGTGGATGCCGTTCAACTGACGCCCCTCAATCGGCAGGTCCCGGGGCAGGGTTGCACCGGTGGCCAGCACAACGGCATGGTAGTCACTGCGCAGCTTGTCAGCCGGATAGTCGGCGCTGCCGATCTCGGTATTGCAGACAAAGCTGATCCCTTCCTGCTCCATCAGCCTGATCCGGCGCAGCACCACCTCGCGCTTGTCCAACTTCATATTGGGGATGCCGTACATCAGCAGACCACCAGGCAGATCAGCACGCTCAAAGACCGTCACCGCATGTCCGGCCTTGTTCAGCTGGGCTGCCGCAGCCAGTCCGGCCGGACCGGAACCGACCACCGCCACCTTTTTGCCGGTACGGGTTTTGGGTGGATCAGGCACGATCCAGCCCTCTTGCCAACCCCGTTCAACAATGCTGGCTTCGATGTTTTTGATAGTAACCGGCGGGTCGCTGATTCCCAGGGTACAGGAGCCTTCGCAGGGGGCCGGACAGACCCGCCCGGTAAACTCCGGAAAATTATTGGTCCGGTGCAGGCGATCCAGGGCCTGGTGCCAGTGTCCGCGGTAGACCAGATCGTTCCACTCCGGTATCAGGTTATTGATCGGGCAGCCGCTGGCCATGCCGCTGACCAGCAGACCGGTGTGGCAGAACGGGATACCGCAGTCCATGCAGCGGGCGCCCTGGGTGCGCAGCGCCTCTTCAGACATCTGCAGATGAAACTCGTTCCAGTCCCTGATCCGTTCGTTTGGTTCACGATCAGTCGGAATCTCGCGCTTGTACTCCATAAATCCGGTTGGTTTTCCCATGGTCGCTTCCTAGTGCCTGCGTCGTAAGTAATAGGTATGCTGCTGTTTCACTATCAATGGTCAGATTCATTGGCATTTTCTTCAAATGCCGCTGCCAGGGCCTCATCACCGCTTAAACCTGCTGCCTCGGCGCGGGCCAGGGCCTGCAACACCCGCTTGTAATCCATCGGCATAACCTTGATGAACCGGTCGGCATAGACCTTCCAGTTGATCAGGACAATAGCTGCCCTGGCGCTGTTGGTGTAAGCCGCATGCTGCTCGATCAGCGCCTTGAGGGTCGCCTTGTCCTGCTCGTCAAGGTGCTCCAGAGCCACGGTCTGGGTGTTGCAGTGGCTGGCAAAGTCACTGTTTTCATCAAACACATAGGCAATGCCGCCGCTCATACCTGCAGCAAAATTGCGGCCGGTAGCGCCAAGCACCACCACGGTGCCACCGGTCATATATTCGCAGCCGTGGTCACCCACCCCCTCCACCACAGCATTGGCACCGGAGTTGCGCACGCAGAATCGTTCACCGGCGATGCCGCAGATATAGGCATTGCCGCTGGTTGCACCGTACAGGGCCACGTTGCCGGCAATGATGTTTTCTTCTGCCCTGAAAGGAGAACCGGCCGGCGGATAGACCGCAACCGTTCCGCCGCTCAGTCCTTTGCCAAAGTAGTCATTGGCATCACCGCACAGCTCAAGGGTCATGCCCCGGGGAATGAAGGCACCAAAGCTCTGGCCTGCAGAACCATTGAATTTTAGTCTGACCGTTCCCTCCGGCAGTCCTTCAGCGCCATGGGCCCGGGTGATTTCATTACCGACAATGGTACCCACCACCCGATCGATGTTGGTGATCGGTAATTCAGCGGTCACCGGTTCGCCCCGTTCAATGGCCGGCTGGCAGATCGCAAGCAGTCTGGTTATATCCAGTGACTTGTCCAGACCGTGGTCCTGGGC
>DIUB01000077.1:0-3969 GCA_002422265.1 Geobacter sp. UBA6169
GCTTCTTGGTGATCGGAATCGGGATGTCGTTCTTCTTGGCATAGGAGATCAGCGCCTTGCGACTGTTCAACTTCCACTCACGCCAGGGGGCGATTACGGTGATCGAAGGATCAAAGTGGTAGTAAGCCAGCTCAAAACGAACCTGATCGTTCCCCTTGCCGGTGGCGCCGTGGGAGACCGCATCACATCCTTCAAGCCTGGCAATCTCCATCTGACGCTTGGCGATCAGCGGACGGGCAATGGAAGTACCCAGTAGATAGTGCCCCTCATAGACCGCATTGGCCCGGAACATCGGATAGACGAAGTCGCGGACAAATTCTTCCTTCAGATCATCAATATAAACGGTGCTGGCGCCGGTCTTGAGGGCCTTTTCACGCACCGGATCCAGCTCGTCCCCCTGTCCCAGGTCGGCAGAGAAGGCGACAATTTCGGCGCCATACTCGTTTTTCAACCACTTGAGGATGATAGAGGTATCCAGCCCGCCGGAATAGGCCAGGACAATCTTGTTCACTTCCTGCTTCTTAGCCATGGTGTGTCTCCTTGAAATTCTCTTTCTACATCAGAGTGGCCATGATGGCCTTTTGGATATGCAATCTGTTCTCCGCCTCATCCCAGACCACGGAATGCCTGCCCTCAATCACGCTGTCGCTGATCTCTTCACCGCGATGGGCAGGCAGGCAGTGCAGTACGATGCTGTCAGGCTTGGCAACGGCCATCAGGTCATCATCAACGCAGTAGCCCTGAAACGCGAATTCCCGCTGTTTCTGCTCAGACTCCTGCCCCATGCTGGCCCAGACATCGGTATTGATCACATCGGCATCCCGTGCCGCCTCTTCCGGATCTTCGGTAATGGTGATGGTGGCCGTACCCTGCTTTTGAGCCCAGTCCCAGACCTGACGATCCGGCTCGTAGCCGTTGGGGCAGGCCAGGGCCAGGTCAAAACCGAAGATGGCAGCGGCCTCAATCCAGGTATTGGCCATATTGTTACCATCCCCCACCCAGGCAAACTTCAGCCCTTGGTAGCCACCCTTCTGCTCGATCACGGTCTGCAGATCTGCCATGATCTGGCAGGGATGAAACAGGTCGGTCAGGCCGTTGATGACCGGCACACGGGAGTAGCGGGCAAACTCATCCACGATCTCCTGGCCAAAGGTGCGGATCATCACGCCATCACAGTAGCGGGACATCACCCGGGCACTGTCCTTGATCGGCTCTCCGCGTCCCATCTGGGAATTGGCCGAGGAGATGAACAGACCGTGGCCGCCCAGCTGGTACATACCAACTTCAAAAGAGATCCGGGTGCGGGTGGAGGCCTTTTCAAAGATCATGGCCAGGGTCTTGCCTTGAAGCAGGTGATGCGCAACACCGCTCTTCTGCTTCTGCTTCAGCTCTGCAGCCAGAGCCAGCATGGCGTCCAGTTCCTGCCTGGAATAGTCATGCAGCGCCAGAAAGTGTCTCGTCATGCCACAATCTCCTTGAAGATCCCCTCCAGGACCTGAACCATCTGATTGACTTCCTGTTTGCTGACTGTCAGCGGCGGCACAAAACGCAGCACGGTATCATGGGTGACATTCAGCAACAGACCTCGCTCATGGCCCTTTTTGACAATATCGCCACCGGGAATAGCCAGCGACATGCCGATCATCAGGCCAATGCCGCGCACCTCTTTGACAAAAGGATAACGCTTGCCCAGCGCCTCCAGTTCGCCATGCAGGTATTCCCCCATTTCTTCAGCCCGATTCAGCAGACCTTCTTCCAGAATGGCTCGAACCGTGGCAACACCAGCGGCAGTCACCAGCGGATTCCCCCCAAAAGTTGAGCCGTGGGTGCCGGGTACAAAGGAGGCAGCCACCCCGTCTTTGGCCAGCATGGTGCCGATCGGCGCCCCACCGGCCAGGGCCTTGGCCAGGGTCATGATATCCGGCGTAATGCCGAAATGCTCGTAGGCAAACAGCTTGCCGGTACGTCCCATTCCCACCTGCACCTCATCCAGGATCAGCAGCAACTGGTGACGGTCGCACAGTTCCCGCACCCCTTGCATATATTCCACTGACGGGATGTTAATACCGCCCTCCCCTTGAATCGGCTCCAGCATAACGGCACAGGTCTGGGGAGTAACAGCTGCCTCCAGTGCGGTCAGATCGTTGAACGGCACATGGCAGAAGCCATGCAGCAGCGGGTCAAAGAAACGCTGTACCTTTTCCTGACCAGTGGCCGAGACGGTGGCCATGGTGCGACCGTGGAATGATTCGGCAGCAGTGATAATCCCGTACCGTTCCGGGTTGTCAAAGGTCTCGCGGCTGTACTTGCGGGCCAGCTTGATGGCTGCTTCGTTGGCCTCGGCGCCTGAGTTGCAGAAAAAGGCCTTGTCCGCAAAGGAGTGACTGCACAAAAGCTCGGCCAACTCGATCTGCTGCGGAATCTGATAGTAATTGGAGCAGTGAATCAGGGTTGCAGCCTGCTCCTGCAGCGCCTTGACCACCCGGGGATGGCAGTGTCCCAGATTGTTGACCGCCACACCAGCCAGAAAATCAAGGTACTCTTTACCGTCCGCATCCCACAGCCGACAGCCTTCACCCCGTACCGGCGCAATCGGGTAGCGACCGTAGGTTTTCATGATATATTTATCTGATTTTTCAACCCATTGCTGGTTGCTCACTTTGTTATCTCCGTACCTATGCCGACATCGGTAAATATCTCCAACAGAATGGAATGCTCCATCCTGCCGTCAATGATATGGGCCTTTTTAACACCGTCATTCAGCGCCTCGGCGCAACAGACCACTTTGGGTATCATACCGCCGGTGATTGATTCATCGGTTATCAAGCCGTGCATCTGGGCCACACTGATCTTCTGAATCAGTTTTTTGTCTTTATCCAACACTCCGGGTGTATCGGTTAAAAGGATCAGTTTTTCAGCATTCAGCGCTGCAGCAACCCGGCCTGCCACCACATCAGCATTGATGTTGTAGCTTTCGCCTTCCGGTCCAACGCCCACCGGCGCGATCACCGGCAGATAGCCACCCTGTTCCAGGGTCTTGATCAGATCGGTATTCACCTTGACCACATCACCGACATAACCGATATCCACCTGCTCGACCGTGCCATCCTCACCCGGCACCTCTTGCAGCAGCTTCTTCGAGAGCAGCAGACTGCCATCCTTGCCGCACAGGCCAACCGCCTTACCGCCATGCTGGTTCAGGTAACCGACCACCTCTTTGTTGACCTGGCCCACCAGCACCATNNCCCATGGTCTCGCTGTCAGTCACCCGCATGCCCCGCACGAACTCAGAGACAATCCCGTAGCGTTTGAGGGTCTCATTGATCTGGGGACCGCCGCCATGCACGATCACCGTGTTGATCCCCAGCGACTTGAGCATGATCACATCCAGGGCAAATGATTCCTTCAGACGCTCATCAGACATGGCATGTCCGCCGTACTTGATCACAAAGGTACGCCCTGCAAAACGCCTGATATAGGGAAGCGCCTCCATCAGGGTATTGGCTTTTTCTATCAGATGTTGCACAGCACCCCCCTACCCCAGCAGTCCTGCTGCAGCGATCAGCGCCTCGGCCAGCTTTTCGGGCTGGCTGCCCCCGGCCTGAGCCAGCTCCGGCTTGCCGCCGCCGCGACCGCCAACGATCGGCGCCAGCTTACCCACCAGTTCACCAGCCTTGAAGCGATCGGTCAGGTCCCTGGTCACTGCCACCAGCAGGTTGGCCTTGCCGTCCAGCTCGGCCCCCAGTACCAGCACGCCCGACTCCAGCTTATCGCGCAGCTGGTCAGCCAGATCACGCAAGGCCTTGACATCAGCCACCTGGACCTGCACCGCCAGCAGCTTGACGCCGCTTACCTGCTGCACCTGGGAGAGCAGATCACCGGACTGGGCCGCATGCAGCTTGCCCTGCAGTGCCTCCACCTCTCGCTGCAGCTCTCGTTGGCGATCCACCAGTTTTTCAACTCGATCCA
>DIUB01000077.1:4080-13713 GCA_002422265.1 Geobacter sp. UBA6169
GCGGTTGCCCCGCTCTCCACCGCCTCCTGCATCCCCATCTCACGGATGGACAGCTCGGCATTATCCATAATCCAGCCGTTGACCAGATCTTCTACCTGCTGCAGTTCTTCAGGCGTCACACCGGTAAAGTGGGTGAAGTCAAAGCGCAGACGATCCGGCTCAACCAGTGAACCGGCCTGCTTGATATGGTCGCCCAGCACCGTGCGCAGGGCCGCCTGCAGCAGGTGGGTAGCGGTATGGTTGCGGGCCGTGGCCTTGCGCTCGTCAACTGCAACGGTCAGATTGATTGCATCCCCCAGATTGATGCTCCCCTCCTTGACCAGCACCTGGTGTACCACCAGATCGGTAAAGGGACGTGAGGTTGAGACCACCTCCAGGTGGGCTGAGCCACTGGAGATGCTGCCGGTATCACCGGCCTGGCCGCCGGACTCACCGTAGAACGGTGTGGACTCGCTGATCAGGTCTCCCCGGTCACCGGCCGTCAGGGTGGTGACCTCCACGCCGTCACGCAGCAGTGTGGTCACCGACGAGAAGGCAGTCAGGGCACTGTAGCCCACAAAGCTGCTGCGCAGGCCACGGTTGTGCAGTGTCTTGTAGACATCGGCAATCCCGGCTGCTCCGGAACCTTTCCAGTGTTCACGTCCCAGTTCACGCTGGCGCTCCATGCAGACCTCAAAACCAGCCTCATCAACGGTGAAGCCTTCAGTCCTGACAATATCCTCAGTCAGGTCCACCGGGAAGCCAAAGGTGTCGTACAGACGGAACAGGGTCTCACCCGGGATAACGGTCTTGCCGCTGGTACGCAGTGACCCGACCTCTTCATTCAGCATGGCCAGACCACGATCCAGGGTCTCGTTAAAGCGCTCCTCCTCGGCCAGTACCACCTTCTTGATGTAGGCCTCACGCTCAGCCAGCTCAGGGTAGGCATGGCCCATCATCTCTTTGACCGCATCAACCATCTTGCAGAGCAGCGGTTCAGCCACCCCCAGCATCTTGGCATGGCGGGCAGCACGGCGCATGATCCGGCGCAGCACGTAGCCACGGCCTTCGTTGCTGGGCAGAGCACCGTCGCAGATCAGGAAGGTAACGGCCCGGCAGTGATCAGCGATGACCCGCATAGAGACGCTGTCCTTCTCGTTGTCACCGTATTTCTTGCCGCTGTGGCGCTCGATATGGCGGATGATCCCCTGCAGCAGGTCGGTGTCGTAGTTGGAACATACCCCCTGCATCACAGTGGTGATCCGCTCCAGCCCCATGCCGGTATCCACAGCCGGCTTGGGCAGCGGATGCAGCACGCCGTCGGCGGTACGGTTGAACTGCATGAAGACGTTGNNTGTTCCAGATCTCCATGTAGCGGTCACAATCACACCCCACGGCGCAGTCAGGCGAGCCGCAGCCAACTTCAGGGCCATTGTCCCAGAAAATCTCGGTGCAGGGACCACAGGGGCCGGTATCTCCCATGGCCCAGAAGTTGTCCTTTTCACCAAAGCGGTAGATCCGCTCCCGTGGCACCCCTTCCTGCTGATGCCAGATCTCGGCTGCCTCGTCATCATCGGTAAAGACCGTGACGTAGAGCCGGCTCTTGTCCAGCTTGAGATCCTGGGTCAGGAACTGCCAGGCATAGGCGATCGCCTCTTGCTTGAAGTAGTCGCCAAAGGAGAANNAGTTGCCCAGCATCTCAAAGAAGGTGTGGTGACGGGCGGTACGCCCCACGTTCTCCAGGTCGTTATGCTTGCCACCGGCCCGTACGCACTTCTGGGATGAGGCGGCCCGGTAGTAGCCCCGGTCTTCCATACCCAGGAAACAGTCCTTGAACTGGTTCATACCGGCATTGGTAAACATCAGCGTCGGATCGTTGTGGGGGATCAGGCCGGAGCTGCCAACCACCACATGCCCCCGCTCTTCAAAAAACTTCAGAAAACGTGCGCGAATATCATTTCCGGTTATCACTGGTTTACTTCCCCTCCTGTGCTTGGCGGCGTTTGTCTGTAACGGTCACATCAGTGGGCAGCCAGGTCTCAATGTAGCGCCCCTCTTCGTCAACTTTATTCACATAACGTTTGACTTCGCCGGTCTGGCTGTCTAATAAAAACACCGCTTGAGAGACATAGGTCTCCTTGCGTTTCAGATCAAAGGTAGTGTAACTACCCTGAAACAGCTGATAACGTCCTGATTCCACACAGGCTGCCAGCTCACGGACAACTCCCTTCTGCTGATTGGCCTCACCCCATACCGGCACCAGCATTGTACAGACTATTGCCAGAACTATCAGATTTCTTCTCATAGCTTCCCCTTTACTCAATCGCCAGCAGCGCTGAAGGCTCGCTTTCAAGACCATCGGCATCCTCGACAGTCAGAAACAGCTCAAGCTTGCCCGGCTCAGTCACCTTCCACTCTGTTGTCTCTACGGTTGCCAGCTTCTGACTGCCCAAAAAACTCTTCTTGTAGACATGATAGCGTTTGATATCCGGCTGGTTCGCTGCCTGCCATCCGATCAGCCTGGCGGCACGATCTTTAACCTGTACCCCGGTAACCGGAGCGGGCAACGGCTTGGTACTGCCCTCTGCAACACCGGACAGTGCACCCACCAGACGGTCACGGTCAACGGCCTGCACCTGATACTGGTAGGTGGTGCCATCTTTCAGATCACTATCCACCAGCTGTGTATCAGCCGTCTGTTTCAGCAGCTTGAAGCCACCATCACCCTGTTTACGGAACAGGTGATATTCAGCGATATCCTGCTCAGGATTTTTGCTCCAACGCACCGTAACACGACGCGGTTCCCCTCTGGATGCCTGCAATCCCTGCGGTGCTGTCGGCGCCGCCTTGGTCACCGCCATAACCCGGCTGCTGAGTGGACTGACTGCACTACCGGCATTAACTGCTGCAATGACATAGGCGTAGCTCGCTGCATCCTTGAGCGGCTCAGCGTCATCACGATAACTGCGTTTATCAGCCGCAACCTCGGCTATCCTGACCAGTTTATCCTGGCCTGCTTCACCGCGATAGAGATGGAATACCGTAATTTCGTCATCCGGCACTGCCGTAGACTCCCAGGTCAGGGTCACCCTGCGGGGTTCGCCCTGTCCAGCGGTCAGCTTGACCGGTGTCGGGGGCAGATCACGGGTGGTGGCCATCACTTCCGGTGACGGGCCGCCGGTCCCCTGCTCCTTGCTGAAGGCAACAATCCGGTACCAGTAGTTGGCCTTGTCGGTCAGGTTCGTATCTGTGTAGGTGGTCTGCGTCCGGTCATTAATGGCAGCCAGCTCCTGATAGGGGCCTTCCTTGGCTGGTGCCCGCTGGATGCGGTAGCCGGTCACACCGGCAAAGGGGTGTACCTGCCACGAAAGCGGAATCCTCCGTACCTTGCCGCTGGCCGCTGTCAATCCGGCTGTGGCTGCCGGTGTCGTAACCGAGAGCTGAACAGAACGTTCACTTTCTGCGCCGGCCTGGTTCAGTGCGGTAATCAGGTACAGGTAGGTCACGCCGTTGGCAAGCCCCTGGTCTCTGAAAACGGCCGGCTCATCAGAACTGGTCCCGACCGGCACAAACTCCTTTTCCGCAGCAGTGCGTCGATATATCCGCACCCCCCTGGGCATCATCCGCTCATCTCCACCGCTAGAGGGACGCTGCCGCCAGCTGAGCACCGCACCACCCAGTATCGGCTCTACATTCATGAAAATCGGCACTGCCGGCGCGATTGACGTTGCCCCGCGTACCGGTTTGGTGGGCTCACTGGCAGAACCGCCGTGTCCCACTGCAACAACCCGATAGTAATAGGTTTCATTCAGGCGCAATTGTTCATCGCTGTAAGCCGGTTCCGTTACCGTGGCCACGGTATTGAACGGCCCCTGTTCACTGGGGCTGCGCATTACCATGTAGCCGATGACCCGGCCAGGTTCAGGATAGGTCCAGCTGAGCCGTATGGCATTGGTTGCCCCAGCTGCCAAGACACCCTGCACCGGTTGCAAGGGTGTTGTTGCCACGACAGCTACCGGTGCAGCGGACTTTTCTGCTGCTGCCCGAATCCTCTGGGCCAACCCCTGCAGCACCTTGGGGGCCTCTGCCTCGTGCATGCGCAGTTTCTCGGTCAGCACCACTTGCTGGCCACGCATGCCAAGCACCTGCAGATCAAGGGTCGTCCCGCTGGCCTGAGTCATGACCGTACCGCTGACCAGATAGTCTACCCCCAACCGTCCGCCCAGGCGCTGCAGCTGTTCACGACCCAGGGCATCAGATCTGATCCCCTCCAGATCCATAACCGATTCAAGCCGTTTGCGTTCAGTCACCTCAAAACCGCCGCTACGCTCAAGCTCGTTCAGCAGCATGGTCGTTAAAAAATCTGTCACTGCCATGGCCTCCATATTGGTGGCCACAAACGGTACACACCCCAGACGTGAACGGAAACGTTGTTCAGCAGCCTCGCCTGGTTGCGCCGAAAGACCCGCTACTGCCAGGCAGGCAACCACCAACACCATACAGAAACGGACCAGCTGTTTACGATAGTTGCCAGGCAATACCATACCGGTTACCCATGTTTCTCAACTGACTGCAGGTGCTGTTCAATACCCTTGCGAGCCTGTATGGAAATCGGGCTGACTACATTTTTGACCTCTTCGGTCATCATGGCATCCAGATACCGCTCCAGCACCAGATCCCCGCCATTTTTCTTGGCCAACAGCTCAGCAGCCTGCAGGTAGCCTGCCTGACGATTCTGGAAACGCGACAGCACCAGGTGTCCCAGCTCGGCAATGGCATCATCGACCGCTTTTTCGAGCAACACAGCATCGGATGGCAGCTCCAGCGGGTCAAAGGCGATCTTGGCAAAATCAACCCCTTCTGAATACTTATCTTCAGCGACCTTGCGGCTCTTGATCGTGGTAGTGATTACCACCTCGCCGGACTCCACATCAATCACGCGGAAGGAGAGAGCCACGTTAGCGGTTTTTATGTGGGTACCCACCTTGTATTTGACGGTCTCCCTGATCTCTTCGCTGATCAGGGATGGTGGTGCAATCGCCAGCTGTTCCTTAGTAGGGGCTGGATTCGTCAACAACCAGCTCTGGTAGGCTGGATTAGGCACTTGCTTGGTGGCTACCACCACGTTGACCATCTTGGAGCCTTCTTCAGCACTCTTTTCCACGTTGTACTGCAGTACGCTGCCGAAGATAAAGATATCGGTGCCTTTCAGCTTGCCGGTCTTTTTGGCAGACTCAATGTCATACAAACCTGCCTGGCCGAACTCGATCTCCTTGATAATGGCCCCCAGCACGTCACGGGCCAGAATTTTCACGTCACTACTGGCATTCTTGGTCATGTAGGAAAGCAGGCTGTCGGTCACCAGACGACCTGAATCAGTACTGTTGGTGGGCGGGGCAAAGTCCATGATGGCAATTTTCTTCACCACCCGCTGGCGTAGCCGGTCCTTCAGGTTTTGCAGTCGCTGTTGCCCCTCACGGTCACCACCGGCAATACGCATGGAAAGGTCTTGCCAGTACCAGGCATTGCCCAACAGGCCGGCTGCTTCCTGCTCCTGGGAACGTGCCGTCATCTCTGCGGCCAGTTGTCTGCGCAGCTCAACCCCTTCACCTTCATTCATCAAGGTCGGCGAAAACAGCATACCGGCCTGCAGCATCTGATAGGCGGTGAAGAGCTTTTTCTTGCTCAAAAGCACCGTACCCTGCTGCAACATCCGCTGGGCACCCTGCTGCTTGAGTTCCGTCATCCTGGTCTGCAGCTGCTGGTCAGGCTGCAACCCCTGTGCCTTACGCAGGTACTCCGCCACCTGCACCCATTGCTGCTGCTTGGCAGCCTGCTCAGCCTTGGCAAACCAGGCCGGCGCAGTGTTTTTGGCTTTTGCCTCCTGCAGCAGTCCGGCCACCTGCTGATTCTGGGGTTGGAAGGCCAACGCCTGCTCCAGGCTGGCAATCATGCCGTCCAGATCATCCTCTGTCCGCTGCCGATCCGCTTCTTTCAGATAGTAGCCCATAGCCGACGATTCAGTCTGAGGCAACTTGATCATCAAATCCAGATAGCCGGGATAAAATTGCTTGATTTCTCTCAATTTATTAACTGCTGTCGGCCAATCCTTCAACTCGGCAGCCTTGGTTGACGCGGTATACAGCTCTTCAGCACGCTTCAGCAGGGCATCCATCTGTTTTTTGACATTGTCGGCAAGCACCTTGGCCTGACTGTTGTTCGGATCTGCCTTCAGCGCCTTATCCAGCTCCAGCTGGGCTGACCGCAGCTGATCATAACCGATTGAATCACCCTGCAGATGCTTTTTACAGCGATCCACAAAACGGGCAGAGGCAGCTGCACGCGCCGCTGCAAGGGTGGTACGGTACTCCTGATTGTCCTGTTCCTTGGATAGCGCCTCTTCATACAGGGTGATGGCTTCATCAACACGTCCCTGACGCTCCAGCTGTCGGCCCAACTCAAAGCTTTCCTTGCCGGGATTGTTGCAACCGGCCAGCACCACCACCAAGCTGAGCACCATAAGTATTCGTCTCATTTTGTACGTCCTCCTTTAGCAGAACGAGGCTGCCAGCGCGCCTGCAAATGCCCCGCAGAATATCCGGCAACCGACAGGGTCGCCCGCTCCAGCTCCAGTGAACCCAGATCATCCACAACGTCACGAAGCGCACCGGTAATCTCAAGATCCAGGCGCAGCTGATGATCTTTATAGCCACGGTCGTGAACCGTTTCAACGTTAACGGCCTGTTCTCGCAGAACCTCTTGCAGATGTGCTATCTCACCAACCGGGATACCGGCCACGGTCATCCGGACAGTCCGTACCCCGGTCACCCGCTTGGTCCAGGCTGCAATCATCTGGCGATGCAATGCCTCGGTTATCTCCACCGCAGCCTTCTGCAGTGCCTCGGCACCTGCGGCTGCAGGATTCACATTCAGGGCACGTTGTGATGACTGGGCTGTGGCCAACAGCGTCCCGGTCTCCACCTCAACCGCCTTGGCAGTGGCACTCACCTGCACCGGACGCAGACTGGTTCCGCCCAGAGCAGGCGCAGCACTGGCATCGGCCCGCCCGATGATCACCACCTCTGCACCACCAGCTGCTGCGGCCCGGACCACAGCATCGGTCTGGTCACCACCACCTTTGGCAGCCTCACGTTCCACTGCCAGCATGGCCTGCCGGTCAACCAGGGCATACCCGCGCTTGCCCAGGGTTGCTATCAGTTGGGTTTCTACAGTACCGCCGGGGATCGGTTGTCCATCGGTATTTTTTTCCAGTACCACCACGGCAATTCTCGGTTTGCCCACCTTCCTGATCAGCAGCCCGGCATCATCCAGTCCCTGTTCCAGCTTGTAACGTGAAACAGCGGCAAAGATCCTGATCCGATAGGCGTCTGTCTCAGCGGTCTCGGAAAGAATCCGGTAGGTCTTGATAAAACCATGACTTCTGGCAAAGATTTTGTCGTTGAGCAGCTCTGAGTCTTTCACCACACTCTTGGATTCCACCGCCACCCCGACCACCTGTTCAACGGCACGACGGAAGGCGTTCTGCAGGGCGGCTTCTCTGGCCTGATCCTTACGTCCGCCCGTGATACCGGCATACCCTTCAGCCTCAACGCCGCCACCGATCTGCTCCGCCCAAGTCGGATACACCGGAAAAACCCATGCTGCCAGCAGCAGTACCATAGCCAGCATCGTCAGACGCCTGTCGATTATCAGCCTCATACCTGTCTCCCCCCGCCAATTCCCTGAAGCACCAGCATGCGCACCACAGAACCGCCATACCCCCTGCGCTGCAGAAAGCCGGCCACTCTGCGGCGCTCCCGGTCATCAGACTGCTGCGGATCAAAGGCGGGATAGCGGCGTTTCAACAAACCTTGTGCGCACTCCAGCTGATCATCCAGAGCAGCTTCTTCGTGCAGCAACTCATCAGCGAGAACCTGATCAACACCTCGCCGCATCAGTTCCTGACGCAAGCGGTATCCGACAAACCGTCCGGTTTCTCTGGCTGAGGACACAAAACGCTCGGCAAAACGCCGATCCTGAAGATACCCTTCGCCTTCAAGTCGTTCAACCGCTGCGGTCGACTCTGAGCGACTGAACCCTTTCTGCAACAGCCGCTGCAGCAGTAAGCGCACGGTAAAATCACGCCCCGTCAACAGACGCAGCGCCGCCAGATAGCAATCTCCGGTCGGCCTAGTAACGGTCAACCTGAATCTTCTCCTCGCTCAAGACCTGCTCCAGCTTTTCATCCTTATGCTCGAAATTATCCCATGAGGCGTCGGATGTTGAGGAGATACCGGAAACCTTGAGGGCAAAGTCATCAGGGTTTGAACTCTGGCGTAATGCCTCTTCATACGTAATCAGCTTGGAGGTAAACAGCTTCATCAGGGATTGGTCAAAGGTCTGCATGCCGTAGGAGACAAACCCCTGGGCTATGGCATCCCGTATCTGCTTGGTCTTGTCCTTGTCGTCAATACACTCTTTAACCCGCGCCGTGCCCAGTAGCACCTCAACCGCCGGCACCCTCCCTTTTCCGTCGGCTCGGGGGACCAGGCGCTGAGAGATAATACCCTTGATGATGCTGGACAACTGGATCCGCACCTGACGCTGGTGGTACGGGGGAAAGACCGAAATGATCCGGTTAATGGTCTCCGGCGCATCCATGGTGTGCAGGGTAGACATCACCAGGTGGCCGGTCTCGGCGGCAGTCATGGCAGTTTCAATGGTCTCGTAATCCCGCATCTCGCCCACCAGGATCACATCCGGATCCTGACGCAGGGCTCCCTTGAGGGCATTGGAAAAGGTAGGTGTGTCGGTTCCCACCTCACGCTGGCTGATGATGCATTTGTTATCGCGATGAAGAAACTCCACCGGATCCTCAATGGTAATGATATTGCAGGTCCGCTGATAATTGATATGGTCGATCATGGCTGCCAGGGTGGACGACTTGCCCGAACCGGTGGTGCCGGTTACCAGAATCAGCCCCCGTTCTTCCAGGCAGAGCTTCTGCAGCACTGGCGGCAGGTTCAGCTCTTCAAGGGAGGGGATCTTCATGGCAATCGCCCGGAACACCAGGGCTATGGTACCCCGCTGACGGTAGCAGGCCACCCGGAACCGCCCCAGACCCGGTACTGCGTAAGCCATGTCAACCTCGGAGTTCTCCTCAAAGATCCGTCGTTGACGGTCACTCATCATCATATTGGCCATGCTCGACACCACATCGGGTGCCAATCGCTGGGCATTGGGAATCGGATGCAGCTTGCCGTCAATCCTGACAATCGGCGGCAGTCCGGTCTTGATATGGATATCAGAGCCGCGCGCCTTAACCGCAATGGTAAGAATTTCGTTCAGATCCACCGGGCACCTCCAAAATCCAGTGCTAGTTACCTTCGACCTTGGGAGAAGGGGCGATCAGTTCCAGAAGCTTGCCCTCAATCTCGGCCAGCATGGCCGGGTTATCTTTCAGGAACTGACGGGAATTCTCCCTGCCCTGACCAATCCGTTCTTTGTTGTACGAGAACCAGGCACCGCTCTTGTCGACAATACCCCTGTCTACCGCCAGATCCAGCACATCGCCGGTGCGGGAGATCCCCTCTCCGTAGAGAATATCAAATTCAGCTTCTTTAAATGGTGGGGCCACCTTGTTCTTGACCACCT
>DIUB01000118.1 GCA_002422265.1 Geobacter sp. UBA6169
ATTTTCAAGCTGCTGGACAGCGATATCGGCCGTCCGATCACCCATATCACCCACCATCTGCAGCAGTGCGATCCGATGGCCCTGATCCGGGAGGTACAGGTCACCAACAGGCCGATCGAACAGGAGGTGCAGACACTGGACGGACGCTGGCATCTGATGCGGATTGTCCCCTACACGATTGGCCCTAAAACGTTCTCCGGCACGGTGGTTTCCTTTATTGATATCACGGTCATGAAGCAGGCCCAGGAGAGCGTCTGCGAGGTGCAGCAGCTGTTTGCCGATGTGGTGCATGCCTCACCGGCCCTGGTCTGGCTGGCCGACACCACCAAGGGCTGTATCTGGTTCAACGACCCCTGGCTGGCCTTTACCGGTCGTACCATGGAACAGGAGCTGGGCAACGGCTGGGCTGAGGGGGTACATCCTGATGATCTGGACCGCTGCCTCACTATCTTCACCGGATCATTTGACCAACTGAAACCGTTTTCCATGGAGTACCGGCTGCGCCGCCACGATGGCGTTTATCGTTTGATTCTGGATGAAGGTCGACCACGCTTCCGGCCTGACGGCAGCTTTGTCGGCTATATCGGGGTCTGTCTGGACATCACCGACAAGACCTGCCCCCTTGACCAACCGGACTGCCTGATCCGGTCTACACGCACGGAGGATTGAGGCATGTATTCAGCAGGACGCCCTGACTTCACTATGTTGCGAAAGCGGGCTGAAGCACTGGTCAGCTCATCTCCGGAAGCCCCCTGCACGCTGACCCCCGAAGAGATCAGAACGCTGGTGCACGACCTTTCAGTGCATCAGATTGAACTTGAACTGCAGAATGATGAACTGCTGCAGGCCCAGCTGCAGATTGAGCGAACCCGTGATGAGCTGGCGCGGCTCTATCACCAGGCGCCGGTGGGCTACCTGACCCTGAACCGCAGCGGCACCATCGAGCGCTGCAATCAGACCTTTGCCGACATGGTTGGCAAGTCACTGGATCAGGTGATCAACAAACCGCTGGCCGATCTGCTGGATAATCCGGAAAGGACCATCTTTCTGGGAAGGTTTCGTGCGTTCTACAACCAGCCGGCTGACAAGGCAATCGACCTCTATTTCCCGGCACAGGGCAGCGGCAAGGGTTTTCACGGTCGTCTGACCGCCAGCATCAGCAGACATTCTCCAGGCCAGCTCACTGATGAAGAGCCGTCTCTGCTGGTGATTGTGCAGGATATCAGTGAACAACGGATTGAAGCCCTGTTCCGGTTGAGGGCCGAGGAAAAGCTCAAGACCCATGACCTCTTTGTCAGCACCCTGCTCGACACCGTACCGATCCCGATCTTCTATAAGGACGCCCAGTGCCGCTACCTTGGCTGCAACAAGGCGTTCAGGGCATTCACCGGCCTTAATGACGAGCAACTGATCGGCAAGACGGTGTTTGACATAGCTGTGCCCGAGAATGCTATCCGCTATGATGAGTCAGACAAAGAGCTGCTGGCCAATCCGGGGAGCCAGTCCTATGAATGGAAGGTGGTTGGTTCAGACGGATCGCTCAGAACCGTTGTCTTTAACAAGGCAACGTTCAGCGATGCCAACGGTGAAGTGAGCGGGATAGTCGGCGCAATCCAGGACATTACCGGCCTGAAAGAGCTGCAGGACTGCATGTCGCAGGCAAAGGAAGCGGCAGAGCAGGCCTGCCGTGCCAAGAGCGAGTTTCTGGCCAACATGAGTCATGAGCTGCGGACTCCGTTGAACGGTGTATTGGGAATGGCCCAGCTGCTTGAGATGACCGAACTGACTGCAGAGCAGCAGGAATGTGTGTCAGTCGTCATGCAGTGCGGCACCGGGCTGGTCAAGATTATCGGCGATATTCTTGATCTTGCAAAGATTGAAGCCCAACGGATGCAACTGCAGCATGACCCGTTTTCGCTTAAGGAAACCATTGCACAGGCCGTTCATCTGCTTCGTCCTCAGGCACAGGCAAAAGGGCTCTCGCTCTTTACCAGAATAGCCCCTGATCTGCCGGACCTGTTTCTGGGCGATGAGGGGCGTCTGCATCAGATTCTGCTGAATCTGCTGGGTAACGCCATCAAATTCACTGCCAGAGGCAGCATCAGTATCACGGTGCTTGCCGGTGCTGTTGAAGGGACAACCTGCTCACTCCGTTTCAGCATCAAGGATACCGGTATCGGTATCAGCTCTGCCGGTCTCCACAAACTGTTCATTCCGTTCAGCCAGGTGGACGGCTCCACTACCCGCAGGTTCGGCGGCACCGGTCTGGGGTTGGCAATATCAAAACAGCTGATTGAGTTGATGGGGGGAGATATTGGCGTCGAAAGCAGCGAAGGGGTCGGTTCCACCTTTTTCTTCCGTCTGCCGCTTGAAGTGGCAACAGAGCAGGCCTGCGAACAGAAAGATCTGCCTGTCACCGTTGTTCAGGACGGTCATCGCCCTGAAAACTACCGGATTCTGCTGGTGGAAGACGATTATGTAAACCAGCGGGTCATGGATACGATGCTGCGCAAAATGGGCTACCGGACAGGACTGGCTGCAAACGGTAAAGAGGCTCTTGACCTGCTTGCTGCAGAAACGTTTGATCTAATACTGATGGACTGCAGTATGCCGGTGCTTGACGGCTATCTCTCCACCGAAAAGATACGGGAGCCGACAAACGGTGTGAAAAATCCGGAGATGCCGATCATAGCCCTGACAGCACGGGCCATGCAGGGCGATCGGGAAAAATGCCTGAAGGCCGGCATGAACGACTACCTGCCCAAACCGGTCCGTTTTGACGAACTTACCACGGTCCTGAACCGCTGGTTGGCCCCGAAGTAATCTGACCGTTACCAAACTTTTACTGGACGAACCGGCCTGATCCCCGTACCATGCGCTCCACTTCAGCACCAACAATCGATGAAAGGTTACAAACATGGCACAGGCACAAAAAGGGGACAAGGTTCGGATCAATTTTACCGGCAAACTGGAAGACGGCACCATCATAGAGACTACCTTTGAGTCGGACGATTGCTGTAGCGACGACGATTGCAGCGATGACTGCGCCTGCGAATACGGGCCGGCCGAACTGATCATTGGCGAAGAAGAATTTTTTCCGGCCATAGAGGAGGCGCTGATCGGCATGACCCCCGGTGAGAGCAAAACCGTCACCGTCCCGGCTGCTGATGCCTTTGGCGAATACGATGCTGAAGCGGTCTTTACCATTGAAAAACAGCTGCTGCCCGAAGACATGAACCCTGAAGTGGGTGACGATCTGATCCTGACCGGTGAAGATGGTGAAGAGCTGGAAGTGACCGTGGTTGAGGTGGGCGAAACAGCTGTTACGTTTGATGCCAACCACCCGCTGGCCGGCGAGGATCTGACCTACGAGGTTGAACTGGTAGAGATTCTGTAAACGTCAACACTGTTTTAACGCAAAGCTTAAAGACAAGGCGCAAAGGCGCAAAGAACTATCTTTTTTCAAAGTTTTTCTCTGCGACTTTGCGTCTTTGCGTTAAATGCATTTCCAGAAAACATGCCTGCTGAGCGAGTAGCTTCAATTTGGTTATGTCCCCACCATCATACCCACACACACTTCCCTGGCAACCTGATACGACCCCGCTGATGCTGGCCCCGATGCAGGGCCTGACCAACCGCGGCCTGCGTGACCTGTTTGCCCGGTGGGTGCAACCGGATACCCTCTTTACCGAGTTCATGCGGGTGGCACCCGGTGAAACCGGCAAGCGGCTGTCGGCAACCGATCTGCAGGAGATGGCACCACATGAAGCCGGAATTCCGCTGGTGGTGCAGCTGATCGGCCATGGCACCGGGGCACTGGTTCAGGCTGCACATATTGCCCAGCAGCAGGGCGCCACCCATATCAACCTTAATCTGGGCTGCCCCTTTGGCCGTATGACCACCGGCCTGACCGGCGGCGGCATCCTGCAACAGCCTGAACTGCTGCAGGAGCTGATCCCGGCCCTGCGTGCGGCAGTCAGCGGCAGCTTTTCAGTCAAACTGCGCTCCGGTCATACTGACCCGCAGCAGATTTTTTCACTGCTGCGGCTATTTGAGGACAGCAAGGTTGACTTTCTGGTGCTGCACCCCCGTACCGTGGTGCAGGAATATGAAGGGCTGGCTGACCACACCATTACAGCCAGAGTGGTGCAGGCAACAGGCATTCCGGTGATAGCCAACGGTGATGTGCGAACCGCTGTGGAGGGCCTGCAGCTGCTGGAACAGACCAGGGCGGCCGGGCTGATGCTGGGGCGGGGGGCAATTGCCGATCCGCTGCTGTTCCAACGGTTACGGCAGAGAGTTACTGAGCAGCCTGACCGTACGGAGCGGGCCGCCATGCTGCGTTTTTATCTGGCTGCACTGCTTGACCGCTATCAAGGCATCTTCTGCGGTGAGCAGCAGATTCTGGGCAAGGTAAAAAGCGTTTTTGCCTGTATGGATGACCCTGCTTTTACCCGGCAGATCAAGGGTTTGAAAAAGGCCACCTCAATAGGGAAGTTTCTCGATCTGGTGCAGCAGCTGGCCTGAGACGGCCTGTTTGATCGGCCGTCGATCCTTGACCCCGTAAACCCTGATGCCGGCCCTGGTCTCCACCGGGCAGACATACTCGCAGATACCGCAGCCATTGCAGATTTCCTCCACTATATACGGCTCCTTGACCGTGGTCATCACCCCATCCAGCCCAAGCACCTGCACCTCCCGTGAGCGGATCGCCTTTTCCGGTATGGGGCAGTGTTCCTCACAGACAATGCAGTCCATTTTTCGGGCAAACGGCAGACAGTGATCCCTGTCAAAGACCGCTTTGCCGATCACCTCCCGTTTTTTCTGTTCCACCGCCAGGTTGGGAATGGCACCGGTGGGGCAGACCTGGCCGCAGAGGGTACAGTTGTATTCGCAGTAGCCCAGCCGGGGGATCACCAGTGGCGTGTACAACCCTTCCCACCCGGACTGCCAGGCGGCCGGGTAGAGGGCGTTTTTGAGGCAGACCTTCATGCACTCGCCGCAGCGAACGCATTTTTTCAGAAAAGCATTCTCATCCTGCACACCGGGAGGACGTAGCGGCCAGACCTGTTCCGGCTGCCTGAAACGGGCAGGCACCGCCAGCAGCAGGCCACCGGCCATTCCCCCCAGCAGCAGACGTCGCTGGGGCAGCAGCGGTCCGGCCGGTTGCAGCTTACTGGACGGCCTGAAGCTGATCCGCTGGTGGGGGCAGCCCTGTTGGCATTCCATGCAGAGGATGCACTCCTCACGGTTCAACACCCCCTGATCAAAGGTGGTGGGGCACAGTGCGCGGCACTGACCACAATCAGCGCAGAGCCCGACCGGTAGCCGCTTGAAGGGGGAGAATCGCCCCAGCCACCCCAGCAGCGTACCGAGCGGACAGAGGTGACGGCACCAGGCACGGGTCTCCAGCCGCTCCAGCAGGATGATGCCAATCAGTAACGCAGCAGAAAAGAACGACAGGGGATAGAGAGTTTCACGGAACGGCAGCAGGTACTGCTTGAGCAGGTTATACGCCGGGGCAATGGCGTCACGTTGTTCACCGATCAGACTGTACAGTTCCACCCAGCCCTCACGGGCAGTCAGCCCCATCAGGGGATACAGGAAAAAGGTCAGCCCCCGCAGCAGAATGGCGATCGGATCCAGCAATCCTGCCAGGTTGAGATTGAACAGTGAGGCAAACAGCAGCGGCAGCAGCAGCCAGTATTTCATATTACCGGACAGCCAGGTGATCGGTCGGGTGCTGCGTTGTTTGGGGGTCAGCAGATCCAGCAGTGTCCCCAGGGGGCAGATCCAGCCGCAGAAAAAACGGCCCAGCAGCAGGGTGGCCAGGATCATCAGCAGGGCAGGCAGTAAAAGCCAGCTCCAGGTTTTGGCCGCCAGCAGATAACTGACCAGTACCAGCGGATCAGCCCGGAAAAAGGCATTCACCGCCGCATTGATCTGGTCATGGCCCCGGTACTCGGTCTGGATGAACAGCAGCAGGAACAGGGCCAGGAACAGCAGCTGGCTGATGCGGGCTGTCGTTTTTTTCAAGAAACACACCTTAAAATTGATGAAAGGCCATGATGATAGAACGCGGATGACGCTGATTGAGCTGATTTTCGCGGATTATTCTTAAAACAAAAACCACGTTCTTTTCGGGCAAATCAGTTCAATCCAGAAAAAGCAGTTCACGTAGCGTCGCAGGGCTCCGCAAGAGCAACTGCCGTCTATAGATTCAATGCTTTAAATGGTTATCGATGTATCTGCGCTCATCCGTCCGATCCGCGTCATCCGCGTGCTCGTGTCTTACACCCGCACCACCCTGATCCGCTTCAGGTCCATCTCTCCCAGGCCCCGCTTGTGAGCAGCCACGGTCACGGCTATATCAGCCGGTTTCAGACCAAACAGGGTGGTTGCGTAAGCGTCAGCTGCCACAATATCAGCCGAGGCGATCACCGTGTTCAGCACCTTGACATCAGCCAGGTTGCCCCCCTGCGGGCCGTGGGCGGTCAGGATTCGGGTGGCATCAATGATGGTCAGATGACTCTTGAGCCGGCTGTTGACATCGGCCAGAGCCGTTGCCAGGTTTCGGTGGGTAAAGCCGCGGTTACCCCCCATCACCCCCATGATGTTCTTCAAGCCCAGGGTAAGGCGTGACAGACCGTGGTGCTTGGCAATCGGCAGGTTGATAAAGACATCAGCGGCAAGCGCCTCGTCGTACAGTTCCCACTCCTTCAGGAACTGCCCGTTCAAGGCAATCATTTTGAAGCGCTCCATCTCGATCTGTTTGCACTCAACTTTTTTCAGCCCCTTCAGGGCCTGCTCAATACCACTGTTCAGGTAACAACGCCGGGGATCGTTACAGGTGTAGTCAAAGACCTTGACCCGTTTGGCACCGGCTGCAAGGCATTCCTCAACCACTGCCCGCACCACGGCTGGATGGGTGTTGGCCGCCTGTTCCGGCGAACGATCCCAGCCGATGTTGGGCTTGACCACCACCGTATCACCGGGCTTGACGTAACGTCCCATGCCCCCCACCGCTGTAATGACGCGCCGGGTAATGGCCGGGTAATCCCGTCCTTCAGCCACCGCCACCACCGGGCCGGCAGGGGCAGCCAACAGCTCCTGCACCAGCACCGGCGCCAGCAGTGCTGCAGCACCGGTGCTCTTCAGAAAGGTACGACGGTCCATAAGCACCTCCGCATGTTGTAATGTATCTACTGTACCGCCGGTTGAGCGTAAAGCAAGACAAAGAAAATCATGACTGTGGTGCAGGTGGAAAGTACGAGGCTGACCATTCAGACAACGGGCACCTGAACCAGTACTACGGAGATATTATCTTTTCCTCCTTTTGCGTTGGCAGCAGCAACAAGGCCAGAGGCCAGCAGGTCCAGGCTACCGTCTGCGTCGTCAAGAAGAGCTTCAAGTTCAGCATCGGTCAGCATGTCGGTCAGGCCGTCAGAGCAGATCAGCAGCAGATCTCCCTGACGCATTTCAACAACACTGAAGTCCGGATCAGGCGGATTGCCGCACCCGAGTGATCTGGTCAGGGTGTGAAACTGCTTCCTGGGGATTTCGTCCAGAGGAACGCCGTTTGCCAGCATCTGGTCTCCGACGGTGTGGTCATGGGTTAATCGCGTGAATTTATGCTTCCCCTCGCCCAGCAGCGGATCAGGACAGGCGTAATAATTACGCTGCAGCAGATAACAGCGGCTGTCACCGGCATTGACGATGTAGGCCTGGTTGTCCTGCACCACCACAACAACCAGCGTGGTACCCATCCTGGCCATAACAGGATCAGTTTGCGCCTTGGTGAATATCTCCCAATGTGCCGCATGAAGCGCATGTACCATCAGCTCAAAATAGTCAGCGGCAGAGGTGTGTGCCAGGTTTGCCCGCAACACGGAGTGCACCGTTGTTACGGCCAGAGCACTTGCCACCTCACCGGCATTATGACCGCCGATACCGTCGGCAAGCAGGTAAATACCATGACGGTCGTCGGTTTTGACGCAATCTTCATTATTCTGGCGAACCCGTCCGGGGTCTGTAGCGCTGGCGGAGATCATGGGTGTGGCTGCTGTTTCTGCTGGCAATGGTGCTGATACAGCAGCGCCAAAAAGGCATCCTTGTCAGCTGCAAGTTTCTTGTTGTAACCAAGTGTCGTAATCCTTGGTTCAACCTGCACGATGATGCCGTTAATGACAAATTTATGGCCGAGGAAGCTTTTGTACAGCCTTTTTTGTATATAGAAGGCACCGGATACCTCAGTCATCGGCAGGATCATAAACGGAAGCGGGGTTGCAGGTGCGGCATACACACCAATCAGATCAGTATCCCGCTTCATCAGCTCCTTGAGCAGGTCAAGGGACTGGCTGGTCAACTGCGTGGTAATATCCGCCGTTATTTCAAGTACGGCGGTTGTCCAGGGATCCATTACTTTTTCGTAGGAAATCAGAATAGTGGAAAAGGGGGTGTTGTAACGTGAGTTGAGCTTGATTTCCCGATCCAGAAAAAAATTCGTGCTGCTGCTGTCATACACCCCGTCAGGCACTTCAACTGAACGGGTGACAACGGAAGCCGCCCGCGCCTGTGCTTTTTTGAAGATTTCATCAAGTGACTCTGAGGCGTACCCCTTTTTGATTAAATGGGACCGGATCTCTTCAGTAACGTTGTAACCGTACTTGCCGTTTTCAAGAACCTGCTCAAAAATGGAAAGCACAGCCTCTTCATCCGGCTGTTCCGATCTGCTGATACTGCTTTTAACCCAGTCCCCTTTCAGACTGGCAACCGTTTCCGTAAACTGCCTGGTCAGGTTTTGGGCGACCCGGGTAATGGTATCCTGGGTAACATCCTGGGATTTCAGACGTGCCACCAGTTCCCGCTCGATTCTTGATACGGCGGTCTTGAGCATCACCCCGCCACGGGATGCAACTTCGGGGGACTGCAGCGCCAGCGCCCTGCTTACCTTTTCGATGTAGTCACTGAGCACGGCGGACATCTGCTGTTCATCAGCCGTAATCCCGCCATTTTTAATTTCCGAGGCCAGGACGATCAGCCGTGCAGCCTCTTCAGGGGCGTCCTTGATACCGTCAACCAGCTCGTTAAAGGTAAGCCCGACCAGCTCAGAGGCCTCAACCATCACCTGCATCAGCTCGTCACTGGCAAGCTCCTTGCTCAGCTCCTTCACCAGCAGCAGATAGTCTGCCGGGGGCATCCCTTCGGCAAAAAGGCCATCCTTTAACTGGGGCAGCAGATATTTCAGCTCTTTGATATCAGGCAGCATTCTCCTGATAATCTGGGCCAGCCGCTTGACGGAGATAGATCTGTCGTTGCGGTACTCCTCTTTGATAAGCCGGACAATGACCTGGTAACTCAACTGATTCACTTCATGTATGGCCAGTTCGTCAGCCGCAGCAACGGCTCCTGTTGCCTGCTGGATTCTGGCATGTTCGAGAATGCTTTCCTTCAGTTTGTAGACTGATTCAAGCATTTCAGCCGGTGAAAGGGGGATAACGTCATCAGACCCGGCCGAGGCAGCAAGCTGACGGCTGATTGCTTGTATGTGCGTTGTGATGAACGTGTCATACTCTGCCGAAGACAGGCCGGCAGAACCTGCAACTCCTGACACGGCAGGCCCTTGTTCATGCGCCGCAGCGCCAAGAGACAGGATCTCTGCAAGCCCGGTGCGGAGATCGCCGGCATCAGGCTGCCCGCCCCCCCCTGTGCTGATGGCCTGCAGGTTGTTCAGCAAGCGGTTTTCTGAAAGGAGGTCCTTATTTACAATGGCTTCGTCAACGGTGACTTTCTGATACACCACATAGTTTAACCGCACCCCTGCGATCTGATTATGTATGAGGTAATCCTGCATTGTTGCCACATCCTTGAAATCGGCCAGGGAACCGAACATGAAAAACAGGGCCTGAATACTTCCAAGGGTAGCATCGTGCGTAAAACTGACGGACTGGAGTCCCGCCTTGGTAAATCGGCTGACGATGCGTCCGACACTTACCAGCTTGTCAACACAATGGTTCTCAAGATACACGGAGCCGCGCTCGGCACTGACCGTGATAACATCCACCATGCTGAAGGCCTGTTCCAGCATAATGAAAAAATTTGCAGAACTGTCTTTGGTCGTTTGATGGTCTCCACCAAACATAAAGGCATTGTTGAATGCCAGGTTGAATGTTCTGGCAATCTGTAATGCCTGTTTCAGATCAATAACGGTTTCTGACATATCCCGGGTTATCTCCGTATTCACACAGTCAGACGGATGAGAGCAGGCTTCCCTTGCGAGCGTACGCTTCCAGCTGCTTTTTAAATTCCTGACAATCTGCAAAACGATGCTCCGCACGGGGAGCGATCGCCTTGCAGATGATGGCCTCAAGTTCATGATCGATGGCAGGATGCAGCTCAGACGGCCTGGC
Source organism: Geobacter sp. UBA6169 (assembly GCA_002422265.1). Taxonomy (GTDB): domain Bacteria; phylum Desulfobacterota; class Desulfuromonadia; order Geobacterales; family Pseudopelobacteraceae; genus Trichlorobacter. The sequence continues at coordinate 10,410 of DIUB01000118.1, forward strand.
CGTAAAAAAGCTTTCCGGCTCTGTCTTCTTCCGTTTGATCATCTCCGCAGCTGATTCCATCCGTATCGGCAGCCGGCCTGCCACCATTTCCATCAGTATAACACCAACCGAGTAAATGTCAGTTCTGCCGTCTGTCTCTGCACAGGCAGCCTGTTCGGGAGAGATGTACAGCGGTGTACCGAACAGGAGTGCCGTAGAGTCTGCATCGGCCCAGACCGTCCGGGCTATGCCGAAGTCAGCCACCACAGGACGCCTGAACCGGTCATCAATCAGTATATTGGCCGGTTTGATATCCTGATGATACACACCTTCGTCATGGGCATAGCCAAGGGCATCAAGCACCTGACAGAGCCAGGGAATGGTTTCTGAAAACGGAAGGATACGTTTGGTGGGAACCGGATGCTTGCGAGCCCTGGTGATGATGGTTCTCAAATCCTGACCAATAATCAGCTGCATGACCTGAAAAAAGAAGTCGTCAGTCTCACCCATCTCGTACACCGGCACAATAGCGGGGTGGCTGAGTATGCCGACCGTCTCGGCCTCATCGCGAAACATCTTCCGGGCTTTTGTGCTGTGTGCGATGGATTTGGGGAGAATTTTGACAGCGACCTGACGCTTGAGCGTTGCCTGATAGCCGATAAAGACGGCGCCCATGGCCCCTTTGCCCAATAATTTAACCAGCGTGACGGTTCCGATGGTGGTGCCGATATAGCGTGAAAGGTCAATTGAAGAGATAGTTGCCATAGTGTGGTCTCCTGCTATACTACCGACACCGGACAGTAACAATTTTACCCTATACGGTAAACATGAAAAACCGGTTTACGGTTCAAAGGAAACTATCCATGCAGCAGCCGACACCCCCCCCACACACAACCTGCATTCAGTTCTGCAGGCAAAAGGTGCTCTGTGCATCTGAGCCCTATTCCCCCGAACAGCTGCGGCACGTGTTGGCGATGATCTACGGTGACACGGGTGAGAGGGCCGCCGGATCATTTACCGGATATCTCAGGTTTGCCGGTGAAAACTGCAATCAGCTTTTTCTGTTCTTCTTCAAGGGCGCCCCCTATGCTGCCGGCCGGTACGACGAAGGCAAACCGGTCATCTACACCATTCAGGAGCTGGCCCGGCAACTGGTCAAGTCAGATAAAAGTTCCTTATCGCTTACCTTATGCGAGACCGATCCGGTTCTGCTGAAGAGTATGCTGCTCTTTTTGCAGAAAGAACCTGCCATAAAAGCGCCAACCTCACTGATTGATCTTGAACAGATCGTACAGCAGATCGGCACAACCGGACAGCATGCGATGATTGCACTCCGTCGGGATAATCTGTTTAACTGCTACTTCCTGAAAAACGGAATCTGTGCACAGGTTCATTACGCTGACAGCTCATTTGTCCGGCCTGATGGAATGAGCCTTGATGAAGAGATGCTGCTGTATGCCTTTCAGCCGGGTGCAGAGATCCTGGCCTACATTTATCGCGATATGAATACCACCGTGGCGGAGGATTCAAGCCAGTATGACCAGGATTCGCTCTATACGCTCCTGACGGTGGGCTACCTGAAAAACAAACGCAAGAGCGATCAGGATGACGTGAAGCCTGCTGCGGATGTTGCCGGAAGCACTATGGATGAAGTATCGCAGCCCCGCTCATCTCTGGGTATCACCATTGAATCAGGCCCGCAGCAGGGGGTGCAGTTTACCGTTACCCTGCCTTGTACGATTGGACGCACTGAATCTGACCTGATCCTGGGAGACCGTCTGGTCTCCCGCCGCCATGCCCTGCTGAAACGGGAAGGCGACATGGTGGTGATTGAAGATCTTGGCAGCAAGAACGGCACAAAGATCAAGGGAACTAAAATTGCCCGGGCCACGGTCACTCCGGACGAGCTGATCACCATCGGCCCGTTTCAACTCAGGATTCAGACAGACGTGGAATAATCGAAGAAGAGGGCTATTCAGCCTCATTTCCAGCCGTTAACCTCGTCTTCAGACAGCACACTGGAACTGAACAGTGCAGCATGGTTAGAGCTGAACTGGGGCGGGTCACGCCTGATAATGGCCGCAATCTCGGGCACTCTGCTAAAGTCCTGGCGCAGAAAACGCCGTACCTGCCCCCGCCCCCAGCCCGCGGGGTGCTTGAAGCCGGTGTAGAGAGAAAGATCCCCCGCGTAAAACAGTTCAGTTTCGTACTCCACAACCTCATCACCGAACAGCGGCATGTTGAAGATAGCCAGATTCAGGAAGGTGAGTGCTTGATGGTGCTGCTGCACAAAGGCTAGGGTACGCCGGGCGGCAGATTCATCCTCAGCCGGGGTACCGAACAGCAGATAGCCGTAGACCGCAATCCCCGCCTGCCGCAGATTCTCCAGAATCCTGCCTGCTGCTGAAAGTTCTATCCCCTTATGCAGCTGATCCAGTACCGCTTGATCTCCCGACTCAATCCCCAGCTTCAGCATCACACAGCCTGATTGCCGTAAGCTCCGGCAAAAGGCCGGATCCTCCAGCTGTCTTTCAAACCGGACAAAGCCGTACCAGGGCACGCCCGGCGGCTGCTCAATCAACCGCTGCAGCAGAACCGGCGCCAGGGCATTATCCAGCAGGTGCAGTAGTCTTGGCTGATACTGGTGTACCAGCTGCTGCAATTCTTCAAGCACCTGCGGGATTGGCAGGGGCTGGTAACGATTCCCCTCGGCCCGCTCAGGACAGAAGGAACAGCGGTTCCACCAGCAGCCTGAGGCAGTGCTGTAGGGCAGGATCAGGCCGGGGCTCAGGTAGTCCGCTAGCGGGAGTTGAGAATAATCAGGAAGTGCAGGCCGGTAAGGCACAGCGCATCCGGACAGCTCCAGCAGCTGTCCTTCGCCGGGACCGCTGATCAGCTGGTCGATCAGATTACCAAACGGATTCTGCCAACCGGGCCGGGCCAGCCAGGAGGTCACCAGCCCGCCACCCAGGATGATCTTTACCTGCGGATACTGCCTGCGTATCAGGCCGATCAGACTGAAGCTGCAAAGCGCCTGGCTTAAGAAACAGAGTGAGATGCCAACCGTGCTGATGCCATCCATCAGTTGAGCAAGATGTTGCTGAAAAAACGGAAAAAAGGGGGTTTGTTCAGGATTGGCCGCTGCCTGCAACAGATCCTGGCTGCGCACCGGCGAAAGGGACTCATGGCGGTAATCCGCAAGACTGATATCGGTCTGGTACCGCTTGTCTGAGGTCTGCAGCAACCGGTTCAGGTCATTGACCGCCGTGGCATAGCGGGATGGGTTTTGGTAGATTTCAGGTTCACGCAGGGACTTGAGATGTTTCTGACGGCTGCGCCAGGCCCGCCCGGTCCAGGTATCGTCACTGACAGGCGGCTGTTCCAGCAGCCAGAGCTGACCTTCAAGGTTGGCATCCCACAAACGGCAGGTAATGCCGTTTGCTTTCAGCGCACCGGCCAGGCGGGCAATGCCGGCCGGCGGTTCGCATGCCTTGGCAATGGGGGGAAAGATCAGCAGCATGATACGGGAGTCATCAAAGGCTTAACCGACAGCTGACAAGACGAGTCCGGACGGCACTCGGGATTCACACGGAATCCTGACCTGACACAAACCGCAGGGAGTAGCACCGGTGCCATAGGTCTGTTCTACAAACGGCGTGGTTTTTTCACGGATATAGACAAAACAGGCCTGCTTGTCATGGCCTTCTGCTGTGGTGATGGCAGTTACCGGGCAACGCCGGACGCAGGCGCCGCAGGTCCCCTTGGCATACCAGAGGCACCAGGCATGGTGATCGTCACCGTAAACCCGTTCTGTTACCGGAAGATCAATCCGTGCCACCACCGATCCAAAGCGCACCGCCTTGCCCCAGCGGGTAATCAATCCGTCGGAAAGCCCAAAAGTACCGTGACCGGCCACAAAGGCGGCATGACGCTCCGACCAGTTAGACGCTATGCCGAACCGCTCTGACTGCCGATAGCCGAATCCGGGCAGCCGCTCGGGTGCCATAGCCGGGAATCCCGCGCGGGTCAGGGTATCTGCCAGATGGTTACGCAGATCACAGTTAAACGCCTCGCCATGAAACCGTGAACGGGCCCAGCGCTCAGCCGGCATGACGGTTTCATTACGCTGATCAGCACGGGTTTGCGCGGTCTGCGGAAGAACGTAGCTGATCACCCGCAATGCACTGGCAGGTATGGGATTATCCGGAAACGCATGGGCATACGCCTCCTGCGGCGTCCAGTGGAACGGCCCGATCAGCTCCTTGATCCGCTGAAAGAGCGGATCATCTCCTGCCGCTACCGCAACATGGGGCTCTGCCCAGGCCTTTTCCCCCGTATCCATCTGCAGGCTGTTACTGGCCGCAGATGCCCAATAATCGCGGATAACAGCTTCTATGGCGGCAAGGGAGTTCATAAGGCAGACCCGTTTCG
>DIUB01000065.1 GCA_002422265.1 Geobacter sp. UBA6169
GGTGGAAGACAGCGGCATCGGTATGTCAGCCGAAACCCTGCAGAAGGTCTTCAACCCCTTTACCCAGGCCGACAGTTCTACGGCCCGCATCCACGGCGGCAGCGGGTTGGGGCTGGCCATTTGCCGCCGCCTGACCGAGCTGATGCAGGGCAGTATTACCGCCACCAGCAGCCTGGGGCATGGCAGCAGCTTTACGGTTGAGCTGCCGTTCGGCATCTGTAGTCTGGCAATGGAGCCTGAGCTGCCTGTTGCCGCAGCAACGGAGCTGCTGCCGACCGGCCTGCAGATCCTGCTGGTTGAGGACCAGGAGGTGAACCGCACCTTTGTGCAGCGTCTGCTGGAGCGGCAGGGGCAGCTGGTCACCCCGGCTGTGGACGGGCTGATGGCCCTTGACCTGCTGGAACGAAACCGGTATGACCTGATGCTGCTGGATATCCAGATGCCCGGCATGGGAGGGGAAGAGGTACTGGCCCGCCTGCGAACGGCCGAAGCGGTAAGCAGCGGCCACCTGCCGGTTATCGCCCTGACCGCCCATGCCCTGGCCGGTGACCGGGAGCTGCTGCTGGCCAGCGGATTTGACGGGTATGTGGCCAAGCCGGTCCAGATGGAGTTGTTGCAGACCGAAATGCTGCGCGTGCTGCAGCAAGTATCAGAGCAAGGAAACCAGGTATGACCGACACACGGCCACCGGATGAACTGGAACAGGAAGAGCAGGAACTGGAGCAGGAGGAGCAGGAACGTGACGAGGGGAACCCGGCCGACTGGCTGCCGGTGACCGATCTGTTACGCCGTCGGCTGGGGATCGACTTCTCCTGCTACCGTGCCGGCACGGTGGGGCGTCGTATCCTGCGGCGGATGGAGCTGCTGCAGCTGCAGGAGCTGCAGGATTATGTCACCCTGCTGTCGGCCAGTCCCGATGAGCTGGAAAGCCTGGGGCAGGATCTGCTGATCGGGGTGACCGAGTTCTTCCGCGATCCCGATGTATTCAGGGCTCTGGCCGATCTGTTGCGGGATCAGCTGCGGGGCCGTGCGGCTGCAGACGGTTTCAGGATCTGGTCAGCCGGTTGCGCCAGCGGTGAAGAGGCTTACTCCCTGGCCCTGCTGCTGCGTGAGGTGGCTCGCGAGACCGGCTTTGGCGGTGATCTGAAGGTCTTTGCCACTGATCTGCACAAGGGCGCACTGGAGACCGCCTCCCGGGGGATCTACAACGAAGATCAACTGGCAACCCTGCCTGACAGCTACCTGGAGCAGTACTTCCGTAGTGAAGGTGAGGGGCGCTACCGGGTTGATCCCCAGATCCGCCGGATGCTGGTCTTTGCCCACCACAACCTGCTGGCTGACCCCCCCTTTACCCGGATCGATCTGGCGGTCTGCCGCAATCTGCTGATCTACCTGCAGCCGGAGGCCCAGCAGCGGGCCCTGACCGCGCTGCAGTTTGCCCTGACGCCGGGGAGCCACCTGCTTTTGGGCCAGAGCGAGGGGGTTGGCCACCTGGCCGGCGCCTTCAGTGTTGTTGATCCTACCCACAAACTGTTCTGCAGGCTGCCGACGCACCGGGACACCAGCAGCATCGGCATCCCCTGGATGGCCCGCAATCCGCTGATCGCCTCACTGCACCAGGGGCCCCGCAACACCGTTGCCATTGACCGTCACCTGCTGCGTACCTATGACCAGATCCTGGAACAGTACGCACCGCCCGGCATGCTGCTGAACAGCCAGCGCCAGGTGCTGCACATCTTCGGCGACCTGACCGAGTTCCTGCGACCGCTGACCGGCCGGCTGACCGGCGATATTCTGGGATCACTGCGGGATGAGCTGCGGCCGGCCCTCTCGGCGGCCCTGATGCGGGCCGGGCAGCAGGAACAGCACGTTGTGGTGGACCGGGTACCGATACAGCAGGGGGACGGCTGCCGCTACCTGGAGGTGGCGGTAACCTGTCTGCCCCACGATCGCCCTGAAGAGCGGCATTACCATGTGACCCTGCGGATGTCTGACTGGGAACCGCCACAGCCTTTGCCTTGTGCCTGCGAAGAACCGTACGATGCCGACACGCTGCTGGTCAGACGGATCAGTGACCTGGAGCAGGAACTGCATTCAACCCGGCACTCGCTGCAGCTGACCATTGAAGAGCTGCAGACCAGCAATGAAAAGCTGGATCTGGCCAACGAAGAGCTGATCTCCTCCAACGAGGAGCTGCAGAGTACCAATGAAGAGCTGAAATCGGTCAACGAAGATCTCTACTCGGTCAACACAGAGCTGGAAACACGTAATGAGGAGCTGCTGCGGCTCTACCGTGACCACGACAACCTGCTCTCCAGCACCGAGGTGGGGACCGTCTTCCTGGACAACCAGCTGCAAATCAGAAAATTTTCCTCTGCCACCAATGCCTTTCTCAAGCTGCTGCCCCAGGATGTGGGCCGTCCCATTGATCATATCGCCTACGATCTGGCCCCTCCTGTAGCGTTCCGCGCCAGTTTGCGTCAGGTGCTGGAGACCGGAGTCCGTCAGGAACAGGAGCTGGACTGTGGTGATGATACATGGGTGCTGCAACGGATCCTGCCGTTTCGGGGCGAAGACGGTGTGGTGGACGGGGTGGTACTGACCCTGACCGACATTACCCAGGTCAAGCAGGCCCAGGCAGCGGTAGCCCGGATGAACAAGGAGCTGGAACAGAAGGTGCAGGAACGGACCAGCGAGCTTGCAGCCAGCGAGGCCCGTATCCGCTCTTTTATCGAGCACTCCTCCCAGGGGTTCTGGAAGCTGGGGCCCGATCGCCTGACCAGGGATGTCAACCCGGCCCTCTGCGCCATGCTGGGCTATCAGCGTGATGAGCTGATCGGGCGCTCGCCGCTTGAGCTGGTTGATGAGGAGAACCGGACCATACTCCTGTACCAGATGGGGCGGATCGAAACCACGCTCCACCGTAACTATGAGGTTTCGCTCAAGCACAAGAACGGGCATCTGGTGCCGGTGCTGTTCCA
>DIUB01000143.1 GCA_002422265.1 Geobacter sp. UBA6169
CCTCTGAGGCTGCGGATATCGCGTAGCGGCGAGTCTTTTTTCACGATAACAGCACTGCGGTAGTAGGGGGTACCGTTACTGTTAAGCGGCTTCAGGATCGGTCGTGCCCCGTATTTAAGATGGGCCTCGACAAAGGTGACATCCCCCAGGGAGCTGATCTGGGTGACGCCGCTCTGGAGAAACAGCAGCGCCTCGGTGTAGTCCCTGCCGATCTTCAGTTCAAAACGATAGGGGGTGTTTTCAGTCAGGTAATCCATAATCGGCTGGTAGCGTTTGTACATGACCAGCGGGTTGTAGCGCGGGATAACCCCGAAGTTGATCACCGGCTTGTCTGCTGCTGCAATGGCGACTGAAGCGACAAGCAGCTGGATAAGGAACAGCAACAAGCCGATCATGGCGATCATGGTACTGCGCATACACGTGGCATTCTCCATTGATTGTCGCATATACATTTCCGGTTGACCTTTATCCGTCTATGCGGATATATTTTGGGCCATGAAACAGACGGCACATCTCTTTAAATCGCTTTCCGAAGAAATCAGGATCCGTATTCTGCTGTTGCTGCATGAGCAGGAAGAACTCTGTATCTGTGACCTGATGGCCGCTCTGGAATTGCCTCAGTCAACCGTATCACGCCATGTTGCCTACCTGAAAAACACCGGCTGGCTCAACGACCGGCGGGGCGGTATCTGGATGTACTATTCGCTGGTTAATCCGCTGGATATCCGGCACCGCTCTCTCCTGACCCTGATAGTGGATGCCTGCGGCAACCTGCCGGACGCCCTCCAGGACCGGCTCCGTCTGCAGCAGTACGCGGCAGAAAAGCAAAAAAACTGCAGCTGAATTTCACGCTCTTTTTTTTGCCTCTTTAGCATCCGTTTAAGCGGATAGTAGGTTAAAAAAGAACCGATGTGAAGAAAAAAGAACGGGGTAGCAACGATGAGCGAACATGTAAGCAACAAACTCTCTTTCCTGGACCGCTGGCTGACCCTCTGGATCTTTGCCGCCATGGCGCTGGGGGTGGGGCTGGGCTATTTCATCCCCGGTGCCGAGGCGTTTATCAACTCGTTTCAGGTCGGCACCACCAATATCCCGATCGCCATCGGCCTGATTGTGATGATGTATCCTCCCTTTGCCAAGGTAAAGTACGAGGATATGCCGGAGGTGTTTCGGAACAAAAAGATCCTGGGCATCTCGCTGCTGCAGAACTGGCTGATCGGGCCGGTGCTGATGTTTGCCCTGGCTGCCCTGCTGCTGCCGGACAAGCCGGACTATCTGGTGGGCCTGATCATGATCGGCCTGGCTCGCTGCATTGCCATGGTGATTGTCTGGAATGAGCTGGCCAAGGGCAACACCGAATACGCCGCAGGTCTGGTGGCCTTTAACAGCATCTTTCAGGTGCTGTTCTACAGTGTCTATGCCTGGCTTTTTATCACCGTACTGCCGCCGCTGGTGGGATTGCAGGGTATGGTGGTGGACATCAGTATCGGCCAGATTGCCGAGAGTGTCTTTATCTACCTGGGCATACCCTGTATTGCCGGGGCGCTGACCCGTCTGATCGGCGTCAAGCTGCTGGGCAAAGAACGGTACCACCGGGAAGTGGAACCCAAAATCAGTCCGCTGACCCTGATTGCCCTGCTGTTTACAATCGTTGCCATGTTCAGCCTCAAGGGTAACCTGATTGTTCAGCTGCCTTTTGATGTGGTGCGGATTGCCATACCGCTCCTGATCTACTTTGTGCTGATGTTCCTGGTTTCCTTCTGGATGGGAAAACGGCTGGGGGCAGATTACTCCAAGACCACCACCCTGGCCTTTACCGCTGCCAGCAACAACTTTGAACTGGCAATAGCGGTGGCCATTGCCGTATTCGGCATCAACTCCGGCGCAGCCTTTGCTGCGGTGATCGGTCCGTTGGTGGAGGTGCCGGTCATGATCGGGCTGGTGCATGTGGCCTTCTGGTTCCAGCGGCGCTGGTTTTCCCATGAGCGTTCACCTTCCTGCTGACAGCCGGAAACAGGGACATGTAACGATTTCGTAACAGAAAACATCGTATTTACTGAATATTCTTGAGCAGTTACACGTTACTATAGTATGGTCTTCAACAGATGTTACTTCATGCCGTAAAAGGAGTGCTGCCATGTTTGGATTTGGACTGCCGGAGCTCATTGTGATTGGTGTCATCCTTTTAGTCATTTTCGGACCGGGCAAGTTGCCGGAGTTGGGCAACTCGCTGGGGAAAGCAATCAAGGGATTCAAGGAAGGATCTGAGGGCAAGGACGAGAAACAGATAAAAGACTCTGCTGAAAAAACGGAGTAACCCGTGCATTTTAACCATTTTGACAGCAACGGCCAGGCAATCATGGTAGATATCAGCGCCAAGCAGCCCACCCTGCGGACTGCCACAGCCCGCTCAACGGTGCGGATGCAACCGGCAACCCTGCAGCTGGTGGTGGACGGCGCCATGGCCAAGGGGGATGTGCTGGGGGTGGCGCGGCTGGCCGGCATTGCCGCTGCCAAGAAGACCCCTGACCTGATTCCGCTTTCCCACCCCTTGGCCCTGCATGCGGTGGGGATCGAGTTTTCATGGGATGCCGCCAACGGCACGATCAGCATAGAGGCTACGGTACGGGCCTTTGAACGGACCGGGGTGGAGATGGAGGCGATGGTTGCTGTCTCGGTGGCTGCGCTCACGGTCTACGACATGTGCAAGGGGCAGGACAAGGGGATTGCCATTACCGAGACCCTGCTGCTGTTCAAAGAAGGGGGTAAAAGCGGCACCTGGCAGCGGGAAACAGCCCTATGAAGGCCGCCATCCTGACGATCAGCGACAAGGGGTTCCGAGGTGAGCGTGAGGATGCGGGTGGGCCGCTGTTGCAGCAGTGGCTGCAGGAGCGGGGGGTTGAGATCAGTACTGTACGAATGGTTCCGGATGAGGTGGAGCAGATCGCTGCGGTATTGTGTGAATGGGCCGACCGGGAACAGCCGGAGCTGATTCTGACCACCGGCGGCACCGGTGTCTCCCCCCGGGATGTGACCCCGGAGGCAACCCTGCAGGTGCTGGACCGTCTGCTGCCGGGCTTTGGCGAGCTGATGCGGGCCGAGAGCCTCAAGATCACCCCGATGGCGATCCTCTCCCGGGCAGTGGCCGGTATCCGGGGCGCAAGCCTGATCATCAACCTGCCGGGCAGCCCCGGAGGGGCGATTGAGAATCTGGCTGCGATCTGGGCAGCAGTGCCCCACGGCGTTGCCAAGATCAGGGGCGACAAGGCTGATTGCGCCGGNNGGACGTCACCGATGAGCAACCGCTTTCATGACATCACCGGCGTCATTCTGGTGGGCGGCAAGAGCCGTCGCATGGGGCAGGACAAGGCTTTTCTCGAGATTGACGGTCAGCCGCTGGCGGAGCGGATCATTCATACTCTTCAGACCTGTTTTGATCGACTGCTGCTGGTGGGTGACCAACCGGAACGGTTTGCAGCCACCGGTGTGCCGATCATTCCCGACATCTATCCCGGCAGTTCTCTGGGCGGCCTGTATACCGGCCTGAAATCAGCCGGCACCGAGCAGATCTTTGTCACCTCCTGCGACATCCCCTTTCCCAACCCGGCGCTGATCCGCCTGCTCTGTTCCCGTATCGGGCCTTACGATGCCGTGATCCCGGCATCCTGCTCCGGCCTTGAACCGCTGTTCGCCTGCTATGGCACCACCTGCCTTCCGGTTATGCAGCAGGCGCTTGAGGCCGGTAACTACCGGATCACCTCGGTGCTGGAACAGCTCCAGATCCTGCGGATTGCATCCGATCTGCTTCGCACGGTCGATCCGGATGGCCGATCACTGCTCAACATCAACACCCCTTGCGATTATGCAGCATGCAAGGAGTTTTCAGCATGAGACACCCGCTGGTTATCTCCTTTATTGCCCATTCAGGCACCGGCAAGACCACCCTGCTGGAACAGGTCATCCCGCTGCTGAAATCACGGGGCTACCGGGTGGGCGCCATCAAGCATGATGCCCACCGGTTCGAAATCGACCATCCCGGCAAGGACAGCTACCGTCTGACCGCTGCCGGCAGCGACAGCATGCTGATCTGCTCCGCTGAAAAGCTGGCGCTGGTACGCCGCCACCAGCAGGCACCCGGTATTGAGGAACTGCTGGAGCTGTGTGGCAACGATCTGGACATTATTCTGACCGAAGGGTTCAAGCAGAGCAGTCTGCCCAAGATTGAGCTGCACCGGACTGCACTGGGCAAAGAGCTGATCAGTCGAGGCAGCCGGCACGATCCGACCCTGCTGGCAGTGGCCGGCGACGGTCCCCTTACGCTTGACGTGCCGCTGCTGGATCTCAACAACCCTGCTGCAGTGGCGGATTTTATTGAGGAGCGCATGATGCAGAACAGCCTGGCAATAGAACTTGCCAAACAACAGGACGGCAAACAACCGCTGACATCGGTCAAGCGGGCCTTTCAGTTGGTCATGGCGCAAACAGTGCTGTCAGCGGTTCGCTACCTGCCGTTACCGGACGCCCTCGGCTCTATCCTTGCCGAAGACCAGATCGCCCGGTTTGACATCCCTCCCTGCGATTACTCGGCCATGGACGGCTATGCCTTCTGCGCTGCCGATGCAGGGCAGCACTCATTACGGGAAGCGGGGTTTCTTCCTGCAGGCAAGGCACGGCTGGAGGCCGCTGCCCCGGGCACGGCCATCAGGATCATGACCGGCGCACCGATCCCCCCCGGCTGCGATACGGTGGTGCCGCTGGAGGATCTGCAGGTGACGGACGGCCTGCTGCAGTTCAACAAGCCGTTCTCCGCAGGTGACAACATCCGGCGGGCCGGTGAAGACCTGCAGCAGGGACAGCGGGCATTGACTGCCGGAACCCAGCTCCGTTTTCAGGAGATTGCCCTGCTGTCTGCCATGAATCTGGGATCAGTGCCGGTCTATGCCCCGCTGCGGGTGGCGATCCTGGCCACCGGCGATGAACTGCTGGAGCCGGGCTCGGAACGCAGGCCCGGCATGATCATCAACAGCAACAGCAATGCCCTGGCCGCCCAGGTACGGGAGGCCGGCGCCGAGCCGCTGCTGATGGGGATTGCCGAGGACCAGCCGGAAATCACCCGCGAGCGGCTGCGGGCCTGCCTGTCGGCTGATCTGGTGCTGGTCACCGGTGGGGCCTCGGCCGGTGACCATGACTATGTCAAGCCGGCCCTGCTGGAACTGGGCGGCAGCATGCTGTTTGACGGGGTCAATATCAAACCGGGCAAGCCGTTCGGCATGGGGATGATACAGGGCAGGCCGGTCTTTTCATTGCCGGGCAATCCGGTTGCCGCCATGGTTATTTTTGAACTGTTTGTCAGGCCGATGGTGTTGAAAGGGATGGGCAGGCAGAAGATCTTCAGGCCCTGTGTACAGGCAGTGCTGGCCGAACCGGCACGCAACAAGGGCAGCCGCCCCCATTTTGTGGGGGCCGTACTGGAAAACAGTTCGCACGGCTGGAGCGTGTCCCTTACCGGCAATCAGAGTTCAGGGCGGATCAGCTCACTGACCCTGGCATCGGGCCTGGCCCTGCTGGCGCCAGAGCGCAGCTATCAGGCCGGTGATACAGTCACGGTGCTGGTACTGGATACCACGGTCGGTATGAAGATGGAAAGTCCATGGGATTGAAAGACAGCCACGGTCGCAAGATCAACTACCTGCGTCTGTCGGTAACCGACCGCTGCAACCTGCGCTGCTTCTACTGCATGCCGCCGGAAGGGGTGCAGGATGCTGGTCACAGTGGCGTGCTCTCCTTTGAAGAACTGCAGATGATTGCCGAGTGTGCTGTGCGGCTGGGGATCGAAAAGATCAGGATCACCGGCGGTGAGCCAACCGTGCGGGCAGGTCTGGTTGATTTTCTTGCACAGCTTTCCGCCATACCCGGTTTGCGGCATCTGGCCCTGACCACCAACGGTCTGCTGCTGGAACAGATGGCTGCCGACCTCTATCGGGCAGGGGTGCAGCGCCTCAATGTCAGCCTGGACTCCCTGAACCCGCAGACCTTCAGCACCATTACCCGTGGTGGAGATCTCACCAGGGTGCTGTCAGGCCTGGACGCTGCCGTGGCAGCAGGTTTCCCGCCCCCCAAGATCAATGTGGTGATCATGCGCGGGGTGAATGATGGAGAGATTCTGGATTTTGCCGAACTGACCCGCAACCGGGGCTGTTCGGTCCGTTTTATCGAATATATGCCGGTGGTCAAGCAAGAGGGGTGGCAACGGCTCTGTTACTCCGGCCAGGAGGTGCTGCAGCGGATCAGAGAACGGCATGATCTTGAGACCGTGGATCGGGGCATGTATGCCGGACCGTCACAGGATTATCGCATCCCCGGCGCACGCGGCAGTATCGGCATTATCACAGCAGTATCCTGTGACTTCTGTGTAGACTGCAACCGGATTCGGGTCACGGCCCGGGGACAGGCCAAGGGCTGTCTGTTCAGTGACGAGAAAACCGATCTGCTGCCGCTGCTGCGTCCTCCGGATCGTGACGGGCTCTGCCGCTTACTGCAGCGAATTGTGGCCGACAAGCCGGAAGGGCATGGTATCAGGTGCGGCGCGTATGAACACCGTAATTTCAGTATGGCCCAGGTAGGGGGGTAGCGCTATGGCAGAGGTGCTGGCGGTCTGCATCAGTGAAAACAAGGGAGAGCGCAAAACACCGGTTGAGCAGGTTGAGCTGCGGGTAGATCATGGCATTGTGGGTGACGCCCATGCCGGTGACTGGCACCGGCAGGTCAGTCTGCTGGCCCAGGAAAGCATTGATAAAATGCGCGCCCTGGGGCTGGATGTCACCACCGGCGACTTTGCCGAAAACATCACCACCAGCGGGATCGAGCTGGTCTCCCTGCCGATCGGCAGCCGTCTGCAGATTGGTAAAACCCTGCTGGAGGTGACCCAGATCGGCAAGGAGTGTCACACCCGCTGCGCCATCTTTTATCAGGCCGGTGACTGTGTCATGCCCAAGGAAGGGATCTTTGCCAAGGTGATCAGGCCCGGAATCATCAGGCCGGGTGACCTGATCGAGCAGCAACCGTAACTGCCGACAATTCAAGCAGCCGGCCCTGTGCAGGGCCACTCAAAGAGGCAACCACGAACAGATGGGATGCAGCAGCAGCCGGGTATGCTCTGTATTTACGGATAGTTCTGTTTTGGCACGCTCTATGGTTGCGTAATCGCAGGGTAACACCAAGCCAACTGCGAAAGGAAGTACACCATGAAACAGCTCACCACCCTCCTGTTGCTTTCTCTGCTGCTCCTGGGAACAACAACCGCCCACGCAGAAAAGATTACCGTTGCTGCTGCGGCTGATCTCAAGTTCGCCATGGACGAGATTGTCGTCAGCTTCAACAAACAGCACCCCAGGGATCAGGTAGAGATCATCTACGGTTCATCCGGCAAATTCTTTGCCCAGATACAGAACAACGCCCCCTATGACCTCTATTTTTCCGCTGACATCACCTATCCCCGACAGCTTGCAGACAAGGGGTTTGCCGCCTCTGCAGTAACCTCCTACGCCGTGGGCAGGATCGTGCTCTGGAGCAACAGCAGGGATGCAGCCAGGATGACCTTAGAGAACCTGATCGATCCGGCACTAAGAAAGATCGCCATTGCCAACCCCAGACATGCTCCCTACGGCAAGCGGGCTGAAGAGGCGTTACGGGCGCTCAAGCTATGGGATAAGGTACAGCACAAACTGGTCTACGGTGAAAACATTGCCCATACGGCCCAGTTTGTTGAGACCGGCAACGCCCAGGTCGGCATCATCGCCCTGGCACTGGCACTGAACCCCACACTATCCAAACAAGGTGGCTACTACCTGATTCCCGACAAGTTGCATCAACCGCTGGAACAGGGGTACATCATCACCAAACGGGCAGCCGACAAGCCGCTGGCAAAACTTTTTGCCGGCTACATGACCTCAAAGGAAGCCAGACGAATTATGACCAGGTACGGCTTTGTACTGCCTGGTGAGACGGTTGGAAAATAACACCATGGGATTCTCAGACAGCGATATCCAGGCCCTCTGGCTGACCGTGCGGCTCTCCTCGGTAGTAACGGTGATCCTGCTGCTGGTGGGCACGCCGATCGCCTGGTGGCTGGCCCGGACCGGTTCCCGCTGGAAAGGACCGCTGGGTGCCGTGGTGGCGCTGCCGCTGGTGCTGCCCCCTTCGGTGCTGGGCTTCTATCTGCTGCTGGCCATGGGCCCCCACGGCCCGGTGGGCTGGCTGACCACCGGCCTGGGGATCGGGCCGCTGCCGTTCACCTTCTGGGGGCTGGTGCTGGCCTCGGTCTTCTACTCACTGCCGTTCATGGTGCAACCGCTGCAAAACTCCTTTGAATCGATCGGGCCCCAGCCGTTGCAGGTTGCGGCCAGCCTGGGTGCCTCGCCGCTGGATGTTTTTTTCAGCGTAGTGGTGCCGTTGGCCCGGCCCGGCTTCATCACCGCCTCCATCATGACCTTTGCCCATACCGTGGGGGAGTTCGGCGTAGTGCTGATGATCGGCGGCAACATTCCCGGCGTGACCAGGGTGGCCTCGGTGCAGATCTACGACCATGTTGAGGCGCTGGATTATGCCCAGGCCCACCGTCTTTCTGCGGTGCTGCTGATCTTCTCGTTTCTGGTGCTGCTGGCCCTGTACACCCGGCGGCCAGACAGGCAAAAGGGGTAAGGCAGCATGGATCTGCAGCTGCAGCTACGCAAACAGCAGGGTGAGTTCCTGCTTGATCTTGATCTGAAGGTCAGCGGTGAACGGATCGGCATTTTTGGTCCTTCCGGCAGCGGCAAGTCAACCCTGGTGGCCTGTCTGGCCGGGCTGCGCCACCCGGACAGCGGCAGCATCCTGCTGGATGGCCGGCCGCTCTTTGACCACACCAGCAGAATCAACCAGCCGCCCCACCAGCGCCGGATCGCCCTGGTGTTTCAGCAGCATGGCCTGTTTCCCCACCTGAACGTCCGCAAGAACCTGCTCTACGGCCACCAGCGCTGTCCGGCAGAGGAGCGAAGGATTGAGCTGGAGGAGGTGGCCGAGGTACTGGAGATTCGCGACCTGCTGGAGCAGAAACCGGAGACCCTCTCCGGCGGCCAGAGCCAGCGGGTGGCATTGGGCCGGGCGATCCTCGCCTCGCCACGACTGCTGCTGATGGACGAGCCGCTCTCGGCCCTGGATGACGACCTGCGCTACCGGATCATCCCCTACCTGAATCTGGTGTCAGTACGGTTCAGGATTCCGTTTCTGTTCATCTCTCACTCACTGGTGGAGATGCGGCTGATGGCAGAACAGGTGGCGGTGCTGGACAAGGGAAGGCTGACCGGCGTGGTGACACCGGAAGAGCTGGCACAACAACGGATGGCGTACAGCCAGAGCGGCTACATCAATCTGCTTGAGCTGGGGGTCCCGCAGGAACACCGGGGGCTGCTGGCCTTCCCCTGGAACGGGCAGCAGTTGCTGCTCTCCGGGGGCAATTGCCCGGAAGCGGGCATGTTCGAGCTGTCATCAAAAGATATCATACTCTGCAAACGGCACCCCGACGCCATCAGTGCCCGCAACCTGCTTCCCTGTATGGTCCGCAGCCTGTTTGAAGCGGGCAGCAAGACCGGCATTGAGCTTGACTGCGGCGGCAACCGGCTGGTGGCCGAGATTGCGCCGGATACGGTGCAGGAACTGCAGATAACGAGCGGCTGCACCGTTTGGGCCGCCATCAAGGCCTCGGCCTTCAGGCGGCTGTAGCAGAAGTCAGGGGTAGACCCGTACCAGCTGCTCAGCTGTACAGGCCGGTTTGACCTGGCCGTCGATGTCGATGGTCAGCAGGTAGCAGATTTCTACTCCGTCACCGGCAGACCGGGCATCCAGCACGGCCGTTCGTGCCCGGATACGGTCACCCGGCTTGACCGGCGCAGGAAAACGCACCTTGTTCAGGCCGTAATTGACCCGCAGCCCCATGCCGGGATAGTTTTTTTCAAACTGTCCGACTGCATTGGCCTGGGTCAGCAGCGGCAGCAGCGAAAGGGTCAGAAAACCGTGGGCAACGGTACTCTTGTACGGCGATTCAAGCGCTGCCCGGGCCGGATCACTATGAATCCACTGCAGATCACCGGTGGCCTGGGCAAAGGCATCGATCCTGGCCTGATCAATCTCAAGCCACTGCCCCACCCCGATCTCCTCGCCCTTGCGTGCCTGGTACAACGCAAGCAGCTCTTCAGTTGCAGACATGACTTCTCCTTTCAACCTGTGATATAGAACCCCCATGAACGCACCAGCAACGGAGGCAGCAATGAACCTGCATGATGGATTAAAGACCCTGGGAGAAGGCACAGCCACCACCTATCGCTACGATGCACCGGATGCCGGGCTGTTGGAGTGGTTTCCCTCTCCCTACGCCAACCCCCAACTGAACCCCTGCGGCTGCACCGGCACCCTGCATATCACCTGCCCGGAATTCACCTGCCTCTGTCCCATGACCGGCCAGCCGGACTTCGGCACCATCATCATCGACTACCAGCCTGACCAGCGCTGCGTGGAGAGCAAGAGTCTCAAGCTGTACCTGGGCTCGTTCCGGATGCACGGCGAATTTCACGAAGCCGGGGTCAACCGGATCTGCAACGATCTGGTGACACTGCTTGATCCGGTCTGGCTGCGGGTCAAAGGAGAGTTCACCCCCCGGGGCGGTATCCCGTTCTGGCCCACGGCTGAGTATACAAGGCCTTAACGTCGGTTCACGCGGAGGCGCGGGGACGCGGAGGGATCAAGGTGGTTGACAACACGATGCAGCCCGTCTTTGAGCGTGGTTGCACCAAAGTTGAGCAGTAAGCCAACCGGCAGGTCGAGGAGCCGGAGATAGGTCAGCAGCTGTTTCGAGTGGACTGGTGCCACCGTTTCAACGGACTTCAATTCTACTACGATGGTTCCTTCAACAAGCAGATCTACCCGAAAGGCATCATCGAACCAAAGGCCGTCATACTCAAAACTGACCGGCTTTTGCCGTTCCACCTGCAGCCCTGCACGCTCAAGATCACGCGCAAGGATCATCTCATAAACCGACTCCAGCAACCCCGGCCCCAGGGTTTGATGGAGCTTGATTGCAGACCCGATTATTTGCTCAGTTATCTCATCCAGCTTTTTCACGTTTTTCTCCGCGCCACCGCGTCTCCGCGTGAGGCCTGTTCATGGCCAACGGACCGGTCAGCCAATCCATTGCATGACTCTGCACACCAAGGTCAGATAAACAGCGGTGCCTGCGAAGCAGGAATGATACCGGCTGCCTCAGCCCGCCGCAGCAGCTCAACAATCGCCTGCTCACCCTCCGGCCCCAGCTGTTGCGAGAAATCATTCACATACAGCCCGATATGGGCGCTGCAGACCTCGGCGCTCATCTCCTGGGCATGCTCGCAGATATAGCGGGCCGCTGCCGCCGGGTTGGCGCGGGCGTACTCCACCGCCGCAGTCAGGGCCTGTTCAATGGTCCGGATGGCCTCCCCCCCCAGCGAACGTTTGGCCACAATCCCCCCCAGCGGAATCGGCAGCCCGGTCTCCTGCTCCCACCACGCCCCTAAATCCACCAGCTGCTGCAGGCCAAATCCCTGGTAGGTGAAGCGGGACTCGTGGATAATCACTCCCGCATCTGCCCGACCGGTCATGACCGCATCCATGATCTCATGGAACGGCATCTCCAGAAAATGCACCAAGGCAGGATTGAACAGCCGCAACAGCAGGTGGGCGGTGGTGTAGCGGCCCGGAATGGCAATGGTTGTGCCTGTAAGATCATCCACTGCAAGGGGCTCTTTGACCACCAGCAACGGACCGCAGCCGCGCCCCAGGGCGCTGCCTGCCCGCAGCAGGGCATACTGTTCGCGGAAATGCCCCAGGGCAGCGTAGGAGACCTTGCTCACATCCAGCACCCCCTGCACTGCCAGGCGGTTCAGGGTCTCCACATCCTCCAGCCGCTCACTGAAACTGAGGCCGTTGGTATCCACCAGGCCATGCACCAGGGGGTAGAACATGAAGGTATCGTTGGGACAGGGGGAAAAGCCGAGGGTAAGGGGGTTTTTCATAGGGGCTCCAATCTCACATCCTATGCTGCCACAGCATACACACCCAGGTTTCTTTCCGGGTAACTCTCGTAGACATGCTCAAACACCGCTGAACACTTTTGACGGTACACCTCGGGGGTATAGGCTCGCGGCAGGCCGGTGTCGAGCAGGTCTTCGATAATGAGCTTCAGCTGAGAGCGGGAAGCAGACTTCTGCCGCCAGTTGATCACCAGCAGTTCCTTCATGCGGGCCAGCAGCTCACGCGCCACCTTCTTGACCTCGGCACGCTCCTCGGCGCTCAGGGCGGGAGCCGGCCGGGTAAGGATGTCGAAGATCACCAGTTCCTCCTCACTCATGTTCTCACGGACGTGACGCTCTTGCTCATCGGTGAGGCTGTTGCTCAGCTTGACCAGCTCTTCAAACAGTTCTTCGATGTTACGGCTGCCGTTGTTGTAGCTCTCGATCAACGCCTCAAACCTCTCGGCAAAGTCGGCACGGGTGCGGTTGATGCGGATCAACTTTTCAAGCCGGACCCGGATGGCGGCCTTGAGCAGTTCAAGGTCGGTATTCCTGTGTTTCGACTGTTTGAAGCGTTGTGCCAGGGCCTCGAAGTTGATCTTTGACAGGTCAAGAGGTGGCGGCCCCTGATCGCGGATGGTCATGCCGGTGATGGAGTCGTCGAGCAGGGTGTTGATCTCCCCCATGATCGCCGAGATGTCGGGCGGGTCGGGGTTGAGCCGGGCGCGGATCGCCTCGGCCAGGGTCGACAGACAGGTGACGCGACCGGCAGACTGCAGCGCGGCCGGGTCGGGCTTGACGGCGCAGTAGAGGGTGCTGACCAGCCGCTCGTGGGCAA
The DNA here is from genome assembly GCA_002422265.1 of Geobacter sp. UBA6169. Classification (GTDB taxonomy): domain Bacteria; phylum Desulfobacterota; class Desulfuromonadia; order Geobacterales; family Pseudopelobacteraceae; genus Trichlorobacter. The sequence continues at coordinate 12,916 of DIUB01000143.1, forward strand.
AGAAGTCGCGCCGCAATAGATCGGGGGAGATCAGGGCGTTCATCGCATCCTCGATGCCCTGCAGCCGCTCCAGACTGCCGACCGGGAAAGCCTCGATTGCCGCAAGATTCACGCCTTGGGCGGTGCAGAAGGCGGTCGCCTCGGTGACAGCGTTGTTCAGTTCCTCGACCAGTTGCTGCTTGTCCTTGACCGGAGACTTCCCGCCCTTGCCGGCACCGTAGATCGCCAGAGCCTTTTCCAACGAGGCGAAGACGTTGGCGTAGTCGACGATCGCGCCGCTGTGCTTGCCAGGGAAGACCCGGTTGGCGCGGGCAATGGTCTGCATCAGGGTCTGATTGCGACTCGGCTTATCCAGGTAGACGGTCGAGCAGCTTGGCGCGTCGAAGCCGGTCAGCCACATGGCGCAGACAAAGACTAGGCGCAGCGGGTCGGCGGTGTCTTTGAAACGCTCGTCAAGTGGCGGCTGCGATTCATTCATGCGCTTGCGGTGGGGCTGGATGTCGAGCCCCAGCTTCTGCATCTGCTGAATCTCGTTCTGTGCCGACGACACGATCAGGGCCATGTCAGTGCTGATCAGCACGGCAAGACGTGCCTTGAGTTCGGCGATTCTCAGGTCGTGCCGAGCCTGTTCAGGGCTCCCCTCATCGCGTGGCAGGTAGGAGAGATCACCAAGCTCCCGCTGCACACGCTCGGTCTCCTGCGCCCAGTACTTTTTGACCTTGTCGTGCATCTTCAGGGCGGTCGCCTTGTCAATGGAGACCACCATTGCCTTGCCCACAAAGCCCCGGCCGAGAAAGTGCCGCACAATGTCTTTGGCAACGGTTTCAAGGCGATCGTCGCGGGTGAGGATCTGATACTGGCGGGAGAGTTCCCGCTCCAGCTTCGCCTCCTGGGCAGGGTCGAGTTCCGCCTCCTCGACCAGACGGTAGATGTCGTCGTTGAGGTCGGGGTTGACCAGCTGCAACTCAGGGGTGCGGTTCTCGTAGAAGAGCGGCACGGTGGCGCCGTCTTCAACCGACTGCTGGAAGTCGTAGATCGAGACGTAGTCGCCAAACACCTCCCTGGTGCGCTCCTCCCCAGCGATCAGCGGGGTGCCGGTGAAAGCCAGGAACATCGCTTTCGGCAATGCGCTGCGCATGTTCAGCGCCAGGGTGTCGTACTGGCTGCGGTGGGCCTCGTCAGTCAGCACGATCACGTCAGATCGGTCGCAGAGCAGCTCCGGGCTCTGGAACTTCTGGATCAGGGTGAAGACATAGCGGTGGTTGCCGCGCAAAAGCTCGCGCAGGTGGGCGCCGCTGGCAGCGTGGCACTGGTCTCCTTCGGCCTCGGAAACCGCCCCGACCGCCTTGAAGGTGGTGGCGATCTGGTCGTCAAGCTCAACGCGGTCGGTAACAACGACAAAGGTCCAGTTGCCGGTCAGCTTGCGCAGAATCTTCTGGGCAAAGAAGACCATGGAGAAGCTCTTGCCGCTGCCTTGCGTCTGCCAGAACACCCCGCCGCGTCCGTGTCCCATCTGACGGGCTTCGAGCATCGAGGCGATGGCGTTGTTGACCCCCAGGTACTGGTGGTTCTGACCGATGATCTTGACCAGCCCGGCCTTGTGCTCGGAGAAGAGGGTGAAGTTCTCCACCAGATCGAACAGGCGGGTGCGGTCACAGGTGCCGCGCAGCATGACTTCGAGAGAGACCCGGCGCGGCTCATCCTCGCGCTCGATCCGCTTCCACTCGAAGAAGCGGCCCCAGTCGGCGGTGAGGGAGCCGACGCGGCTGTCGGTGCCGTTGCTGGCAATCAGCAGCGCGTTGTACCAGAAGAGGGCCGGAATCTGCTGTTTGTAGTGGGTGAGGTTTTCGTCAAAGGCGTTGCGGGCCGGCACGCCGGGCTTCTTCAGTTCGATCACCACCCACGGCAGGCCGTTGATAAAGCCGACCAGATCCGGACGGCAGGTGTAGAGGCTGCCGGTGATACTGAACTGACTGACCAGCAGGAAGTCGTTGTGCTCGGGGTGTTCCCAGTCGATGACCCGCAGTCGCTCGGTGGTTTGCCCCCCTCGCCCTCTGGGAGAGGGGCCGGGGGTGAGGGGCTCCCGATCGGGGACCGAGACGGCAATCCCCTCTTTGAGCAGGCGGTAGACCTCGCGGTTGGCCGCCTCCAGGCTCATGGCCGAACGGTCGCGGGTCAGCTCGTCGATGGCGTTGCTGATCGCCTCCGGCGGCATGCTCGGGTTGAACTTGCTTAAGCTGGCCCGCAGGCGCTCCACCAGCACCACCTCGCCTCTGGTCTCGCGTCCCAAGGATATTCTCCCCTCGCCCTCTGGGAGAGGGGCCGGGGGTGAGGGTCCGAAGGTCTCCTCCAGGGCACAGACCGTCTGCCAGCCAAGGGCGGCAAAGAGGCCGATGGCGGGTTGCTCGACAAGCTGGTCTTCGGTGTAGGGGTGTGGGGTCATGGGGCTAAACCATCCAAAAGCAAATGCAAGAAATACGGTTGAGCCTCTGCAAAACTATTGCGGAGGCCGTCTACGTCGTTGCACGGTGCTCGCTTATTCGCCTAACTATCTGTTATGTCTCAATCGATGCGCTCCGTGCGCCTTGTATCCAGCCTTCCTCATGACATTTTGCAAGAGGCTCGGTTATAAGTCTTGTAGCAGTCGGTAATAGTTCACTTCATGTGCGTGAAAATCTGGATTACGAGTGACATTCAAACAATAGTCCAACAGCTTGTTGGACTCTCTCCAAGCGTATTTGTGCAAGCACTGCCTGCACTAATCCCTACGTGAATCTGTCACGACACATCGTCCGACAAGGCTTCCTCCAGTTCGGCAACGCTTGGCACCATCCCCTCCATATCCTCGGGCAGAGATTCAACCAGGCGCGTCACATAATCAGAGACGCCAATCGGCTTGCTCAGGTCCCGCAAGGCGTACTCGGCAATCACCCGATCTTTGCCCCGGCAAAGGATCAGGCCGATGGAAGGCTGGTCAGTGGGCTGCTTGAAGCGTTCATCCACCGCCGACAGATAAAAATTCATCTTTCCGGCTGCCTCCGGCGTGAATTCACCCGCTTTCAGATCGATCACCACAAAGCAGCGCAACATCAGATGATAGAATAGCAGGTCAAGGTAAAAATCCCGGCCGCTTACTTCGACATGCACCTGTCGGCCGACCAGAGCAAACCCGGCACCCAATTCTAACAGGAATTTTTCAACGTGCCGGATCAGCCCTTCCTCGACAGCGCGTTCGTTGGCGTTGTTGCGCAGAGCCAGAAAGTCGAAAAGATACGGGTCTTTGGTCATGCCTTGGGCAAGATCGGACTGCGGCGGCGGAAGAGTGGCGTCGAAATTGGTAATGGCGCTCCCCTGCCGGTTGCGTAGTTGAGATTCGATCTGCAAGGCCAGCACATCACGCGACCAGCCCTGTTTAACGGCCATGCCGGCGTACCAGAGCCGGTCCGTGGTTTTCTCCAGCTTCTGGAGCAGGATCAAATTGTGGCTCCACGGCAAGGAGGCAAACGGTTCCGGCGGCAGCATTGCCGAGACGCCGCCCCCGGATTCTGTCACCGGCGGTGACGGTATTTTTTTGTCGTCGGATTCTGTCACGGCCGGTGACAGAATTGACGGCTCGGCTGCATACGCGGCATAGAACGCCCTCATACGCCAGACATTCAGCGGCGAAAACCCGGCGATGCCGGGAAAGGCGGATTGTACATCCGCGGCGAGCCGCTCCACAACCTTTTTACCGTAGCCCTGCGACTGTTGCGCCCGAAGGATCAGCCGGCCGATGTCCCAATAGAGCGTAATCAGTTCCCGATTGGCAGCCAGGCCGGCCCTGATTCGCGCGGTCTGCACTCGTAACTTGATTTCGGTCAGGAGTGAACCGTAGTCGGCAGGCAACGTAATGACAGAGTGAGGAGGGCGAGTGGTCACTGGTCGACTCCTTCCACATCGATCTGCCCCGACAGCAGGCGTGGCAGCAGCAGGTCACGGGTGCGGCGGAGGTTTTGGATTTGGCGCTGGAGCGTGTTTACTTGCTCGAACACTGCGTCGACATTACGAGTGAAGGCTGCAATCAAGCTATTAGGTGGTTTTGCTATCTGCATTCGACGGAAAGTGTCGACGACGATGGTGTCGAATGTCGCCCCGCCGGTATTGGTTTTCAGATACTCGACCTGTTGAAGTGTCATCAGAAACAGGAAGCGTTGCGAAACTCCTGGCTTGCCGAGTAGTGCATAACAGGATTGGTTCATCGCCATCGGAACCGATGGGAGGGCCACTTTTCCAACTGTACCTCGGGCGGTAATGAAGACTGTGTCTGGCGGGTAAAGTTGGCTTGCGCACTTGGAGAGTCCGAGTTCCGTAACGTGCTTATCAGCGACTTCAACATAGAAACAGTCTGGTGCATCGCGTGGCGTAAAGAATGGAATGTCCCCATCCCAATACTCCGGTGTGCCGGTCTTAGGAGTACCACCACTCAGTACATCTGCAATTTCAGTAAAGGCAATAGCCTCCCACCCCTGCGGAATCTCTCCGAGGGAGGACGGAACGCGGGGAACGGATTCATGGCCGGGGAAGCGGAAATTGACGAACCACTCGCGGTAGAGGGCGCG
>DIUB01000030.1:0-1052 GCA_002422265.1 Geobacter sp. UBA6169
CTGTCCAAAAAGACCAAATACGCCCTTATGGCGCTCCAGCACCTGGCAGAACAGCCCGCTGATCAGCCGGTGCTGATTGCCGATCTTGCCGCTCACCAGAACATTCCCAAGAAATTTCTGGAGTATATCCTGCTTACCCTGCGCAAGGGCGGTATGCTGCAGAGCCGGGTCGGCAAAGGTGGCGGTTACACCCTGGCCCTGCCCCCTGCCGAAATCCGCATCGGCGAAGTCTTACGCATCCTGGAAGGTGATCTGGCACCGGTACACTGCCTCAGCAGCGCTCGCCTGTCCAGCTGCACGGAATGCCATGACGAACAGAGCTGCGGCATCCGCCTGGTGATGATCGATGTCCATCTGGCCCTGACAACGACGCTGGACAGCCTGACCCTGGCTGATATGGTGGAGCGCAGCCGGGCAGAACAAGCCAAGCAACAGGGTATTGTTGATTTCAGCATTTAACCTCTTCCTCACCCCGCAACATCGACCACTACAAGCACCCTCCCTTCGATAAAAACAGAAAAAACCACACGATACCGAGCTTTATCTAAATTATCTACTATAACTATATTTTTTATTGACAATTACCTAGGCCATTGCTACAGTCGCAACACGTCACACACCAAGACCGTCCCATCAGGAAAGGAACAACGCCATGAGCAGCATCTTTATCGACAACTCACGCTCCATCGGCAACACACCGCTGGTACAGCTGAACCGGGTCACCGACGGCGCCAGGGCAACGGTACTGGCCAAGGTTGAGGCACGCAACCCGGCCTTCTCGGTCAAGTGCCGGATCGGCGCCAACATGATCTGGGATGCCGAGCAACGCGGCATCCTGAAACCGGGTGTGGAGATCATTGAGCCCACCTCCGGCAATACCGGCATCGCCCTGGCCTATGTGGCTGCCGCACGGGCCTACCGGCTTACCCTGACCATGCCGGAGACCATGAGTGTTGAGCGACGCCGGGTACTGGCGGCTCTGGGGGCCAACCTGCTCCTGACCCCTGGCAGTGAAGGAATGAAAGGGGCCATCAATCGGGCTGAAGAGCTGG
>DIUB01000030.1:1087-17737 GCA_002422265.1 Geobacter sp. UBA6169
ACCATCTCCGGCATCTCGCGTTACATCAAGCAGGCCCGCGGCAAGCAGATCATCTCCGTGGCCGTGGAACCCAAAGAGAGCCCGGTGATCACTCAGCGGCTGTCCGGCTCACCGTTGCAACCGGCACCCCACAAGATCCAGGGGATCGGCGCCGGCTTCATCCCCGACACCCTGGATCTCTCACTGATCGATCGGGTTGAGCAGGTATCTGGTGATGAAGCGATCGAGTTTGCCCGACGACTGGCAAAGGAGGAAGGGCTGCTGGTGGGAATTTCAAGCGGTGCTGCTGCTGCAGTGGCAGTACGGATGGCACAGCTGGAGGAGTTCAGCGGCAAGACGATTGTGGTGATACTGCCCGATGGCGCCGAACGGTATCTGTCAACGCCGCTCTTCGACGGAGTCTGACCGCCGGACACAAGCCGTATAGTTCTTTATCAAGAGCGACCGAGGGACTGGCCCGAAGACGTCGCGGCAACCGGCCACCACAGGCGCGGTGCCAATTCCAGCGAAACCGTGCTGCGGTTTCGGCAGATAAGGAAGGGTGATCCCCGAAGGGCACCCCTTCCATCCCCGGAAAGGGCAATCACCTTTGGAGGAGCCATCATGCAGATCACAACCCAGGCAGTACATGCAGGAATTGAATGGGACACCCGCACCGGATCAATAGCCATACCGATCTACCAGACCGCCACCTTCCGCCATCCGGGGCTGGGGCAGAGCACCGGCTTTGACTACACCCGTTCCGGCAACCCCACCCGCCAGGCCCTTGAGGACTGCATCGCACGGTTGGATAACGGCTGCCGGGGCTTTGCCTATGCCACCGGCATGGCAGCCATCACCAGCCTGTTGCTGCTGTTCAAAAGCGGCGACCACCTGGTGATCACTGAAGACCTGTACGGCGGCACCTGTCGCCTGTTTGATCAGGTATTCAGCCGGTTCGGCCTTGCCTTTACCTATGTGGACACCACCGATCTTGCTGCGGTTGAGGCTGCCATCAGGCCGGAAACCAAGGCACTGTTCGTGGAGACCCTGACCAATCCTCTGCTGAAGTTCGCCGATCTGCCTGCCCTGGCCGGCCTGGCCCAAAGCCGGGGGCTTTTGCTGATCACGGACAACACCTTCCTGACCCCTTACCTGCTGCGTCCCCTGGACCTGGGGGCGGATATCACCGTCTACAGTGCCACCAAATACCTGGCCGGCCATAACGATACCCTGGGAGGCCTGGTGGTGACCAGGGACCCGTCCCTGGCAGAAAAAATCTACTTTCATCAGAACGCCGCAGGCGCGGTGCTGGCTCCCCAGGATTCCTGGCTAATCATTCGCGGCATCAAGACCCTGGGGGTCCGGCTGGACCGCCACCAGGAAAACGCCTGCAAGATCGCCAACTGGCTGAACAACCATCCCCACATCCGCAAAGTCCACTATCCCGGCCTGCCCCAGCATCCTGATCATGGCCTGATGAAGCAGCAGGCCAAAGGATTCGGTGCCATGATCTCCTTCGAGGTTGACAAGCATGAACGTGTTGAGCACGTTCTCCTGAAGACCCGGCTGATATCCTTTGCCGAGAGTCTGGGCGGGGTGGAGAGCCTGGTCACCTTCCCGGAGGTGCAGACCCACGCCGATATTCCACCGGATTTGCGGACGCGGCTGGGAATCAACAACCGGCTGCTGCGCTTGTCGGTGGGTATTGAGGATGCTGATGATCTGATCGAGGATTTACGCCAGGCACTGGAAGGGTGATGCCGAGACTGCCGGCCTAATCAACGGTCGACGAAGGCACGCACCATGCATCGGACACTGGGGGAATTGGTGTGTGCTGCCATTGGCAGCACCTTTCCCGGCGACCGAATAGAGCAGCGCCATCAGGTGGCTCTGCCGGCGCGGGCCGGCCAGTTGGAACTCTTGCGGAAGCTTTACCCGGAGGCAAATAAAAGGACAGGCTGTTTTGGCTAACCTTCTACCACAGCGCTAAGAGCTTCGGTAATCTCTCGCATGGTTTTGTGACCAAGTTTGCCAATACGATGAACAAACCGGGTGGTGTCTATTCCGCGTACTTGCAGAACATCAATGGCAGAAGGTTTTGAAAGGTTGTTGGCTGCATCGGGGATGATGAGGATATGCCAGATATTACCGGAATAGCGATCATCCCAGCCGGTAATGGGAGCAATCAAGCGGATAGGAAGTATACCGATAGAATCGGAACTGATAATGACTGCCGGGCGGGTCTTTTTGATTTCAGCTCCGATGGTGGGATCAAGATTGACCAACCAGATTTCAGCTCGCTTTGGTTTAGCAGCCAATGAAGTCTCCGCCACCCATACCGGCTATTTCGGTGTTGCCAGTATAACAATCAAGCAGCTTTTTAGCCTGCTCTCGCAGGATTCGCCGACGCTCCTTCAGCGTCAAACGCATGAAGGCAGCACGGTCAGGTTCAAGCGGTGTTACCTTTTTTGTTGGCTTGCGAACAGTTGTTGTTTGTGATGATTGTAACATGGCACTCTCCTTTTGCGATGTTCTGAAAATACCACAGCCCATATTGTGCGGCAATTGAGAAATAAGAAGCACGCGGGAGTTTTACCGAGTAGCTGATTACAGAATTGAGGGTTGGAAAAAAATGAAAAAAACACCAATGAAACGCGCCACACAGATGATCCACGGCGGCCCCACCATCGACCGGCAGACCGGTGCTCTGGGGGTGCCGATCTACCAGATCTCCACCTACCGCCAGACATCTTTTGACCAGTTCGGCAAGTACGATTACGCCCGGGGGGACAACCCCACCCGCGAGGCAGCCGAAGAGGTTGTGGCCAAACTGGAGGGGGGAACCCGCTGCCTGGCCTTTGCCTCAGGCATGGCCGCCATCTCCACCACCCTGATGATCTTCTCCCCCGGCGACCATCTGGTGGTCTGCGACGATGTCTATGGCGGAGCCTACCGGGTGCTGACCTCCATTTTCAGCCGGATGGGAATAACCTCGACCTTTGTGGATGCCACGAGTCTATCCGCCATTGAAGAGGCCATCCGCCCTGAAACCAGAGCGCTCTATCTGGAGACCCCCTCCAACCCGCTCTTGAAGATCACCGACCTGAAGGGGGCCGCAGCCATTGCCAAGCGCCACGGCATCATCACCCTGGTGGACAACACCTTCATGACCCCCTACCTGCAGCGACCGCTGGAGCTGGGTTGTGATATCGTGCTGCACAGCGGCACCAAGTTCTTAAACGGCCACAGCGACGTGATCTGCGGCTTTGCGGTCACCGGCGACCAGGAGCTGGGCCAGCGTATCCGCTATGTCCAGAATGCCTTCGGCACCGGCCTGGGGCCGCAGGATTCCTTCCTAGCCCTGCGCGGGATCAAGACCCTGAAAGTGCGTATGGACCAGAGCCAGCAGAACACCCGCATCATCGTGGAGCGGCTTAAAAACCATCCCAAAGTGACGGCGGTCCACTACCCCGGCTTGCCGGAGCACCCCGGTTACGCCATCCATGCCACCCAGGCCGATGGACCGGGGGCGGTATTCTCCTTTGAGGTGGAGAGCCTGGAAACCACGAAGCGGTTGCTGGAAAACACCCGTCTGGCCGCCTTTGCCGTCAGCCTGGGCGGGGTAGAGAGCATCATCTCCTACCCGGCCAGGATGTCCCATGCCTCGGTGCCCAAAGAGGAGCGGGAGCGCAAAGGGATCACCGACACCCTGATCCGTCTTTCCGTGGGATTGGAAGACCCGGATGATCTGTATGAGGATCTTGTGCAGGCAATGCAGTAGAACGCTTCGAAACGACGGTCAGGAGATTGTCCCACTATCCGGCAGCTAACCCTCCGTGCTCAGGTCTGTCCGGCAACCGGATAAACTGGGCCAGAACCAGCGAAACCACGCCCAGCCCGGCCCCCATCAGAAACGGTATCCGGTAGTCCACCATCCAGAGGTAGCCGCCCAGGGCCGGCAGAAACACGGCGGCAATATGATTGATGGTGAACCCCACCGCCGAGCTGGGGGCAATATCCTCTGGATCGGCAATCTTCTGGAAGTAGGTGCGGATCGCCACGGCAAAGTTGAACAGGATATAGTCCAGGATATACATCCCGGCCACCACCCACTTGGAAGAGGCATAGGCATAGGTCAGGAAGACCGCAATCACCCCCAGATATTCAACCGTGCAGAGAGTCCGCTCACCAAAGGCGTTGATGGAGCGACCGATCATCGGATTGACCAGCCAATTGATCAGGTTGTTGATGATGAACAACACGGTGATGGCCTGCACTGAAAAGTGAAACACCTTTACCAGCAGAAACATCGAGAACACCATGTAGATCTGTCGCCGGGCCCCGGACATGAAGGTCAGGGCATAGTAAAGCCAGTAGCGCCGTTTCAGGAACATCCGCAGCTTCTGCGGCGGCACATCGCTATGGCTGGGGTCCTGCAATGCGGCCCATAGACCGGCCAGGGCCACCGCCCCGCCCACCACCAGAAACATACCGGCGTAGTCCAGCACAAACCCCAGGCACCAGATCACGGCTGCGGCAACAATACTGGTGATGGCAGCCAGGCTGCGCAGCTTGCCCATCACCAGCGGCGACTGAACAGTAGAGAAGTACTGCAGGGTCAGTGACTGGTTGACGGTTTCATAGTAGTGAAAGCCGAAACTCATCAGCAGGGTGGTCAGGGCAACGCCGCTGAAGCTGGGAAACAGGCCGGTCAGGGCCACCCCCACCCCCAGCAGGACGATCGAAAAGGCTGCCAGACGGTGCTCGCGGACCATCAGCATCACATAGATGGCGGTCAGGGCCAGGAAACCGGGGATTTCGCGGATCGACTGGGTCAGCCCCACCTGAAACCCCTCCAGGTGGACTGTTTCCACTGCAAAATTGTTGAACAGCATGGTATAGCCCTGCATCCCCACCATGGCAGCAGCGGTCAGCACAGCCAGAAAACGGAACATCGATCGATTGGCATCAGTCAGCACACGCCACCCCCCGTCAGCAACACGCTGGTTGCTGTTTACCCATACCAAAGCAGGCGGCCCGGGACAACAAAAACAGGCCACATCCTGACGTAACCGGATTGTTACCGGTTCTCCCCGCAACCGACATAGTGCGCTGCTAGTATGGCGTGATACAGATACATTCCCTTTCGCCGATTCCGGCCCAGGACATCCATGCACGACAATCGAACCTTACGGCTGTTGCTTGCCGTTCTCATCCTCCATCTGTGGACAGGTAGTGCCGCTGCGGCCCGGTTCGGCATAACCCTGGTCGTTCCTGATGCGCTGAACAGGCATACCGTAGCAGAGCATGCTGTTGCCGATGCCCTGCAGCTCATGTCCCGCTCTTTTCCCGATGCTGACGTCACCAGAAACCACCCCCGGGCCAAGATCCGGATTATGCTGCCTGAGCCGAAGCCGGCAACCGCCACCGGCAGGGCTGACCGATCCTATACCTGGCGCTCCAGCCGACAGGGAAAACAGGTTGTGTTGCAGTTGACCGCCACCACTCCGGAAGCGATCAGCGCAGGGCTCTACGGACTGCTGCAGGAACAGCTGGGTATCCGCTTTATCCATCCGCAGCAGACAATCATCCCTCGCCATCGTCACTGGCCACTTGCCAGTACTTTCAACTTCTCGGCTACGCCACGTTTCAAACACCAGGGATTCCACCTGCACACGTTACACCCGATGGAACTGACCGAACAGCTGCATGACCCGACCAGACCCGGGGCCTTTGAGGAGGTGGCGGCCTATCTGGACTGGCTGGCCCGCAACGGCCAGAACAGCTTCCAGTTTTTTCTGCTGCGGGGTATTGATCGAACCGCCTGGATTCCCCATATCCGCCGGATTGTTGCATACGGCCAGAGCCGCGGCATCCGCTGCGGGGTGGAGATCTCGCTGGCCATGCTGCAGCAGCAGGCCTTTCAGGCCATTACCCTGCTGCGACCGTTACCTTCCTACAAGCACCAGGTTGAAGAAACCCTGGCCTGGCTGTTTCAGGTGCCGTGGGATTTCATCAGTCTTGAATCGATGCTGGGGGAGCATCTGCCGCTGGTCAGCCGACTGCTCCCTTCAGCCCAGCTGCATCTTGAGACCCTGGTTACCCAGCAGTATCAACGCCCCCTGCTGTATGCCACCCATGTCATCCGCCAGGAAGACGGCACACAACAGGTCAGACGCCCCCTGCACCCGGCCAGCGGCATCCTGATCCATACGGTCATGTGTTATTCGGCCTCGGAACCCAAGGCGCCGGTCTATGGCAACCAAAACCAGCGCTTTATGCTGGATGCTGCCAGGGAAGAGGTTGCACAACGTCCCACCTGGTATTGGCCGGAGTCATCCTACTGGGTCGGGTTTGACAGCTCGGTACCGCTGTTGTTGCTCCCCTACCTCGACACCCGCTGGGATGACATCAAGGTGATGACCGGGCTGGGACTGCAGGGACACCTGACCTTCAGTACCGGCTGGGAGTGGGGCTACTGGCTGGTTGACTGGAGCATCGCCCGCTGGAGCTGGCGTTACACCGATAACGGTATACGGCGAACAGACGGTCCGCTGTCGCGGCTGAGCGACCTGCTCCCTGATACAGGACTTCAGCAGCAGTGGCAGCAGGCCCTTGCCCTGCAGAATTGGTATCTCAAGGATCAAGAGCTTATGCGCCTGATGGCGGCAGCCACCCCCTTTGCTGAACTGCCCCCGCCCTTCAACCTGCCGTTCCAGCCTGATCCGGTCATTCCGTTGCGCCGGTTGCACAAAAAAGCCGGCACAGATGAGCTGGCAGCCATGCGCAGCGGACCGGTAGCTGGCCTTGAGCAGTATGCTGCAGCCATGGAAGCCGTAACAGCCCGCCTGACCAGGCGCATCAGTCATCTGCAACAGCAGAACAGACTGGGTAAAGCAGAACACGGCCTGGCAGAAGAGCTGATCACCGGTCTGCAGGTGACGGCCCTGCGGGCCCGGCACCGCAGCCTGACCCTGCAGGCCCTGATGGCCAAACATCGGGACGCATACGGGGGCATGCCCGCCTGTAACCGTCTGCTGGCATCGGCAGCACAAGTCCGGCAGCAGGCGCTTCAGCTGGTCCGTCAGCAGGAGACCCGCTACCGCTATCCGCTCCAGCTGCTGGCCCGGCAGCGTGCCAGCCTGACCGCCTACTCCTTTGGCTATCTCTACCCTGCCGCTACCCTGTTTTTCTGGGAGCGAGAGGAACAGCAGGTGCGTCATGGCCGCTTTGACCCGCTCTTCATGAACCTGTGGGATATCCGAAGGACGTTGGGGCTGGAGAGTCTGCTGCTGCGTTAGCCACACAATTATTACCTGATCTCCACCTGATTGTCATAGTGCCCTGCTATCCTGCACCCGCTACCAGAACACGTACGGGTGACCGCCATGAAAACCTTTAAAGCAGATCTGCACGTCCACTCCAGCCATTCCAACAAACCGACCTACTGGGCCATGCGCAAGTTCAACTGCCCGGAGAGCTACACCTCGCCGCGGTATCTGTACCAGACCGCACTGGCGCGCGGCATGGACTACGTCACCATCACCGATCACAACGTCATCAGCGGCTGCCTGGAGATAGCCCATCTGCCTAACACCTTCATCAGCTGCGAGATCACCAGTCACTTTCCTGAAAACGGTTGCAAGGTGCATATCGTGGCACTGCAGATCACGGAAGCACAGTATTCTGATATCAACCGGCTGCGCAAGAACGTTTACGAGCTGACCGCCTACCTGAGACAGGAACAGATCACCCACTTTCTTGCCCATCCGCTGTATGCCCAGAACGACAAGTTAACCCCTGCTATCCTTGAAAAGTGCCTGCTGTTGTTCTCCCATTTTGAGATCCGTAATGGTTGCCGCGCCCGCCGTTTCAATGACTTTACCGCCGACCTGATCACCTCGCTGACACCCGCCGTCATGGAACGGCTGGCCGACCAACACGGCCTGACGCCGGTGGGCAGCAAGCCGTGGCGCAAAGGGACCGTGGCCGGTTCCGATGACCACGGCGGCCTGTTCATTGCCCGGGCCCATACAGCAACTCTGGATGGCAAGAATGTGGAGGCGTTCATCAGTGCCGTGCAGGCTGGCAACAGCTGGGCAGAAGGTGAGCATGGCGGCCCGTTGACCATGGCCCACAGCCTGTACGGGGTGGCCCACAGCTTCTATCGTGAACGGTTCGGCGAACGCCGGCGCAGTGCAACCCCCTTTATTGGTGCCCTGCTGGACCGCTTTTTCAACCTGGGCAACGACAAAGGCTCGTTTGTGGAGAAGATTCGCCTGTTTGTACTGAAAAACCTGCCGGAAGGCCGCCCGAACCGGGAGCGCAGCCTGGAGCAGCTGCTTGATGACGAGGCCAGGCGACTGCTGGATGACGGCCCCTTTCTGGCAGGTATCAGAGATACCGACCTGAACCACAAGGTCTTCATGGTCACCAGCCGCCTGGTAAACCGCATCCTGTACCACTACACCACCAAACTGATGTCACTCTCCATGCAGGCCGGATTTTTCGAGTACCTCAACACCGTCGGCACTATCGGGCTGGTACACTTGATGATCTCCCCCTACTACCTGGCCTTTCATCACCAGCACAAGGGCAAGGAACTGATCCAGGAACTCAGGGAACGGCTACCGGAGGCGCCGTTCAGACCGGCTGAAGAAAAGACCGCCCTGTTCACCGACACCCTGGATGAGATCAACGGAGTAGCCATCACCATCCGCCGGCTGATCAACACCGCCCGTGAACGGGGCGTCAATCTGACGGTGCTGACCTGCAGCGACGGCAAGACTCCGGTTCCTGAGGGGGTCAGGCAGTTTCAGGCGGTGGGTGATTTTGTACTGCCGGAATACCCGGAACTGAAGCTCAGTTTCCCGCCGATTCTGGAGGTCATGCAGTATATCGAGCAGCAGGGGATCACCCGCATCCATATCAGCACCCCCGGCACCATGGGGCTTTTGGGGCTGTTGATTGCCCGGCTGATGGATATTCCGGCAGCCGGCACCTACCACACCGACATCCCGCAATACGTGCGGAGTCTGACCGACGATGAATTTCTGGAGCAGGCGGCCTGGCAGTACATGATCTGGTTTTACAACCAGATGGAAGAGGTACTGGTACCGTCGGCCGGTACCCGCGAGCAGCTCCACTCCCACGGCCTGCCCCTTGAGAAGATGAAACCGCTACCGCGCTGGGTGGATGCCGGACAGTTCACCCCCCAGCGACGGCTGGCCGGGTACTGGCAACAGCACGGCCTCAAAAACGGGATCGTTCTGCTGTACGTGGGGAGGGTCTCGAAGGAAAAGGCGCTGGACCTGCTGAGTGCCGCCTTCTGCAGCCTGATTGAACAGGGTCTTGCTCTTTCACTGGCGATCGTCGGCGATGGCCCGTACCGGGCGGAGATGGAAGAACTGTTGCAGGGGTATCCGGTGGTATTTACCGGCTATCTGCAAGGAGACGAACTGCAAGCCGCCTACGCCTCGGCTGATCTGTTCGTCTTTCCCAGCGCCACCGACACCTTTGGCAACGTGGTGCTGGAGGCCCAGGCATCGGGCCTGCCGGTGATCGTCTCAGACAGCGGCGGTCCCAGAGAGCTGATGCTACCGAACAGCACCGGCCTGGTCTTCAAGGCCGGCGACCTGCAGGCGTTGACCGCGGCAATCCAGGCACTGGCAACGCAACCGTACCTGCTCTCCTCGATGGCCGTTGAAGCCCGGCAATTTATCCTGGCCAAGGCCCCTGATCCGATTGAGACCTACAGCACCATCCTGCACAGCGGTGCAGTTTTCGGTTCACCTGTTTCATACCAGCGTAGAGATCTGCCACCTTCGAATCATGGGGCCACCGATGCCGGAAACCTTCCTCAGTAGACAGAGCAGCGAGACCACAGCAAGCAATCATGAGCCGCACAACATTCGGCAGGCCCTGCTGTTGGCTGGAGTGAAGCTGGACGACCCGCATGCCCTGATCGGGTCGCTGCCGTTTATGGCCGGCGACCTGACCGCCGGTTCGGAAAGCGAACTGCAGGCGGTGGTGGCAGGTAGTCGCCATCACGTGGATCTGCCGCAGACCATTGAGCAATCGAACTTCTTTGCTGCCGTAACCAAACGGGCTGCTTCAGGCGAGCTGCCGAAGACGGTGGTGGCCGATCTTGAACGGTTTCTGACAGATAATCCGACAGAGATATGGGAAAACAGCTGGGTCCGTTTTCCGCTGAAGCGGCTCTCTTCCTTTGCCCGGCAGATACTCAACCGTGATTTGCTGGCCGACAAGCAGCATCCGGCCAAAGGACAACGGGACGATGCGGGACGTTTCTTCTACCACGGCCCGGATGGTCAGGTGATGCTGCGCCTGCCGATCAGCTACCTGATCAAGCTGGCCCTGGCAGACCTGATCGGTGCCCAGCAGATCCTGCCGGACATCATTCGCCAGACCGGCATCCGCCTGCTTGATCACTACCTGAACGACAACACCTCGCCGGAGACCTTTTCCTTCAACGTGGTAACCCTTACCCCCGACCAGGGCATGGGCAGGGCCATTGCCGAAGAAACCGCCATCCGCTTTCTGATGACTCAGCTGCTGGTGCAGTACGCCAACCAGGCCTTTGGTATTACTGAACATGGCCAGCAGGCGATGGTCTACTTTGCCCCCCATCCGCCAGTACGTCAGAAGGAACTGAACGACCATCTGCCGGACAGCTTCTACCGTGAGCTGTTCATGAGTCCCTGTCTTTCCGGCTGGGACAGGGGCGAAGACAAGTTCCGCTACATGCAGCTCTGTCATCAGGTGCTCTCCCGCAGCCAGCTCAACGCGGTTGCCAAGCTCAAGGATGCCGGAATCATCCTCAACAACCTAGTGGTACTGCCCAACGTCTCCAACGTCAGCCTGGCCAACAACGGTACCCACCTCAGCATCGGCAGCCGACGGCTCAGTGCTGCCCTGGCTGATCCTGCTTCAGGATTCGGGTCTGCCCAGGAAAAACTGTTGGGAGATCTGACTATCAAGATCAGCGAGCATTTTCTGCCGCTGTTCGTCGGCACCTATACCGCAGCTCCGTTCCGACTGTCGTTCAGTGACTTCCACCCGGAGAAGGCGCTGGGCTTTCTACCCCACGAGCTTGACTATACCCACCTGCGGATGCTCTGGCGACGCTGGCGCAAAAAAGCGGATATCTCCATCTTCGGACAATCGATCACCCCGTTCGGACCTCCGGCACTGGATCGGCTGATCAGCCGCACCTTCGGGTTGCGGGGCGATTATGTGCCGGATTACCGGCTGGTGGATTACCTTGTCTGTCTGCTTTCCACCGAACAGAACCCGGCTTTAAGCGGCGTACCCGGCAACAGCGACCGTCTGCGCCGGGACCTGGCCCTCTCCGGCGTCTTTGACGAGCAGATGTCGGTCTATCTGCTGTACAAACAGCGCGAATTCGCCAAAATGGGATTCTCGGGATTTGAGGGCCGCCACTACAGCCTGTTTCCCGGCTTTATCGACGATATGGGCAAGGCTGCCGACCTGCAGGTTCTGATCACGGCCCTGGCATACCAGTACATGGCCGAAGGTACCGGCCACCACACCATTCCGGACAGCCCCTCGCTGGAGAGTGAACGGCGACAGTTCTTCTTCGGTACTGCCATCGGTCTGCCCACCTGCTTTATCCGCAAGGACACCGCCAACCTCTTTCTGGCCCGGATCATCAGCCGTACTGCCGGGGTACGCCCCAGCCGACGTTACCCCGGCTACCTGCGGGTGCCGATTGCGAGCTACCGCCTGGCCCTGCTTGAACTGCTGCGGAGCGACGGAGCCGGCCTGATCGAGACGCTGGGGCTTGAGGCAACCATCAATGATCTGGAAGAGCGCCTGCGAAACACCGCCCAGACCGCTGCCGGACAACTGACCAGAGGGATTCTGGACGAACTGGGCAGCCGCTCAGCCCTGGCTGTAGAGTCCCGCACCTTCAACATGGCCGCAGAACAGCACTACCGCACCACCCTGCGGCAACAACATCTGTCCGAGGCATTTGAACTTTTGCACAATCGCTGCCGCCAGCTAGACCGCAGCGAGAGACAGCTGGACGACGGGGTACGCAAGGCGCTGCGGCTGACGTTGCAGGACCAGGATGCCAAGCAGTTCCTGGGATGCCTGCGAGAAGACATCCTGACGGCACAGGCACCGCTCTCTTCCTTGCAACGGCTGATCAACCTGCTTCTGATCACCATCCATGTCGATGCGCAGCAGGATTCGGCAGCTGAGTCAACATCAGGCGAAAGGCAACATAATGCACCAGTATATCGAACGGGCTAGCGGAACAGTCGTCACCGAACAGCTGCTGGGAGACCGGATGGTCAGGCTGCTGTATGACCGGGTGCGGGAAAACAGCACCGCCCTGTTTCGGCTTTTAACGAGTCAATGGTCTTCGGCAGTGCTGGGGGCGGTCAACTTCGACCGTCCGCTGCTGGACAGCACCGCCTTTGCCGCGCAATGCGGTATTGATCTGAGCGATTGCCTGGAGCCCCCCCATCACCTGACTACCGCCCGTGCCCTGTTTGAACGGAAGATCCGCTACGAAACCTGCCGCCCGATGCCGGAAGATCCGGCTGCCGTAGTCTCCCCGGCCGATGCCCGGGTCCTGGTGGGCTCGCTGCAGCAGCAATCTCTCGTGTTTCTTAAAGACAAGTTTTTTTCTGTTGATGAGCTACTGGGAAAACAGGAATGGCTTGAGCGGTTTTACGATGGCGATGTCGCCCTTTTCCGGCTGACCCCGGACAAATACCATTACAACCACACCCCGGTGGCTGGACGGGTGACTGACCATTACGATGTCGGCGGCAGTTACCACAGTTGCAATCCAGCGGCCATAGTGCGTGAAGTAACCCCCTTTTCCAAGAACAAGCGGGTGGTAACGATCATCGACACTGATGTTGAGCAGGGCAGCCAGGTTGGAGTGGTGGCGATGATCGAGGTGGTAGCGCTGATGATCGGGGATATTGTACAGGCATACAGCAGGCATGGCTATGACGAGCCGCTGGGGCTGCAGCAGGGTATGTTTCTTGAGAAGGGACGGCCCAAAAGTCTCTACCGTCCCGGCAGCAGTACCGACATCCTGCTGTTCGAGCCGGGGCGGATCAGGTTTTGTGATGACCTGCTGCAAAACCAGCACCGCTGCGATGTTACAAGCCGTTTCAGCCAGGGGTTCGGCAGGCCGCTGGTGGAGACCGACATCAGGGTACGCTCTTTGCTGGCAGCTGCAGCACGGTAATCACCTGCCATTTCATGCAGTATCCGTTCAGATGTTACAAAATCTTCACAGACCTTTTAGCGGGAGCAGAACGACAAAGAAAGAAGTGGGTTCATCAGGCGCTTTCTGCTTGTATTGACTCACACCGGATATAGTGCATACTCACGGTACCGACACAAGGGCAGCTATCCGGAATCACCACTGCTTTCCGGACGAACAGGGGTGCAGCATGAACGAGAAAGAGCAGAAGAGCCAGTTTGCCTTGCTGCTGCCGGTTGAACCGGGTCTGGAATGCCTGCGCAGCAGATGGATACTGGAGGGCCGCCCGCAGGAAGTCAGGAATCTGGTTTTCTGGGATACCTTTGAATGGGGAGTCTGGTTTGGCGGATATCTTCTCTCCAGCTGCAACAATCTGCTCCAGCTGACAGACCGTGCACGATGGCCCGGATCTGTCTTGTGCCAGGAGCCCGCACCGGAAATCCCCCGGTTCTGGCAGGAGTTTGCAAGCGGGCCGATGCGGACAGCGCTGCGGGATCTGCTTGGGTTGAGAGCGCTCGCTCCGGTTGCAGAGGGGATCTTCCGGCACCAGCAGTATGACCTGCGCAACGAAGACGGCAAGGTTGTCTGTCGGCTTAAACTCCGTTCTGTTACTGCCCTAGAACCTGAAAGACTGCTGCTGCAGGACTGCCTGCTGCTGCCGCTGCTGGGCTATGAAGCCGAAGCGGCAGACGTAACGGCATGCCTCACCGAAGCCGGCGCACACGTGCACACGTACCATCCCGCAGAACTGCTTCTGCAAAGCTCCGGCAACCCGCCCCGCAGGTATACCCTGCGGCCTGATTTCGGATTGAAGGCGGCAACACCGGCCCGGGAGGCGATCAGCACCATCGTGCGCAGCATGCTTGATCTGGTTCATGCAAATCTGCCCGGCATACTGCAGGATCGGGATACGGAATTTCTGCATGATTACCGGATCTGCCTGCGTAAAATCCGCTCGTTGCTCAGTCTGGTCAAAGGGGTCTATCCAGTAACGGATATACAGCAGATACGCGCAACTCTCGGTGACCTGGCCAGACAAACCAACCGGCTGCGTGACCTTGATGTCTACCTGCTGGCCCGGGAGGAGTACCTTGACTTACTTCCCTCCCCATTCCGTCCTGCGCTGAACAGCATGTTTGATGATTTTGCTCTTGAACGGGAAGCCGAAATCCGAACGGTTACTGCACGACTTGCCAGTCCCGCTTTTCAGCAGCTTCTGCATGATGTTTCCGTTTATTTTGCAGAGGGTACGCAGCATCCCCCTTCAGCGGCGGCTGCCCTGCCGGTGGAACCGTTGGTCTTTGCACGCATCTACCGACGCTATCGCACAATCCGCAAGATTGCGTCCGGAATTGATGCGTCAACCCCTGATGAGGGGATCCATCAGCTCCGGATTGAATGCAAAAAACTGCGCTACTTGATGGAATTCTTCAACGAACTGATTCCCGGGGACCGTTCCGCAACACTGCAAAAGCAGTTGCGGCGTCTGCAGGGGCGGCTTGGCGAATTTAACGACGCCTCGGTACAGCAGGCATCGCTGCTTGCGTACCGGGAACAGCGGCAACCAGGGGCAGAAATTTCACTGGGGCTGGGGGGGCTGGTTTCGGTTCTCTATCAGCAGCAGCAGCAGTCACGGATCTTTATCAAGCAGTCACTTGACGAATTTTGCAGTGGACCAACCGCTGCTATTTTCAAACGTACCTTCAAACTTTCGGCATCACACATCACAACTGATCTCTACAGGCAGACAAACCAATGAACATCATCTCTTCCTACAGCATCAAGGGGGGCGTGGGTAAAACTGCCCTTGCCGTTAACCTGGCCTATGTCCTGCGGGAATCCGGGAGACGGACCCTGCTGATCGACCTTGACCCGCAGGGGGCTGCGGCTTTTTACTTCCGGATGGGCAGCGCAAAAAAGCTGCGGATGCGGGACTCGGATGCGCTGGCAGATGGCTTGCGCAGCAACATCAGGGAATCGGACTTTCCCGGGCTTGATATCATCCCCTCAAACCTTGCCTACCGAAACTTTGATATCGTGCTTGACAGCATGAGTAAAAGCCGCAAGCGGCTTCGTAAAGTTCTGGACGAGTTCAAGCCCGACTATGACGTCATACTGCTGGACTGTCCGCCGAATATTACGCTGCTCTCTGAAAATGTGTTCCGGGCATCGGATCTGATTGTTGTGCCGGTCATTCCCACAGTGCTTTCACAACGGACGCTTGACCAGCTGACCCTGTTTTTCCAGAATGAAGAGCTGCCTGTTGAGATACTCCGCCCATTTTTTTCCATGGTACAGAAGCGTAACCGTATGCACCGTGACATCATGGATGAACTGCCGTTGTCCAATCCCCATTTCCTGAAAACCGTGATCCCTTTCTCTGCAGATGTTGAAAAAATGGGACTCCGCAGAATGCCGCTGCTCGCCTATTCCAGCAACTGCGAGGCTGCGATGGCCTACCGCGCACTATGCAATGAAATTCTGTGCCAAACGGCAGCCCGGCCATGATTGAAATCGAACGCAAGTTTCTGGTAAACACGCTGCCTGCCGAGCTTCCCGACGGGACCCCTATCCTGCAGGGTTATCTTGCCCATGACGACCAGCTGGAGGTACGTATCCGGCAGTACGGCACCCGGCATTTTCTTGCCGTAAAAGAAGGCTCCGGTCTGACCCGGCGCGAAACCGAGATTGAGATATCTTCCCAGCAGTTCCAGTCACTCTGGCCCTCAACTGAAGGACGAAGGCTGGAAAAGGTACGTTCCCGCATCAAGTACGGGGACTGCCAGATAGAGCTGGACCGCTACCTGGGTGATCTTGCACCACTACAGGTTGCCGAGGTTGAGTTCGCGTCTGTTGCCGAAAGCGAGCGGTTTGTAAAGCCTGATTTTCTTGGGCAGGAAGTAACGGAAGAGGAGGCTTATAAAAACAGCTCTCTGGCGATCCACGGTATCCCTGATGAACAATCCCAGAAATGCCAGATCGGGGCACTCCCTTTTCTGATCCGCAGAGGCCACCTGTATCTCGTCATAGTCACCAACTCTGCCCAGACCCGCTGGATTATCCCCAAAGGCCACCCTGAACCGGAGATGACCCGTCAGGATGTTGCCGTGATGGAGGCAATGGAAGAAGCAGGGGTAATCGGCAACTGTATCCCCGGACTCCGCTCAAGCTGCAACCACAAAGGGGAACATACCCTTTCGGTCTATCCGTTGCGGGTTACCACCGTGCTGAAAAAATGGCCGGAAATGCACTGGCGCAAGCGTGTGGTGCTCCCTGCCGACAAGGCCCTGAAAATGATCAGCGACCCGGAACTTGCCGACTGCGTCAGCCGGCTGGTTGTTCGGCTGACTCGTTAACCCCGGATATTCCATTACGCGGCGCACAGTGCCTGCACG
>DIUB01000030.1:17791-22422 GCA_002422265.1 Geobacter sp. UBA6169
GCTAAGGGAACTCTTGACCAATTCCGGGAGGCACCCATGTTCACACTGTTTGTACTGGGAGCTGTGACCATTCTGCTTGCTCTCTATCTCAGGTGGGGATTCCGCTGCCTGCCTGCCGAAAACTGGCAGTTTCTGGCCACAGTACCCTCAGAAAAAAACGATCAGGGCAGCTGGTGTGGTATCAACTTCACCTGGTACGGCCTGTTGACCGCCAATGCCTATCTGGTTGCGGTGGCAGTACTGCTGGTACTGCTCGGCTCTGTGGGCGTGCCGCCCCGGGCAACGGCACTCTTAGCCCTGACCATGCTGCTCTGCTGTGTGCCGGCTTCGCGGCTGGTGGCACAACTGGTGGAAAAAAAGGCCCATACCTTCACCGTGGGGGGGGCCGTATTTGTTGGCATGATCATTACCCCGCCGGTGATCTGGCTTTTGAACCGGTTTGCCGGAACGGCCCTTGATTTCCACTTGCCACTCATCGCCACCTGGGCGGCCATTGCCATTGCCTACGCCTTTGGTGAAGGGCTGGGGCGTCTGGCCTGCATCAGCTTTGGCTGCTGCTACGGCAAACCGCTGGAGGGACAGACCGGTTTGCTGGCCCGGCTGCTGCATGACAGGGGATTTGTCTTTCATGGCAGCACCAAGAAGATCGCCTATGCCGACGGTCTGGAAGCGGTACCGGTGATTCCGGTCCAGGCCATGACAGCGGTACTCTACAGCACCTGCGGTCTGGGAGCTGTTTTCCTGTTTCTGTCAGCCCACCATACAGCCGCATTCCTGCTGACCGTCAGCGTCACCCAAATCTGGCGCAGTTATTCCGAAACCCTGCGAGCCGACTATCGCGGCGCCGGAAAGATATCCGCCTACCAGATCATGGGGGTAGCGGGCCTGATCTATGCCGTTATCATGGCCGCAGTGCTGCATCACGAAGCAACTCCGCTGGCGTCGTTAGTCGCAGGCCTGCAGGGGCTCTGGCAGCCAGGGATGCTGCTCTTTCTGCAGGGGGTCTGGCTGACCATCTTTCTCTACACCGGGCGCAGCACGGTCACCGGCGCAACGGTCAGGTTTCATCTGCACCAGGATCGCATCTGACCTCCCCTCAACGATCAGTTGTTGCGAAATTGTGACAAACAAAACCGGACAATCAACGTACTGTAGCTCTTCAATCGTTTGAGGTAATACCGTCATGTCACAGCAACAGCACCCCGACCAACTGAGCCTCAATCAGGCTCTGGCACTGATAAAACTGCTGGTCCTGCCCTCGGGCCAAGAGGTGCAGAACCCCACCTTGCTGCAACTCAAGCAGCTGCTTTGTGCTAAAAAACGCGCACTGGCAACCGCTGACCGCTCCTTTGACGCCCTGCTGCTCGACCTGGGTAAACTTCTAGATGAGCAGATCCAGGCCGGCGCCCCGGAAGCGATCAAAAAGCGCCTGCTACAACTGGCCGACTACTTCCACAAGCTGGAGGCTGCGGCCGGACACCTGAACCACCTGGCCTTCATGGGCAGCGCACAGCTTGATGTTGAAGAGCTGGTACAGCTCAAGCATGATATGGAGCTGTTCGACTCCTTTGAACCGGGCTTTTTCAGACGTCTGTTTGTGGAGGAGCTGCTGCTGAGTCCGCTGCTGGACAGTTATGGCCGCCGCAGGATCAAGATACTCCTGGATGGACTGGCAGCCACCAAGACCATCAAACTGCAAAACAGCGATATGAAACTGTACGATCTTATGGCCGTGCAGCAGTTGATCGAACAACTGAAACAGCTGGAACAGGAAGAACGGCTGTTTATGGTTGTTGTGGACCTGGTGGCCGAGCAGTCCCGTCTGAATCAGGCAACGGTCAGCAGCCCCCAGGGGCGGGAAACCATCAAGCGGATAATAGTCATTGAACTGCGCAAGCGGCTGCAGATCAATCATGACATCCCGGAGGAGCTGTTTAACCGGGCAGTTGAGCTGGTCAAGCTGGAGGCAATCTATACCAATGCAGTCCTGCCTCAAATTCTGCGCGGCAACCACGCCCTGCGGCAGGAATTCATTACCAAGTCTAAACTTGACCTGTTTTACATTGAGGATCTGGAAAACCGCTACTGCAATGAAAACGGTATTGACCCGGCCATTCTGGAACAGCTGCGGTCCGGTTGAGATCCCGGCACACAAACAAAACAGAGGAGAGAAGAAGGAGTATCAGGCCATGATGACAAGACAAGAGCAACTCGCTGCAATCGCCGACAGGCTGAGAAAACTGCCCATTCAGGAGACACCGGTCAAACATGAGTGGATAGAACTGCTCGGGCGGCTGAGCCGTGATGATGATACACGTTTGCGTGAAATAGGAATTTCAGAACTGCAGAACTGTGCTGACAGGGCGTTCAATACCCGCAAGGGGTAATATGTGGTTCTGCTGCCGTACGGCAAGCCGGCTCGTCAGATTGCGCCGGAGCTGTGGCTGAGCCGTTGAATCGGCGTACACGTCGAAACCAGTCAGCAGGATTCCGCTTTCCTGATCCGTTTCCTGCTGCCGAACAGCCGTAACACGTAATAGGTGATCCAGCCGATCAAAACCATGGAGATGGTGAATGCCAGGTAAGAAACCTGCCAGGGGATGGACTTGGTCATCTCGGTATATTCTGACATGCCCCCGATGCCGGCAATCAGGTTAAGCGGCAGGAAGATGATACTGAGGATGGTCAGGCGGTAAATGACCTTGTTCTGGTTGATATTGACAAAGCCGACAGTGGCATCAAGCAGGAAGTTGATCTTTTCAACCAGAAACGACGTATGGCCGTCCAGTGATTCGATATCACGCAGGATCTGCTGCACATCATCAAGCTGCGGCTGGGAAAGCTTCTTGGTACGGATCAGAAATGTCAGGGCGCGTCTGGTATCCATCACATTCTTGCGGATTCTGCCGTTCAAATCCTCCACCTCAGAGATATCCGCCAGGTTGCGGGCAGCCTCTTCATCAGTAAGCGCCTCCCCCGACAGATGTTTTCCCACTAACCCCAGGGCGGTATAGATCTCCTCCAGAGAATCAGCCGAATATTCCGCATCCACGGCGTACAGGTCCAGCAGCACATCCATGCCGTCGGTCACATAGCCGGTCTGCATCCGTGCACGCAGACGCTGCAGACGAAAGACCGGCAGCTCTTCCTCGCGAATGGTAAAGAGCGTTTCCTTGTACAGGATAAGCGCCACCGGCACGTTACGGGAATCCCCCTCGCGGTCCAGCAGAAAATCCGAGTGCAGATGCATCTCGCCGTTTTCCTCGATATAGAAGCGCGCGCTGGTCTCAATATCGGTAAGTTCCTTCGGGTCGGGGAGTTCAATGCCGAACCGCTGCCCCAGTTTGCGGCGGTCATACTTGGTGGTTGCCACCATGTCAACCCAGACCGGCGCAATTCCCTCAAGATCATCAAGGGAGGTGACAGCCGTCTGCTGCAGGCGACCACCGGCCAGCTCAAAGGCGTTTACCTGACAATCGCTGCTGAGCGCCATGCTGTGGCTAGCCAGCAGCTCCCGTGTCCCCTCCGACACCTCGGCAAGCAGGTCATCGGTACGCTTGGGGTCAATCTGTTCCCATGCCAGGGCAAGACGCTCAGGCGGCAGCGCCTCCAGAATTCGGGCCAGCTCAGAGATTTCCTGGGCAGCGAGCAGCGAACGCAGCTCGGCCTTGTGCTGCTTGTGCAGTGTGGATTCCACCAGATCGTGGCGCGGCATCTCCTGGCGACGCAGCAGATCTTCTGCCAGCAGCTGGCGTTCAAGTAATGTCTGGACGGTTTTCAGAGACATCAGAAGGCCTTATGTGCGTAATGAACGGCATGCGTATGACAACGGGTTGTATCGAAGCTCAGCATTTCTTTCCTATATAAAAAACATACCCGTAGTACGCTTTGTACTGGCCGTATAACGCCGCTTCGCGCCGCTCATTCGTGATAAACGCCTCAGCCGCTGGATTGCCTGCATGTTTTTCAAGAAACGCTTTCTGCACTGCGGTCTGCGGACCGTAAAAATGATCTGTCCAGCAGTTTTCCGGCAGGATAAAGGCGGCAACCGGAACATACCCGGCCCGCTGCATCTGGGCAACCTTTTCGGCAATGGTGGCAATACCGGGATAGGCGTCCATCCAGAACTTCTCGATCTCTTCAGGCCGCTGTTCAGTAAACCAGGATGCCTCTGAAACGGCAAGATACCCGCCCGGCTTCAGAAACTGCCGCCATTCGCGCAGGCCCTGTTCAAACCCGATGTTGTAGATCGCTCCTTCCGACCAGATCAGATCCAGCTCTTCTGCCTGAAAAGGAAGGCTGTCCATGGAGCCAGCCACACCGCGTACCCGCTGCTGCAGGTTGTGCTGCTGCGCATTGGCGTTGAAAAGGTCGATAAACGTCGGGAACAGGTCAATGCCGGTAATCGTACCCGGCGCATGCTGCGCCAGCACCATGGTCTGACCGCCGGTACCGCACCCGATATCAGCAATACGGGAATGCTCCGTCAACCCTTCAACAAAACTCAACGCCTTGATGGTCACTTCAGGGCTGCCGGGCCCCTGGCGCTCCAGGCTGGAAAAATATTCGCAGATTAATGCAACATCAAAATCATGGATTGAAGTCTGTTCGTCACCCATATCATACATCCT
>DIUB01000185.1:0-4335 GCA_002422265.1 Geobacter sp. UBA6169
GCACCGAACCGACCATGATCCAGGCGGCACCCATGCTGAAGGCTGCTGCAGCAGCCTGCGGGGTGCCGATACCGCCACCCAGGCCGACCCGCAACTGCATCGGGTAGCCGTGCTGCTGCTGCATCCGCCCGGCAACCGACTGGATGGTGGGGAGCAGGGTCAGGGCAGGGCGGTTATCGGTATGGCCGCCGGAATCGGCCTCGGCAGTAATATCCTGGGCCATCGGCACCAGTTTGGCCAGCTCTGCCTGCTCGGCAGTAATCAACCCCTGTTGCAGCAGGCTGGCAACCAGCTTTTCCGGGGCAGGGGAGAAGAACTTTTCAGCCAGTTCCTCGCGGGAGACCTTGGCGATGATCCGGTTGGGGGTAACAATGCTGTTGTCTGCGCTGCGGTGTATGCCATTCAGGCGGTAGCGTACCAGCGGCAGGGTCAGGGTCAGAAAGGCAGATGCCTCAACAAGCTGGACATTTTTGCGGATATACAACTCTGCCAGGCCTGCCTCAAGGTCAGGCTCCTGGGGTGAATGTATCAGGTTGCAGCCAAACGGCACGCCGCTGGCAGCAAGTTGGTCAATGGCGGCCTCAACCGCTTCAATCGGCATACCGGCAGCACCGAAGAACCCCAGCATCCCTGCCTTGCCCAGGGCGATGGCAAGATCAACGGAGCTGATACCTTTGGCCATGGAACCGCCAATATAGGGGTAACGGATACCAAGATCACGGCAAAAACCGGTATCTCCCAGCAGTTCTGGGATGATGTTTTTCTCTTGCTTGTTAGATGGTAGTGATTGCATAAGTTTTCAAGTGTCCCCTTTTCAGGGCCTGTAAAATTAAATATGTAAAACTATATGATAGAGAAAGTTTTTTCAAGAAAATGGCTTGTTGTTGTATACAATTTTTGCCGTGTAAAACAAAAGGCCTTGCGAAAGTAAACGCAAGGCCTTGTTTTTATTTGGTACCAGTCTCCGGACTCGAACCGGAACAGGGTCGCCCCTGGCAGATTTTGAGTCTGCTGTGTCTACCATTCCACCAGACTGGCAAATTTTTGTGACTATACGCAATAATCATACTGTCGTCAAGCGTTCGTATACCAGAACTGCCTGGTCAGCTGCCTGATTGACAGTGTGGAAACATGTATGCTAAGCAGGGCTCGCAATGTGGTGGCAATTATGTATCAATCTTATTTTAACATGCTACCTACCAAGGGTAAGGAGCTGAATGAAATGACTCGTGAAGAAGCAAGACGTAAAATTATTTTTGCCCTGGATGTGGATAAGCTGGCCGATGTTGCGGTCTGGGCTGAACGTCTTTCCGGCAAGGTCGGTATGTTTAAGGTGGGTAAGGAGCTGTTCACGACTGCAGGGCCTGCGGCTGTTGAGGCTGTTAAACAGCATGGTGGTGAGGTGTTTCTTGACCTGAAGTACCATGATATTCCCAATACCGTAGCGCAGGCCATGCTGGCTGCAGGACAGCATGGGGTGAAGCTGGCTAATCTCCATGCCCTGGGCGGGGCAGAGATGATGGAAAAGGCTTCTCAGGCGGTACGCAAGGAGTTTAGTGGAACCGCACGCCCACAACTCCTTGCGGTAACTATCCTGACCTCTTCGACGCAGGAGACCCTGCAGGCAGTCGGCATTGACCGTCCGGTTGAAGAGATGGTGGTGCGGCTTGCCAGGCTTGCCAAAGCGAGTGGTATGGATGGTGTGGTTGCCTCTCCGTTAGAGATTGAGGCGATCAGGTCTGCCTGCGGTCCTGACTTTTTAATCGTAACCCCTGGTGTGCGACCTTCCTTTGCGGCTGTGGATGACCAGAAGCGAATCATGACACCGGCAGAGGCAGTGAAGGCCGGTGCCGATTACCTGGTGATCGGTCGGCCGATTGCCAAGGCCGCTGATCCGGTGCAGGCAGCAGAGCTGATTGTTGATGAAATTGTGGCAGGTGCATAAATGAAACAGGAGATCCTGTTCGGGATAAATCCGGTTCGGGAGGCCTTGCGGGGAAACCGCAAGGCCTTTGAGCTTTTTGTGCAACAGGCCGGACCAGACCAGCGGATTGCCAAGTTGGCTGCCATGGCTGAAGAGCAGGGCATTGCCGTGCATCGTCGCGAGCGTGCAGACCTTGAGCGTCTGGCTGGAAACCCTCACCATCAGGGCGTTGTCCTGCGGGTTGCTCCTTTTGTCTATGCAGAGCTTGAGACCTTCCTTATCGAGGCACAACAGTCAGATCAAAAGCTGTTTGTGCTGGTTCTTGATGGTATTCAGGATCCGCAGAACCTGGGTGCGCTGATCCGTTCTGCTGCCTGTGCCGGTCTGCAGGGGGTGATCATCCCCAAGGATCGTGCCTGCGGGATAACACCGGTGGTAGAAAAGGCCTCGGCCGGTGCGGTTGAAACCATCCCGGTCATTCAGGTGACCAATCTGGTTCAGACCCTGGAACGCCTGAAACAGGCCGGTTGCTGGGTGTTTGGCCTGACAGGTGACGCACGACAGACGATCTATCAGGCTGATTACCGAGGCAATCTGGCACTGGTGGTCGGAAGTGAAGGCGATGGCATCAGGCCGCTTGTACGCAAACATTGCGACCTGTTGGTATCCATTCCCCACTATGGCGGTGTTTCATCACTGAACGCCTCGGTTGCTGGTGGCGTGGCTCTGTTTGAGGCAGCCCGTCAGAGGAGTCTGCCATGACTCCGCGCAAACCTGCCTTGGGCAAAGCATCAACACGTCGCAGTACGCCGGCAAAACCTCTGCCAGGGGGGCCGGACCGGGGGGCGCAGCTGACGCGGGGGGTGGCCGTTGAACTGCTGATAGACCAGATGGACGATGAAGGCAGCGGCCTGGGGCAGTCTGGCGGTCAGCTGATAACGGTTGCCGGAACCGTGCCACAGGATCGCTGTCTGGTGCGGATTAGTCATGTTGGCAAGCGGGCGGTCTTTGCCGAACTGATCAAGCTGATTGAACCATCCCCGTTGAGGTTGCAGCGTTCTCCCTGTAGCGAGGCAGCCCTTTGTCTGGGCTGTCCGTTGATCGTGATGCGCTATGGTGAGCAGCTGCGCTGGAAGCAACAGCAGGTACAGTCGGCTCTGTCAGCCTATCCCGCATTACAGCATCTGCAGGTGCCACGTCTTCTGGTGCCGGAACGTAATCTGGGGTATCGCACCACAGCCAAGCTGGCGGTGGCAGGCAGCCATGCCGACCCTTACATCGGCATCTACCGCCGGGCTACGCACGAAGTTGTTGATCTGGATGATTGCGTGGTACACCACCCACTGATCAACAAGGTGGTCAAGGTGGTGCGGTCCGGCATCAGCAAGCTCAAGGTGCCGATCTGGCAGGAAAAGAACAAAAGCGGTATCCTGCGCTATCTGGTGGTGCGTGTGGCTGAGTCAACCGGTCAGGTTATGGTGACCTTTGTAACCGTAAGGCGCGCCTTTAACGAGATTCATCACCTGACCCGTCTGCTGCAGGAACAGGTACCTGAAGTTACGGTTGTCTGCCAAAATGTCAACAGCAGTGAAGGTAACGTGATCTTTGGTGCCCACGATCACTTTCTGACCAAACAGCAGATGCTCCAGGACTGGATCGGTCAAGTTCAGCTGTTCATCTCACCCCGTTCATTCCTGCAGGCCCAGCATGACGGCGCCCGCCTGCTGTATGAAACCGCCCTGACCTGCTCCGGCTTAAACGGTGTCGGGCAGGTGCTGGACCTGTATTGCGGTATCGGCGGTATTGCTCTGACCATGGCACCCCAGGCAACACAGGTGTTGGGGGTGGAGTTGAATAAAGAGGCCGTTGCCGATGCGCGCCGCAACGCCAAACTGAATGATGCCCGGAACTGTCGCTTTGAGGCAAGTGATGTGCAGGAAATGTTGGACGATCTGCTGGAAGAGGGCCGCTTCTTTGACCTGATCGTGCTGAACCCCCCACGTAAAGGGTGCGATCGGGAGGTGCTGGATAAAGTAGTCAAACTCCAGCCGCAGCGGATGGTCTACGTCTCCTGCTCACCGGCAACACTGGCCCGAGATCTTGATATTCTTGCAGCAAAGGGATATCGCTGCAGTCAGGTGCAACCGGTGGAGATGTTTCCACACACCCCCCATGTTGAAAACGTGGCGTTGATTGAGCGGAAGAACACGAAAAACAGCTTGACAGAGCCACAAGCAACCTGCTAATTACACATTCCCTTGCTGGAGGCGCGTAGCTCAGGGGGAGAGCGCTACCTTGACACGGTAGAGGTCGGCGGTTCGAGACCGCCCGCGCCTACCATAACAAACACTGGGCCGGAACATTGTTCCGGCCCTTTTTTGTGGTGCGCCCGGCAGGGCTTTGTATTTATT
>DIUB01000185.1:4361-6796 GCA_002422265.1 Geobacter sp. UBA6169
TATTGCTTCGTCAAACGGACAAAAAACTGCTCGTAAACCATCTCGTCAGCATCTCGTGCCCCAATGGAAAATCCGGGTTTAACCAAATTTTCGCTGAATGAGTTGAGAGAGGCAGTTTTCTGTAGGAAAAGCCCTGTACTTGCGGCACTGGCGGATGTCTGTTCCAGCTGACTGGGACGGGAGTGGAGGTCACTATGGATATCTATGCTATTGAAATCACCACTATTGACGGCACGGTGCAGACCCTGAACCGTTTTCGCGGCAAGACGCTGCTGATCGTCAATGTTGCCAGCCGGTGTGGTTTTACATCCCAATATGAGGGATTACAGACGCTCTACGATACCTACCGGGATAAGGGGTTTGAGGTGCTTGGTTTTCCCTGCAATCAATTTGGTCACCAGGAACCGGGTGATGAGGCAGAGATCAAAGGCTTCTGCTCGCTTACCTACAACGTCACCTTTCCGTTGTTTGCCAAGATTGAGGTTAACGGCAGCAATGCGCATCCGCTCTATCGCTATCTCAAGTCAGCAAAAAAAGGGGTGCTGGGCACAGAAGCGATCAAGTGGAATTTCACTAAATTCCTTGTCGGGCCTGATGGTGCAGTACTCGAACGCTACGCCCCAACCGATACCCCTGCACGCATTGCTGCTGATCTGGCAACACTGCTGAATTGAAGAGAATAGACATGCCCCATCGGCTTTTACTCTTCCCTGACCCCTTGCTGCCGATAGTGAATCAGTACCAATGCAGCAAGTAATCGGCATGATACCAATTACCCGTCTGGTGCTGTTGGTTGGTGTGGCCTATCTGGGGTATGCCCTGTTGCTGGTGCTGTTCCAGCGCTCTCTGCTTTTTCCGGGGCGTTGGCTGACGCCGCCGGCAATGCCCAGCGGTGTGGCTGCGGCTGCCGAGACAGTATGGCTGACCACTTCCTTTGGCATGGTTGAAAGTCGTCTGGTACTGCCCAACCATGCGGGCGGTCCGTTTCCACTGGTCATCATTTTTCACGGCAATGGCGAATTGATTGACAGCCCCCATCCTGCATTTGAACAGTTGCAGCAACTGGGCTGTGCCCTGTTGCTGGTTGAATATCCCGGCTATGGCCGTTCTGCCGGAAGACCGCGTCAGCAAACGATTATTGAAACAGCGCTGGCAGCATTTGATGTTGTTCGTGTGCGCCCCGTGATTGACCGGACACGGATTGTTTCCTTTGGTACCTCAATCGGCGCATATCCAGCCACGGTGCTGGCAGTGCAGCGTCCGGTTCAGGCCTTGATCCTGGCGGCTCCGTTTAGCTCGTTACGGCCCTTTGCACACCGGCGTCTGCTGCCTGCATGGCTGCTGTTCGACTCTTTTGACAACCTTGCAGCAATACCGCAGTACGCTGGCCGGACCCTGGTGCTGCACGGGCAGCACGACACCATCGTTCCTTTTGAACATGGCCAGCAGGTTGCAGCGGCTGCCGTGCAGGGGCAGCTTGTTCCACTTCCGGCTGATCATAATGATCTGCTGGATCAGTCTCGGTTCTGGGATGAAGTGCGTACGTTTCTTGCTGCAACAGGATCGCTGCAGAAAAAAACATAGCCTGCGCACGCTCAATCCGGAAGATGCGCTGCCAGAAAGGACGCCGGTCATGAAGAATCCAACAATAACCAGAGCACTTGGTCGGTATTTCCTGACGGATCGAATCAGGGAAGAAGTTGATTTCTACAGCACCCCGCAGTCTGAAGGGGTTGAGCCACCTCCTGTCCAGAAGCCGGTGCAGCCGAGCAGAAACATCATTTCGCTGCCATCCCGGCATGAATGGTCGTTAGAGGCGTATAACCTGCACACGGCAATTGCTGATCGCAAGAGTCATCGTTGCTTTACTGAAGAACCACTTTCCCTTGAAGAGCTGGCCTTTCTACTTTGGGCCACCCAGGGGGTCCGCGCTGTACTCCACCAAGCGGCAGTGTTGCGCACAGTGCCTTCTGCCGGCTGCCGTCATCCTTTTGAAACCTACCTTGGTCTGCTCAGGGTTGCAGGTCTTGAACCGGGCCTGTACCGCTACCTGCCGCTTGAACATGTCTTGGTGCATGAACGTGCTATCCCCAACCTGCCGGCCTGTCTCATCGCAGCCTGTCGAGGTCAGTCCTTTGCCGGACAGGCTGCGGTAACTTTTATCTGGACTGCGGTCATGGCACGCACCGAATGGCGTTATGCCGAGGCATCCTACAAGGTGATTGCCCTTGATGCCGGCCATCTGTGCCAGAATTTGTACCTGGCTTGCGAGGCGGTTGGCTGCGGCACCTGTGCTATTGCCGCCTATAATCAGCAGCTGGCAGATGAACTGGTGGCTGTAGATGGTAATGAAGAGCTCACGGTCTATATTGCACCGGTTGGCAAGGTTGCCCGCACGTAAGCAGGAAACCAGCTTCATCAGGCGGAGAGCTTGC
>DIUB01000142.1:0-9124 GCA_002422265.1 Geobacter sp. UBA6169
ATGTTGGCCTTGATCAGGCCGGTGATGACATCCACCGATGGCCGCTGGGTGGCCAGGATCAGGTGGATACCGGCAGCCCGGGCCTTCTGGGCCAAGCGGGCGATATGCTCTTCCACTTCGCGACCGGCCACCATCATCAAGTCGGCCAGCTCGTCCACGATCACCACAATGTAGGGCAGATGGCTGTGCTCAAGCTCCTCCTTGTCGTCCACCACAAACGGCAACGGCTCATCCAGTACGGCTTGGTCCTCCCCCTCGATCACTTCTTCAAGCTCTTCAATGATCTCCTCATCAGTTGTTTCCAGTCCGCTCTGCTCGCCCTCTGCCGCCAGCTTGCGGTTGTAGGATTCGATATTGCGAACGCCTTTATCCGCCAGCAGGCGATAGCGGCGCTCCATCTCGTTGACGGCCCATTTCAGTGCCAGTGAGGCCTTTTTCGGCTCGGTCACCACCGGCAGCAACAGGTGCGGAATTCCCTCATACATAGAGAACTCCAACATCTTGGGATCAACCATAATGAAGCGAACATCACGGGGAGTGGCAGTGTAGAGCAGCGACAGGATCATGGTGTTGACTGAAACCGACTTGCCGGAGCCGGTAGAGCCGGCCACCAGCAGGTGAGGGGCCTTGGCCAGATCGGTCATGGAAGGCAATCCGGCACTATCCTTGCCCAGGGCCAGCGGTAGTTTCATACGACTCTGCAGAAACTCTTCGCAGGTAAAGATCTCCCGCAGGTAGACCATCTCCCGGTCACGATTGGGTACTTCGATCCCCACCACCCCTTTGCCGGGGATCGGGGCCACGATCCGGATCGAAAGCGCCTGCAGCGCCATGGTCAGGTCGTCGGACAGCCCGGCAATCCGGCTGATCTTGATACCGGGGGCCGGGGCAAACTCATACATGGTGATAACCGGGCCAGGGCAGATCTCCTTGACTTCACCATCAATGCCGAAATCCAAAAGCTTCTTCTCCAGCAGTCGGGCGTTCATCTCCAGTGCATCACGGTCTATCCGTCTTTCGGTGGCTGGTGGTGGATCAAGCAACGACAGCGGCGGGGTGACAAATTCCCCCTCGTGCTTGATAAACTCAAACGATTCCTGCACCAGCGTGTCTTTAGCCTTTTCTTTCTTCTTTTCTTTCTTGAAGAAGTTGGGGCGGGGCGGTGATGGTGATGCTGCCTCCTTGATCACCGGACCGGTTGAAGGGACCGGTTTGCCGCCGGTACGGGCCTGTTCACGCTGTCGTTCTTCACGGCTGTGGGCAGACCGCTCACGGCGTGCCGACCACTTGGTACGCAGGGTCTCCAGCCACCAGGAGGCAAACAGTACAAAAGAAAAACCGGAGAGGATCATGATCGAGGCGGCCAGAAGCGGCAGCAGGACCAGGAGGGCGCCGAAGGTATTGAGGTTGTTTTTGAGAAACTGTGCCGTGCCCCCGCCAATCAGGCCGCCGGTCGGTATCTGCTGACCAAACAGCAGGGTTGATTCCATGTTGAAGGCAAACAGCGAGGACAGGGAAAACAGCAGGCCGCAGTAGGCAACCACCTTGTAGAACCTGAGACGCGGTTCCTTGAAACGCAGCAGGTTGTAGGCAATATAGAGCAGCGCCGCCGGCAAGAGGTACGAAGCCAGACCAAACAGCATCAAACAGAGGTCGGCCATCTGGGCTCCCAGCCGCCCGCCCAGATTACGCACCCCCCCTTCGGTCGACCAGCTGTTCAGCGATTGATCCGCAGCACTGAAGGTGAGAAAGGCCAGCAGCAGAAAGAGACCCACCGCACCGATACCGATCCCCTGCAGTTCCTTTTTCAGCTTCTCCTTACGGGTGTCATCCACGGGCTTCGTCACAATACCTGGTAATCAACCACGAATTCAGGAGGATGCATGATCGCTTTTTTAACGGAACAGAGCTCGGCAGCCTTGACGATCGCCTTCCGGTACCGTTCAGGAAACTCAGGCGGCAGGTTGACCGTCAGGGCCACTTTGGCAAGTCTCCGTTTGCCCTGGTCATCCTCTGCAAAGGAGACCCCCTGGGTCAGCGATATCTTGTCAGTCGGAATCCGGCGAGCGTTACAGAATTCGAGGACATAAATACCGGCGCAGGTACCGATGGAGCCGAGAAAACAGGCAAACGGCTCAGGATAGGCCCCTGCACCGCCGTTCTCAACTGACTGATCGGTCTTCATCTGCAATCCGCCTGAGAATGATGCCGTTACTTTCTTGCCCCCTTCAAACCCGATCTCAATCAACACGGCTACTCCTTCCCCGGCTGTACAGGCTCAGCTGAACTGCGTTTTCTGAGATCGCCATCCACCTTCATCAAGGAGGTCATTGCCTCAAACTGACTGCTGTACAGTTCCACCTCGCTGGTTTCGCGCCGCAGCAGATCAAGTCGCCGCTTCTCCAGCGCCCGCCTGACCCCCTCGATGGTCTTGAATTTAACCTGCGGCTTGGCACTCATGTTGGCCCTGGCTTCGTCAAAATCGGGGTACTGCAGGTTAAGCAGCGGCGTATAAGAGATGCTGCGCTGTCTGAAATTAGGGTATTCCCAGACGATCGCTCCTTTAGCATCAACAATCTGGGCCGTCATGATCAGGTAATTGTAGTCGGTCTCCAGGGCATCAAGCAGGTTCGAGGAACTGATCTTGTCCGGGCGCGTCACACCGCTGACCACCACCAGCATCACCGCATCCAGACTGTTTTTGCGAATCAGCGAGCCGAGTGCCTCTTCCTTCCAGAAGTATTTGTTGTACTGTACAGCTGCGTCATCACGGCGCTCACGCCGGAAAAGCAACTCCGAGAAAGTGGCCTTCGGGTCCAGATCAAGCATGGTTACGGCGTAAAAGCTGTTGGTGTTTTTCACCATCCGGAGCAGATCACGCTCAAAGGTACGGTTCATGCTCACCAGCAGGTTGAGCAACTCTTCGCGCTGGGGAAAGCGGATATCTGACTCCGCATCCACGATCATCGGTACCACGCCGACCACCCGCACCTTGTTTGCCACCACCTCTTGCGGCAGGTTGTAGTAATTGTGGGCACACCCCCCCAGCAGGGGCAGTGCAAGCAGACTGACCAACAGCAACAGCCGTCTCATGATTCCTCCCGAAATAGACTCAAAATGTTTTCCTGACCGTGCTGAACGAGTTTTTCAGGCCCTTGTTTATACCAGATGACGGTGGTATTTTCCAGACCTATCCGGACTTGCGGGCAAACCGTGACATTTGCGTTGACTCAGTCAGGCGCAATGACGTATGTATGTCACACAACCTGCTTATCAAGAGTGGTGGAGGGACAAGGCCCGACGAAACCACAGCAACCGGCCCTCGGTGAGGGCGTCAGGTGCTAAATCCTGCCGCAAGGCGAAGATGAGCGTGGCGCTTCTGAGACCATCCAAAGCCCCTGCTCATGACAGGGGCTTTTTACATGTCGATCGGTATTGTTCAGGAACAGTCCATTACCTTTGATACGGGCGTCCGGCTTGAGAGCGGTCGTATTCTGGCACCCGTCACGCTGGTGTATGAGCAGTACGGCTGCTTGAATGCAGACGGCTCCAATGCGATTCTGGTGGAACACGCCTGGACCGGCGATGCCCACCTGGCCGGCAAACGGACCGCCGACGACACCAAGCCGGGCTGGTGGGATGCCATTGTCGGCCCCGGCAAGTTGCTGGATACCGACCGCTATTGTGTGATCTGCTCAAACGTGATCGGCTCCTGCTACGGTTCAACCGGCCCCGCCTCAATCAACCCCCGCACCGGCAAACGCTACAACCTCTCGTTCCCGGTCATCACGGTACGGGATATGGTTCGCGCCCAGGAGTTGCTGATAACCCGACTGGGGATCAAGCGACTGCTCTGTGTCATGGGGGGCAGCATGGGCGGCATGCAGGCCCTGGAATGGGCGACCCAGTATCCGGACCGGGTTTCCTCTGTTATTGCCCTCGCAACCACACCTCGCCCTTCGCCTCAGGCCATCTCGCTGAACGCCGTAGCCCGCTGGGCCATTTTTAACGATCCTGCCTGGAAAAAGGGGGAGTACAAGCATAACCCCAAAGACGGCCTGGCCCTGGCCCGGGGGATCGGCCATATAACGTTTCTGTCTGATGAGTCCATGTGGCAAAAGTTCGATCGTCGTTTTTCTGCCAGAGACGGCCTGTTTGACTTTTTCGGACAGTTTGAGGTGGAGCGCTACCTGAATTATAACGGCCACAACTTTGTCAGTCGCTTTGATGCCAACTCCTTCCTCTACCTGGCCAAGGCATTGGACCTCTATGATGTGGCCTGGGGGTATGAATCCATGGCCGATGCCTTCAGTCGGGTACAGGCGCCGATCCAGTTCTTTGCCTTCAGTTCCGACTGGCTCTACCCGCCATACCAGACCGAAGAGATGGTACGCTGCCTGCAGGAGCTGGGCAAGACCGTGGAGTACCATCTGATTCAGTCCGCCTATGGTCATGACGCCTTTCTGCTGGAGCATGAGGCCTTCACTCCGATGGTCTGTTCACTGCTGGAGCGGGTTTCCCGCTAAACGGATGAAGCTCTCCAACAGCATCGATCCCAAGCTCTGGCGGTCCCTGCGCAACAGTGTCGGTCGGGCCATTGCCGATTTTGGTCTGATCAATCACGGCGACCGGATCTGTGTGGGTCTCTCCGGCGGTAAGGACTCCCTGTTGCTGCTCATGCTGCTGAGGGAGCTGCAGCAACGGGCGCCGATCAGCTATGAACTGCTGCCGGTCACCATTGATGCCGGTTTTGAGCAGTTTGACACCGCTGCAATCCGCAGCTTTAGCGAACAACTGGGGCTGCAACTGGTGGTTGAGCAGACCGAGCATGCCGCCTTGATCAACACCAAGCTGCGCCCTGGTTCATCCTGCTGCTCATTCTGTGCCCGACTCAAACGAGGGGCCCTATACGGCGCAGCCCGCCGACTGGGCTGCAATCTGCTGGCCCTGGGCCACCACCGGGATGACTTTATCGAGACCCTGCTGCTGAACCAGTTCTTTATCGGCACCCTGAAGGCGATGGCCCCCAGAATGCTGTGCGACAGTGGCGACATCACCGTGATCCGTCCCTTGGTCTATGTTGCTGAAGAGGATATCATCACTGCCGTCCAGCAGGCAGGGGTCAGCGCTGTTCGCTGCAACTGTCCGGTGGCTGATGCCGATCAGCAGCGTCAGCGCATGAAGCAGCTCCTGGCATCACTGGAGCAAGAGATCCCTCAGATCAAAAACAGTCTGCTGGCGGCACTGAGCAATGTGCAGCCGCGTCATCTGCTGGACAAAAACCTTTACAAGGATGGAACACCATGAGAATCGGACACGGCTATGACGTACACCGCCTGGTGGAGGGGAGAAAGCTGATCATGGGCGGTGTGGATATCCCGCATGAAAAGGGGCTTTTGGGGCATTCCGATGCCGATGTGCTGCTGCATGCCGTGAGTGATGCCCTGCTGGGGGCACTGGCACTGGGGGATATCGGCAAACACTTTCCCGACACCGATCCGGCCTTTAAAGGGGCTGACTCCATGAGGCTGCTGGAGCATGTTGTCGGACTGATCAGGGCACAAGGCTACTGTGTCGGCAATCTTGATACCACCATCATCGCCCAGCGCCCCAAGATGGCGCCCCACATTCCGGCCATGCGTGAAAATATCGCCCGGACCTGTGGCGTGGAGGTCGACCGGATCAACGTCAAGGCCACCACCGAGGAAGGGCTTGGTTTTACCGGCACGGGCGAGGGGATCTCGGCCCATGCCGTGGTACTGCTGGAGCACTGCCCGGCATAACAGACCACCCGAATCAGGGACTGCCGACCGGGACCGCCGCTGGCTGGGGTGCTGCCGGTGGTAGCGGTGCAGGGACCGGGGATGCCGGAGCAGGCGGTGCAGCAACAACCTGTTTGAATTTTTCAAGTTCCTGTGCAAGTGCGCCTTTTTCCGCTGTCAAGACGGCAAGCTGTTCCTGTAGTTTTTTGTTCTCAGCACGCACCTGCTCCAGCTGCCCGGATACCGTACCGTGCGACTCCTTTACTGAAGCGAGTTCTTTGGCAATCGCTTCAGACTTCTGGAGCTCCTTTCGCAGCTTATCCTCCCCCTGCTTGCGCTCATCCAACAACTTTACCCTGTTTTTAACCAGCTCCAGCTGTTTTTCCACAGCAGCAGCATCTTCAGTGTTTTTCCCTTTGGCAGCGCGGGAAACTGCCAGAGTAACTGCCAGATCAACCATTTCAAGGTTATGACGAACCTCCTGCTCAGCTTCAGGCTTGAGGCTGCCCAAACCCATCCATTTTTGGCCCTTGTCGTAAGCCTGCTCGGCCTTTTTCAGTGAGGCCCGACCGATGGCAATAGCCGCCAACGCGTCAGGATAGTTGCCTACTTGAGCGGCTGTTTCCTCCAGTCGGTCCCGGTTCTGAGCCAGAAGCACCGGGTAATCTGCTTTTTCCGCAGACTGCACAATGGTTGACCATGACAGCAACAACACTCCTATAAAAATCACGATACCCTGTCTCATCTCAATTTCCTCCTGTCTGCAGCAGCTGATCAAACTGGGCCTCCAGCTTCCTCAGTTCAGCTCGTCGCAACACCAGCTGCTCGGCACTTTCCTGCTCTGCAGCCTTGGCTTCAGCCAGTGTCAGCTGCAGATCGGCACTTTCTGCCTTCTGCAGGGCCTGCGTCCCGTTTTTCGCTTCCAGAGCCGCCTTGACCGCACCGATACCGGCCTGCGCAGCATCAAGAGCCGGCCTGGCATAGTCAACAGCCTTGGACTCACGCAGCTTTGTCAGCCGTTCAGACAGCAGGGGGAGCTTGTCTGCGGCATCCTTCAGGTCGTCGGCTAGCGCCAAGTTCGCGCATAGCAACAGGCCCAGCATCATCACACCAGTCTCTTTCATGGCTTCCTCCTGTACTGATCATCGCTGTTGGCCCTTGGCCATAACACAGTATAGCACAGCACGGCCTCGTTGCAGCTGCTGACGCAAAAAAGCCCGGCAGGGTAACCTGTCGGGCTTTTCAGAAGAAGTGCACAGCCGGTTTTTAGGCAGCGTACACCGATACTTTTTTACGATCACGTCCCATCCGCTCAAACTTGACCACACCTTCGATCAGGGCAAACAGGGTGTAATCCTTGCCGCAACCGACGTTGTTACCGGGGTGGATGGTGGTGCCACGCTGACGATAGATGATGTTACCGGCCTTGACCAGTTCACCACCAAACTTCTTGCAGCCAAGTCGCTGGCCATCTGAATCACGACCGTTACGGGAACTGCCGACGCCTTTTTTATGTGCCATGGTACTCTCTCCTCAAAATGAATAAAATCAGGTACTGCCTAGGCGCTGATCTTTTCAATCTTCAATACGGTGTGGTACTGACGATGACCGATCAGCTTACGGCTGTTCTTACGCCGCTTGGACTTGAAGACCAGGATCTTTTTGTCACGACCCTGCACTGCAATCCTGGCTGTTACAGAGGCACCGGCCACCAATGGCGCACCGACCTTGACGGTTTCGCCGCCGATCATCAGTACTTCACCAAACTCAATGGTTTCGCCAGCCGGATTATCCAGCTTCTCAACCTTCAGAAAATCGCCTTCAGCGACCTTGTATTGCTTTCCACCTGTTTTGATCACAGCGTACATAGCTACCACCTCTTCGTTTTTTACAGAGTTGTGGACTATAGTCAAAGTGATTTCGGGCGTCAAGCACTTTTTCTATACAGCCCTAAATTAAATCTGCCGATCTGCTATGAGCAGCTGCAGCCGTCCTGTTCCCGATGGTGCGAAAGTCGCAACCCGCACTTCTGGCACCGCCAGAAGAGGCCGCCTCAGCCAGGCAGCAGAATCATCTTACCCTGACACTCAGGGCACTCTTGCTCATTTTCCATCTTTCCATGCTCTCCTCTGCGTAATCTATTCAGACAACCGAGACGCAGACGCTGCCAACCCCTTCGATACCGGCCTCAAGCCGGTCGCCTGCCTGCACCCTGCCCACTCCTGCAGGGGTACCGGTCAGGATGATATCCCCCTCCTCCAGGGTAAAGATACCTGACAGATAGCTGATAATGCGGGCCACCGGGTTAATCATCAGGCTGGTGGAGCAGTTCTGCCGCAGCTCGCCATTCAGCAACAGCCGGATGGTCAGATTCTGCGGATCGGGCACCCTGACCGCCGGCACAAAGGAAGACAACGGGCAGGAGCTGTCAAACCCTTTGGCAATGTCCCAAGGCAGCCCTTTTTTCTTCAGACCGTCCTGCACATCACGCAGGGTCATGTCGATCGCCACACCGTAACCGGCAACATGCTCAAGCGCCTCTGCCTCGGCAATATCCTTGCCCTCTCTGCCGATCAGCACCGCCAGCTCTGCCTCGTAATGGCACTCAGAGCTGTAAGAGGGGATCACTACCTGCTCATCATTGCCGACAACAGCAGTGGCAGGCTTCATAAAGACCACCGGTGCCGATGGTGCCTCATTG
The DNA here is from genome assembly GCA_002422265.1 of Geobacter sp. UBA6169. GTDB lineage: Bacteria > Desulfobacterota > Desulfuromonadia > Geobacterales > Pseudopelobacteraceae > Trichlorobacter. The sequence continues at coordinate 8,464 of DIUB01000142.1, forward strand.
CCCAGCTCTTTGATATGGTCAACGTAGTTGCGGCCGATGCAGAGGATCTTACCAATGATAAATTCGTTGTCAGTTTCCGGTATGGCGACTGTTTTCATAGCAGACTCTTTCCTGTCATTTCGGCTGGCTGGGGCAATCCCAGCAGTTCCAGCATGGTGGGTGCCAGATCGGCCAGCTTCCCGCCCTCTTTCAATACGGTCGCCTTGCGCTGGTCATCCACCAGGATCAGCCAGACCGGGTTGCAGGTGTGGGCAGTATGGGGTTCACCCTGTTCGTCCACCATCTGCTCGGCATTGCCGTGGTCTGCAGTAACCACCACCGTTCCGCCCAAAGAACGGACTTTCTCGACGACCCTGCCGACGCAGCTGTCAACCGCTTCAACCGCCTTGACCGCAGCCGACAGGATGCCGGTGTGACCCACCATGTCGCAGTTGGCAAAATTGAGGATGATCAGGTCATACTGATCCTGCTCCAGCCGCTTAAGCACCTCATCTGTCACGGCAAAGGCGCTCATCTCCGGTTTCTGGTCATAGGTAGCCACTTCTTTGGGGGAGGGGATCAAGGCCCGGTCCTCGCCGGGAAAAGGTGTCTCAACGCCACCGTTGAAAAAGAAGGTGACATGGGCGTACTTTTCAGTCTCGGCAATCCGCAACTGATGCAG
>DIUB01000142.1:9201-14228 GCA_002422265.1 Geobacter sp. UBA6169
GCCCGGTCGGAACGGAAGTTGAAGAAGATGATGCCGTCGCCGTCGTTGAGAGCAGCAGCCGGACCAATGACCGTGGGCAGCACGAATTCATCGGTGATACCGGCGGCATAGCTGGCACTGATCGCCTCGGCTGCAGAGGCGGCCTGGTTCCCCTGACCCAGCACCATGGCGTTGTAGGCCTTTTCCACACGTTCCCAGCGGTTATCCCGGTCCATACCATAATAGCGACCGATAACGGTGGTGATCCTGCCGTGGCCGATCCGCTTGATCTCAGCTTCCAGCTCCTGCAGGTAGCCGGCACCACTCTGGGGCGGGGTATCGCGGCCGTCCAGCAGACAGTGGATACAGGTCTCTTTGACCCCCTGCTGCTTGGCAAGCTCAATCAGGGCATAGAGGTGACTGTTGTGGGAATGGACCCCGCCGTCTGACACCAGACCCGCAAGATGCAGACGTCCGCCGCTGCTCTTCACCTTGTTGATGCAGTCCAGCAGGGTCGGGTTGGTGAAGAAATCACCATCCTGGATCGACTTGGTGATGCGGGTCAGATCCTGGTAGACGATCCGACCGGCCCCCAGGTTGAGGTGCCCTACCTCCGAGTTGCCCATCTGACCGTCCGGCAGTCCCACTGCCATGCCGGAGGTGTGAATCCGGGTATGGGGGTAATCGGCCAGCAACCGGTCAAGGTTGGGTGTCTTGGCCTGGGCCACGGCATTGTTGGCCGGATCAGGGTTGATCCCCCAGCCGTCAAGGATCATCAGCATCAGCGTTTTTTTCATCTGCGCGCTCCTCTTAAAAACGGGGGCCCATCGGTGACCCCATGCCGCTCTTCTTCTTTTTGCTGCCGTCAACCTGCTCGACGATCACCTCATCACCTTCTGTAAGCTCACCTTCCACCAGTTCGGCAGATGAGGTATCCGTGAGTCCGGTCTTGATTGGTACGGCCAACGGGGCGCCTTCTTTTAACAGGTAAACCTGCTGCCCGGCTGGCTTGCCTTTAGCGCCGCCCTTTTGACTGGCACCGGCAGCCTGCGGCTTGCGGTTCTTTGTCTCATCAGCAGTCTTTGGTCTGAACCGGAGCGCTGCTGACGGGATCTTCAGCACCTCATCCCTGCGGCCGGTTTCAATTGAGACGTTAGCGGTCATGCCCGGCTTCAGCTTCAACTCATGGTTGTCCACCTGCACTACCACCACATAGGTCACCACATTCTGGACCGTAATCGGGGCCGAGCGGATCTGGGTCACCTTTCCTTTAAAGGTTCGATTCGGATAGGCATCAACCGAAAAACTGACCGGCTGCCCCAGCCGGGCCTGACTGATGTCGGCCTCGTCAACGCTGGTTTCGATCTGCATCTTGGTCAGATCCTGGGCAATGGTAAACAGAGTCGGGGTCTGGAACGAGGCGGCCACGGTCTGGCCCACATCCACACTGCGGGAGATCACCACCCCGTCCACCGGTGAACGAATGACCGAGTTTTTCAGATTCGTCTCAGCCAGCATCAGAGACCCACGGGTCTGTATCACCCCGGCCTCAGCCGCGCTGATCCCTGCCAGGGCCGCATCGTAGGCGGTCTGGGCCGCGTCAAAATCGCTCTGGGCAACAATCCCCTGGGCGATCAGTTGTTTATTCCGTTCCAGGGTCCGCTTGGCATCGGCCAAAGTAACCCGGGCCTTTTGCAGGGTGGCCTGGGAATTTTGATGGTTACCCCTGGCCTGCTCGACCTGGGCAAGAAAGAGCGACGGATCCAGCTCGGCAATCACCTGACCTTTTGTTACTCGCGAGTCATAATCAACATAGCGCTTCTGAATGGTACCTGAAACCTGAGAGCCAACCTGAATAGTGGTTACCGGATTCACTGTACCGGTTGCTGAGATAACCGCAATAATGCTCCCTTTTTCCACTTTGGCGGTCTTGTAGCTGATCTTTGGGGGACGTTTGAGCAAAAACCAGGCGCTGCCGGCAGCCACAAGCAGCACTAAGCCTATAATGATGAGCTTTTTCATAGTTTGTGCAGAGTACGCAGAAAAAAACCCCGTGTCAACCGACACGGGGTTCGTTACATGCGCCTGCCGATCGTTACTGACGGCAGGCTAACCTCGGCAACCCTCCTTGCAGTGGGAAACCGGACGAATTCTGAAGCGCTCAGTCCACATGGCAGGTTCTCCTTTCGGGCGGAGTTAATTGATGTATGTAAATAGTAATAGCTGCTATTACAAATGTCAACCAATGCCGCTTGCCGAAACACGCCTTACCGCAGCTTCAGCTCTGCATCCTCCAGCTGCTTGATCCTGTCCCGCAACTCGGCTGCCCTTTCAAAATCAAGCTCTTTAGCCGCAGCCAGCATCTCTTTGCGCATTTTTTTAATCAGCCTGGGGATCTGCTTCAGATCGCCGCCATAGTCAGGCAGTGACTCGGCTACCACCGGCAGGGTAACGTAGTCTTTTTCTGCGATGGACTCAAGTATGGTGCGCATCCCTTTCTTGACCGTCTCCGGCGTGATGCCGTGCTCGGCGTTGTAGGCCAGTTGCTTGGTACGGCGGCGCTCGGTCTCGTCAATGCAGGCCTGCATGGAGCGGGTAACCGTATCGGCGTACATCAGCACCCGGCCATCTACATTACGGGCGGCCCGACCACAGGTCTGGATCAGGGAGCGGGTGGAGCGCAGGAACCCTTCCTTGTCGGCATCTAGGATCGCCACCAGGGAAACCTCCGGCAGATCCAACCCCTCCCGCAGCAGGTTGATCCCCACCAGCACGTCAAACTCACCCAGCCGTAAACTACGTAAAATCTGCATCCGCTCGATGGTATCGATATCAGAATGCAGGTAACGCACCCGGATGCCCAGTTCCTGGTAGTAGTTGGTCAGTTCTTCAGCCAGGCGCTTGGTGAGTGTGGTCACCAGCACCCGCTCACCTCGGGCCACGGTCAGACGTACTTCGTGTAACAGATCATCCACCTGGCCAAAGTCACTCCCCCTCCCTGACCCTCCCCCGCTGGGGGAAGGCTGGGAGGGGGAAACCGCCGTAGCACGACGCACCTCGATCGGCGGATCAACCAGGCCGGTGGGCCGGATCACCTGTTCAACAAAGACGCCGCCAGCCTGCTCCAGTTCGTAGTCGGCCGGGGTGGCCGAGACATGCACCACCTGGTTGATGCGGGACTCGAACTCCTGAAAGTTCAGGGGCCGGTTATCCAGGGCCGCCGGCAGACGGAAACCGTACTCCACCAGGGTTTCCTTACGGCTACGATCGCCACGGTACATCCCGCCAACCTGGGGGATGGTAATGTGAGATTCATCGGTGAACAGCACAAAGTCATCAGGGAAGTAGTCGATCAGGGTGAAAGGCGGCTCACCGGGCTGGCGACCGTCCAGGTAGCGGGAGTAGTTCTCGATCCCCTGGCAGAAGCCCATCTCCTCCATCATCTCGATGTCGTAGTAAGTGCGCTGCTCAATCCGCTGGGCCTCCAGCAACTTGCCCTGACTCTTGAACAACCTGATCCGCTCCTCCAGATCCAGCCTGATCTGCTCCACGGCCCGCTCCAGGTTCTCTTTGGTGGAGACGTAGTGGGAGGCCGGAAAGATGGCAGCCTTGGAAAGCTTCTGCAACACGACTCCTCTCAGCGGGTCGATCTGGGAGATCGCCTCCACCTCGTCGCCAAAGAACTCGATCCGCAAGGCCCGCTCACTGTCATAGGCCGGGAAGACCTCGATCACATCCCCCCGCACCCGGAAGGTGCCGCGATGAAAGTCGGTGTCGTTGCGCTCGTACTGGATCTCCACCAGTTTTTTGAGCAGGGTGTCGCGGCCATAGTCATCCCCCTGGTGAAAGAAGATATGCATGGCCTGGTAGGCCTCCGGTGAGCCGATACCATAGATGCAGGAGACCGAGGCCACGATGATTACATCCCGCCGGGTCAGGAGCGACCGGGTGGCTGAGTGGCGCAGCTTGTCAATCTCGTCATTGATGGCCGAGTCCTTCTCGATAAAGGTATCGGTGTTGGGCAAGTAGGCTTCCGGCTGGTAGTAATCGTAATAGGAAACGAAGAACTCCACCGCGTTGTCCGGAAACAGCTCCTTGAACTCGCCGTAGAGCTGGGCGGCCAGGGTCTTGTTGGGTGCCAGCACCAGGGCCGGACGACCGGTGCGAGCGATGACATTGGCCACGGTAAAGGTCTTGCCGGAGCCGGTCACCCCCAGCAGCACCTGGTGTTTGTCGCCGCGCTCGATGCCGGCCACCAGCTCATCAATGGCCTGGGGCTGGTCACCGCGCGGGGTGTAGCTTGTGGTAAGGTTAAAGGTAGTCATAAAGGCACTCTGCCGTCCTACAACGGTAGCCCCAACTGTATTTTAATGGCCCGTTCTACCGCCTTTAAGTCCTGGTTGCTGATACTGCCGCCACAACTTTGCAGACGTTGCTTATCGACCAAGATAAGTTGGTCGGCCATGGCCTTGTTTTCGGTGCCGTTAAAGGCAACAACCGCCTCACTCGGATAACATCTGCCGGTATTACTGGTAAGCGGAATCACCTGCACACGATTGAGGTGGGTGTTGGCAGCATTGTTGCTGACAATCACGGCAGGGAGAACCTTTCGCGTCTCAGAACCGATCGAGGGATCAAAGTTGACCCACCAGACTTCACCTCTTTTCATCGGCGCTATCCCCCACAACACCGTTGGCCCAGGCAAGGGCGTCCGCTTCACGAACACGGTCAGCTGCCATTTCACTGTAGGCAGCGTCCAGATCGTTAGCTTTGAGCTTTGGCTTGATCAGCTCTTCGATGAACTTGCTGATATTACCACGGCCGACCACCCGGCACAGCTCATCATAGACCAGCTCGTTCAACGATATGGTCAGCTTCTTCTGCATTGGCGCCTCCTCTTAATACGTTATACCACCGATGTATTACATACTACCACAGCATTAAATCAAAAACATGAATAAAAACGATTGTCAGGGGGAAAAAATTTCTTCATACTGCTGCGCAACCTAAGACGGGCCTATGCCCGTCTTTTTCATTCTGAAGGAGTA
>DIUB01000011.1 GCA_002422265.1 Geobacter sp. UBA6169
CTGCAGCGGGTCGAGCCCCAGATTGTACGCCGGGTCATCTCCAGCCAGACTGCTGCTACCATCGCCCGGATGATGGAAGGGGTGACCCAGAAAGGCGGCACCGGAACCAACGCAGCCATCGAGGGGATCAGGGTTGCAGGAAAGACCGGCACAGCGCAGAAGGCAGACCCGGTCAGCAAGGGGTACTCGGCAACCAAGCGGACTGCTTCTTTTGTGGGTTTTGTCCCGGCAGATAAACCATTACTGACTATTCTGGTGGTGATTGATGAGCCGACTACCAGTCCATACGGCGGTGTGGTTGCAGCGCCGGCTTTTCGTGAAATAGCTGTTAACACCCTCTGCTATCTCAAGGCCAGTGGTGTTGGTGCAGCCTGTGAGCTGCCCGCCCTGGAGCAGACCGACAAACCGGGAACGTTGCCGACGGCTCCGGCCGCCTATACAGCCACAGAGGTAGCTGAAGGGGGCAACATAGAGACCGCCGGTGCCGGGACTGCGATGCCTGATTTTCGCGGAATGAGCATGCGAAGGGTGCTGCAGACGATGGAAAAGCGACAGCTTAATCTGCAGTTGCGTGGAAGCGGCAGGGTGATTGAACAGTATCCTCAGCCAGGCCAGGTCATCCGGAGTAGCGATGAAATCTGGGTAAGGCTGGCACCGGCAGCCTAAGGAGAAAACGTGATGCACCTTAAAAGCCTGCTGCAAGGTATGGCACTACAGTACAACGATGATGCTCACGACTGTGAGATCTCCTCATTCAGCTGTGACTCACGGCAAGCCGGCCATGGCACGCTCTTTTTTGCCCTGCGCGGTAGCAAGACAGATGGACACCGCTATATCCCCCAGGCTGTGGCAGCTGGAGCCGCAGCGATTGTGCTTGAGGATCCGGCGCTTGCACCACAGGAGGTGCCCTGGGTGCAGGTTGCAAACGGGCGGGTTGCCATGGCCCAGATCGCAGCACGTTTTTATGGGGCGCCAACCAGAGGTCTGCCTCTGATCGGTATCACCGGAACCAACGGCAAGACCACTACCAGTTACCTGGTCGAGGCGATTCTGCAGGCAGCCGGTAAGCCTGCCGCGGTCCTGGGGACCATCAGTTACCGTTTTGGCAGCACCAGGATCGAAGCCAGCCACACCACGCCGGAGTCAACCGAACTGCAGGCTATCTTCAGACAGCTTGCCGATGCAGGAGCTCAGGCCTTTGTGATGGAAGTCTCGTCCCATGCCCTTGAGCAGCATCGGGTGGATAGCTGTGACTTTAACGTCGGGGTGTTTACCAATCTGACCAGGGATCATCTGGATTATCATGGAACCATGGAGGCTTACAGCGCAGCCAAGCAACGGCTGTTTCACGACCTCTTGCAGCCGGGAGTCCCGGGTGACCTGCGTTGTGCGGTGATCAATAGTGATGACCCGGCTGCCGCTGATTTCATCAAGGCTTCCGACTGTAAGGTTATACGGTACGGTATGGCTGCTGATGCTGAGGTAACCGTGCGGGACATCAGTTCCTCGGTTGACGGTATTACCGGTCGTCTGATTACCCCACGGGGGGAGCAGTCTTTCAGATCCCGTCTGGTTGGCAGTTACAACCTGTCGAACATCATGGCAGCGGCAGCAACCGGGGTTGCACTTGATGTGCCGCTGGAAATCATCGTGCGTGGGATTGAACAGCAGGCCACGGTTCCAGGGCGTCTGGAGCGGGTCGACAACAATTGTGGCGTTACCTGTCTGGTGGATTACGCCCATACCGGTGATGCCCTCGAAAATGTACTGAGTACCCTGCGTCAGCTTGCCACCGGCAGGATCATCACTGTCTTTGGCTGCGGAGGTGACCGGGACAACGGCAAACGACCGATCATGGGCAGGATCGCCGCAAACTACTCGGATCTGGCAATCGTTACTTCCGACAATCCCCGTACAGAAGATCCGCTGTCGATACTGGCACAGATCCGTAACGGTATCCTGCCGCTGGGTTTGCGTGAGTACACGGTTCCGGAACTCACTGGCGGCTGTCTGAAAGAAAAAGGTTTTGTCATGCTTGAGAACAGGCGCGAGGCGATCAGACTGGGTGCCAGCCTCGCCCTGCCTGGCGATATCCTGCTGCTGGCAGGGAAGGGACATGAAGATTACCAGATCATAGGTACGGTAAAACATCACTTTGATGACCGTGAAGAGGCGGCTGCAGCCTTCAGGGAGCGTGGCTGAGATGTTCACTATTCAGGAGATCATTGCCATCACCAATGGCACACCCACCGGTCTTGCAGCAGGTACTGTCAGTGGTATATCAACCGACTCTCGCACATGTGTGCCGGGTCAGCTCTTTGTGCCGCTTAAGGGAGAACGTTTTGACGGTCACGATTATCTGACAGCGCCAACCACCGGTATTTCGGTCTGCCTGTGCAGTGAAGCCTGGTTGCGGCAGCATCGTCTGCCGGAGCGGATCACCGGCATCGCGGTACGTGATACCCTGCGTGCATTGGGCGACCTGGCAGCTGCCTGGCGCAAACGATTTGCCCTGACCATGGTTGGTGTTACCGGCAGTAACGGCAAGACCACGACCAAGGAGATGTTGGCAGCCATTCTCGCGAAGGTAGACAGCGGGCTGAAGACCAGTGGCAATCTGAATAACCTGATCGGGCTACCCCAGATGGTGTTCCAGCTACGTCCGGAACACTGCTGGGCCGTCCTGGAGATGGGGATGAGCGAGCCGGGCGAGATTGATCGTCTGGCCGAGATTGCCCAGCCCTCGATCGGCATTGTCCTGAATGCTTCTCCCGCCCATCTGCAGAGCATGGAGACTGTTGAGGCTGTGGCAAAGGCCAAGGGGGAGTTGCTGTACCGGATTCAGGATGGCGGCTTGGCTGTGGTTAACGCCGATGATCCGCGTATTGCGGCCCTGCCTCAGAACCCATCGGCCAGCAGGATCAGTTTCGGCATCAACCGGGGGGAGGTCCGTGCTGCATCGATTACCACGCAGGGTACCAACGGTCAGCGGTGCAGTCTGATAACCCCCAAAGGGAATGCAGAACTCCAGCTGCAGGCGCTGGGCCGGCATAACCTGTACAACGCACTGGCAGCAACCGCTGCCTTGCTGGACAAAGTGGAGCTTGAAACTATTGTGGAAGGACTTGCCTCGTTTACTCCGTACCACGGGCGCTTCAGGCTTGAGGCGCTTTCAAAAGGGAGGCTCCTGATTGATGACAGTTACAACGCCAACCCGGCCTCCTGTGCGGCGGCACTGGCTACGCTTAAAGATATCAAGCAGCAGCGCCGTGTCATAGTGGTGTTGGGCGATATGCTTGAACTGGGCAGTGATGAGCAAGAGCTGCACTACCAGTTGGGCAGACAGGCGGCTTCAGTGGCTGACCAGCTCTATCTGTTTGGTACACTTACCCGGGAGGCAGCCAAAGCAGCTCTGGAGTCGGGTCTGCCTGCCTCATCGATCTGCCATGCCGGTAGCCATGCCGAGATTATCGCAGCACTCATCGATCAGCCTGGGGAGGGAGACCTGCTGTTGATCAAGGGCTCTCGCGGGATGCAGATGGACAAGATCGCTGCAGCGCTCCGCGCCGCAGAACGTCAAGGGGGTTAAGACCGATGCTTTTCCATCTGTTTTATCCATTGGCTGCAGACCTCAAGATTCTCAATATATTCAAGTACCTTACTTTTAGAACTATCTATGCCATGATTACGGCACTGATCGTCTGCTTTGTGTTGGGGCCTTGGATAATCCGCAGGTTGGAAGGGTTGCAGGCTCGCCAGGTTATCCGAACTGATGGGCCTGAATCGCACCTGGAGAAACAGGGCACTCCCACCATGGGCGGGCTGATTATCCTGAGCGCCATTATCGTGCCGACCCTGCTCTGGGCTGATCTGACCAACCAGTATATCTGGCTGACCCTGCTGATTGTGGTGGGGTACGGCCTGATCGGGTTTGTGGACGACTATCGCAAGGTGGTGGAGAAAAACACCAAGGGGCTGTCGGCGCGTCAGAAGATGTTCTGGCAGATCCTGCTGGCCGGCGGAGTCGCCACGTACCTCTACCTGAGCCCCGGCTTCAATACTATGCTGTATGTGCCGTTCTTCAAAAACTTTCATCCGGACCTGGGTTTGTTCTTTATTCCGTTCGTGACTCTGGTGATCGTGGGCGCCAGCAATGCCGTCAACCTGACTGACGGTCTGGATGGTCTGGCCATCGGACCAGTGGCGATCAATGCCGCTACCTATATGCTGTTTGCCTATATTGCCGGTCATGCCACTCTATCGGCCTACCTGCAGATACCGCGTGTGCCGGGTGCCGGTGAGCTAGCTGTGATCTGCGGTGCCATGGTAGGGGCCGGGTTGGGATTTCTCTGGTTTAACTCCTATCCGGCGGAAGTCTTTATGGGGGATGTAGGGTCATTGTCGTTGGGCGGTACCTTGGGGATCATTGCGGTACTGACCAAGCAGGAGATCCTGCTGGTAATCGTGGGGGGGATCTTTGTTATTGAGGCCCTCTCGGTCATCTTTCAGGTGGGCTCGTACAAATACCGGGGTAAGCGGATCTTTCGCATGGCACCAATCCATCACCATTTTGAGCTGAAGGGGGTTGCCGAGCCAAAGATCATTGTCCGTTTCTGGATCATCACCATCATACTGGCGCTGGTGGCCATCTCCACCCTCAAGATGCGTTGATATGGAACTGACCGGCAGAAACGTCACCGTTATGGGCCTCGCTAAAACCGGCGTGGCCTCTGCCCGTTTTCTGAATCAACTGGGTGCGCGAGTAACGGCAACGGATCTGCGGGATGAAAACGCCCTGGCTGTTGTGTTGGCTGAATTGGCAGGTCTGGATATCCGCTTTGTGCTGGGGCACCATGATGAGGCGGACTTTGTGAATGCTGATCTGATTGTGGTGTCACCGGGAGTACCGCAGGAACATCCCCTGCTGGTCAAGGCCGTACAAAACAGTGTGCCGGTGGTCAGCGAGATCGAACTGGCAGCGCGCTTCATCACCGTACCGCTGGTTGCCATTACCGGTACCAACGGCAAGACAACGACAACGACATTGGCTGGTGAGTTGTTCAAGGCCAATGGCTTCAGCACCTACGTCGGTGGCAATATCGGCGATCCGCTGATTGAACTGCCGGACTCCGGAGCGCACGTTGAACGGGTGGTGGCAGAGATCAGCTCCTTTCAGCTGGAGTGGATCAACAGCTTCAGGCCAAAGGTTGCGGCCTTGCTTAATATCACGGAAGACCACCTGGATCGCTACCCATCCTATCAGGCCTATATAGATGCCAAACTGCGGATCTTTGAGAACCAGACCGCTGACGACTATGCCGTGGTCAATCGGGATGATGAGCTGGTCTGGCAGGCGTGCCGCTCCCTCAAGGCCCGTCTTGTCCCTTTCAGTCGGAAGCTGGATCTTGAGGAGGGTATTTTCTGTCTCGGTGAAGAGATCGTTTTCAGGCATCTGGGCAGTGAGTACCGCTTTCCGATTGGTGGCTTCAGGCTACAGGGGGTACATAACCTGGAAAACATCATGGCCGCCCTGGCCTGTGGGCTGTTGTTGGGGTGCGGACCGGGGGCAAGTCTGGAGTTACTGAACCGTTTTGAGGCGCTTCATCACCGGATGGAGTTTGTACGTGAGCTGAACGGCGTACGCTATTTTGAAGATAGCAAGGCCACCAATGTGGGCAGTGTTGCCAAGGCTTTGGAGAGCTTTCAGCAGATCACCCTGATTGCCGGCGGCAAAGACAAGGGGGGCTCCTACGCACCGCTACACGAGCTGGTGCGAGAGCGGGTCCGTCACCTGATCCTGATCGGTGAGGCGGCAGACCGTATGGAGCAGGAGCTTGGGGGACTGACCGACGTGCAGCGGGCCGTGACCCTTGAAGAGGCGGTACTGATGAGTGCCGGACTGACCGAAGCAGGCGGCGTGGTGTTGCTCTCACCGGCCTGCTCAAGCTTTGATATGTTCAGAGACTACGAAGAACGGGCCCAGCGTTTTATTGCTGCGGTCAAGGGGCTCTGAGTCATGACTGCATGGGTGCGTAAACCGTTCAGGCTGGCCGAATATGATCTGGTGCTGTTGCTGATGGTGGTGGCGCTCACCTGTTTCGGAGTGGTTATGGTTTACTCGGCCTCATCGGTGATGGCAGCCAAAAATTTTCATGACGGTGCGTTTTTTCTGAAGCGACAGGCGATCTTTGCGTTGCTCGGGTTCGGCATAGCCCTTGCGGCCATGCGTATTGATTATCAGCTCTGGCGGAAATTGGCTGTGCCGCTTCTGCTGCTGAGTCTGGTTCTGCTGGTGCTGGTGCTGATTCCTGGTATTGGCGGCAAGGTCAAGGGGGCCTCGCGGTGGATCAAGTTGCCCGGGTTTAATCTGCAGCCATCGGAATTCACCAAGATAGCCTTGATCATGTACATGGCCTATTCAATTGACAAGAAACAGGACCGGATCCGTTCGCTCACAGCCGGATTTCTGCCCTACATGGTGGTTTTGATGGTGCTGCTGGGGCTGTTACTGAAACAGCCTGACCTGGGGGCAGCCCTGACAATGGCAGCGGTTACCGTTACCATGCTGTTTGCAGCCGGCACGCGCCTGGTCTTTATCTTGGGCAGTGGCATGGTGGCCCTGCCGTTCCTGGTCTATCTGGTCACGCAATCAGCCTATCGTCTGAAACGGGTTAAGGCCTATCTGAACCCGGAACAGGACCCGACCGGCATTGGTTGGCAGATCACCCAGTCAAAATATGCCTTTGGTGCCGGCGGTATCTTCGGGCAAGGACTCGGTGAGGGTAAACAGAAGCTTTTTTACCTGCCGGAAGCCCATACCGACTTCATCCTTTCGGTGGTTGGAGAGGAGCTGGGTTTTATCGGCGTGCTGATCATCATCGGCATGTTTTTTATTCTGGTACAGCGTGCCATGCGGATTGCCATGGCTGCCCAGGACAGCTTCGGGCGTTTTCTTGCCCTGGGCATTGCCGTGTTGTTTGCGGTAGAGGCAACCGTTAACATGGGGGTGGTGACCGGTATTCTGCCCACGAAAGGTCTGGCCTTGCCGTTCTTAAGCTACGGAGGCAGTTCGCTGGTTGTCAGTCTGTTTGCCGTAGGAGTGCTGCTGAACATATCAGCAGGCCTGAAGCTGGCTCCGTTGGTAGGGAAGGACACAGCATGAAGATGATTGTAGCCGGTGGCGGCACCGGCGGACACCTGTTTCCCGGCATTGCGGTGGCGGAAGAGTTTCTGTCCAGGGACGCTGTCAACCAGGTACTGTTTGTCGGTTCGGAGCAGGGTATTGAAGCGCGCACTATTCCACGGCTCGGTTACCGGCTTGAGTTGATATCGGCAGCTGGAATCCGTGGTAAGGGAAGTTTGGCCAAGCTGAAAGGTGCTGCCATGCTGTTGTACGGCTATGCCCAGTCACGTAAGATACTTAAAGAATTTAAGCCTGATCTGGTGCTGGGAGTGGGTGGCTATGCCTCCTTGCCGATGGTGATGGCTGCACGGGGTATGGAGCTTCCCCGCTACATCCACGAGCAGAACGCCCTGCCCGGTATGGCTAATAAAGCTTTGGCACGGGTGGCCTCCAAGGTGTTCATTTCACTTGAAGAATCAGCAAAATTTTTTCCAGCAGGGTCAACGCTTTTGACCGGCAATCCGTTGCGCAAACAGATAGTGGAAAGTCTGGGGTCAAGGGTCAAGGGGCAAGGGGCAGAAAACCAGGAAGAGGCCTTTAACCTGCTTGTTTTTGGGGGAAGTCAGGGAGCCCATGCCATCAACGTGGCGGTTCCAGAGGCTGTTGCACAGCTTGATCCAGCAATACGACAGAACCTGAAGGTTACCCATCAGACCGGTGAAAAGGAACTGCAGGACGTTACCGCATCGTACCGGTCAATCGACTATGAAGCTGATGTGCGTCCGTTTATCGACGATATGGCAGCAGCTTACCATCGTGCTGATCTGATCATTTGTCGGGCCGGAGCCACCACCATTGCCGAAGTAACTGCCTTGGGCAAGGCCTGTCTGTTTGTGCCGTTTCCCCACGCCACCGATGACCATCAGCGCAAAAATGCAGAGGCACTGTTGAAGAAGGAAGCCTGTGTAATGATGCAGGAACGTGAAATGAATGCCGAAAGTCTGGCAAACGAGATCACGCGTCTGATGGCTGATTGTGGTGAGCTACAGAGGATCAGTGACAACGCCAGGGCGCTGGGGCGTCTGGATGCTGCCCGGATCATTGTGGATGAGATGCTGAAAGGACTGACGCCATGTACGGAAACATAGAAAAAATCCATTTTGTCGGCATCGGCGGTATTGGCATGAGCGGCATTGCCGAGGTGTTGCTGAACCTGGGCTACAAAGTTTCCGGTTCAGACCTGCGTGAGAGTGATACCACGGAACGGCTGCGCGTGCTGGGTGGCGAGATCTGTATCGGTCATGCTGCTGAGAATCTAACCAATGTTGATGTGGTGGTCACCTCAACCGCAGTGCTGGGCGACAACCCCGAGGTGATTGAAGCCAAACGCCGTATGGTGCCGGTGATCCCCCGTGCCGAGATGCTGGCCGAACTGATGCGGATGAAGTACGGCATTGCCATAGCTGGCACCCACGGCAAGACGACCACCACCTCTATGGTGGCCACGGTGCTGACCCACGCCGGTATTGATCCCACTATTGTCATTGGCGGCAAGCTGAATACTCTGGGAAGCAACGCCAAGCTGGGGCAGGGCAAGTTTCTGGTGGCCGAGGCAGATGAGTCTGACGGTTCCTTTTTGACCCTGTCCCCCACCATTGCGGTAGTGACCAATATCGACGCCGATCATCTTGACTACTATACCGGTGGCCTGGAGGAGATCAAAGATACCTTTGTTTCCTTTATTAACAAGGTGCCGTTCTACGGACTGGCAGTACTTTGTCTGGAGGATCGCAATATCACCGAGGTTATCCCCCGTATCAAAAAACGGTTCATGACCTACGGTCTGTCATCACAGGCAGATCTGCGGGCCACCCATGTGAAGCTGGATGGTTTCAATACCACGTTTACCGCCCACTACAAGGGGTACCGTCTGGGTGAGATCAGTTTCAGGATGCCAGGGGCCCATAATGTGTTGAACGCACTGGCCTGCACTGCGGTTGCGCTGGAACTGGATGTGCCGTTTGACAAGATCCAGGAAGGGTTTACAGCGTTTGGCGGCGTGGGGAGACGCTTCACGGTCAAAGGAGACAAGAACGGCATCATGGTGGTGGATGATTACGGCCATCATCCGGCCGAGATCAGGGCTACCTTGGCCGCTGCACGCAATGGGTGGCCGGAACGCAGGCTGGTGGTTGCCTTCCAGCCCCACCGCTACAGTCGCACCAAAGAACTGTTCAACGAGTTTGTCACCTGTTTCTACGACGCCGATGTTCTGGTGCTGACTGATATCTATGCAGCCAGCGAGCAGCCGATTGAGGGAGTCTCGGCAGAACGATTGGCCGAGGAAGTTCGCCGTCATGGCCAGCGGGATGTTACCTATATCCCTGACCGTCTGGCTCTGCCTGAGCATCTGGCTAATGTGGTCAGGCAAGGGGATATTGTCATTACCATGGGGGCCGGTAATATCTGGCAGGCAGGTGAAGAGCTGGTGAACAGGCTGAAATGAACATACCGGGTTTTCGAGGCATACTGCTCCATCATGAGCCGATGAGCCGACATACCTCCCTCAAGGTGGGAGGTCCGGCTGACCTGTACGCAATACCGGCAGATCTGGATGACTTGTTGGTGCTGGTAAAGCAGCTTGATCAGGCAGGGCACCCCCACATGGTGATTGGTGGTGGATACAACCTGCTTGTACGGGACGGCGGCATTCGGGGTGCAGTGGTTTCGCTGGAACGTTTAAACCGGTTGGAGCTGCTGAACGGCGGCGTAATAACAGCATGGGCCGGTGCAGAAAATCTGCAGGTAGTCCGTTTTGCCCAACAGCAGGGTTTGGGCGGCATTGGGTTTATCTCCGGTATTCCAGGTACCATCGGCGGTGCGGTGCGGATGAATGCAGGTGCCTATGGAAGCGGTCTGCTTGACCGGATGATACGTCTGATGCTGCTGCGAGCAGGACAGGTAGTGGAGCTGTCGCGAGAGCAGATCTGCTATGGGTATCGGCACCTTGAGCTGCAGCCCGGCGATAGCATCCTGGCAGTAACCCTGCAGCTTGAACCGGTCGACACGTCGGTGACTGAAGAGGAGATCCGAAGGGACCTGGAACTGCGTCGGGCAAAGCACAATGTCGGCTACCCAAGTGCCGGATCATTTTTCAAGAATCCGCCGGATCAGGCTGCCTGGAAGCTGATTGATATTGCCGGTATGCGCGGTTTCCGTGTAGGTGACGCTCAGATGGCAGAGCTGCACAGCAATTTCATGATCAACCGGGGCAGTGCCACGGCAGCTGACTGTATCGCCCTGGCTGCCCGAGTCAAGCAGGCTGTTCTGGCAGCCACCGGGGTAGTGCTGGAAGAAGAGGTACGCATCGTGGGGGAAGAACTATGAAGGATAAAAAAATCGCGGTATTGATGGGTGGGTTGTCAGCAGAGCGTGATGTCTCGCTGAAAAGTGGCTTGGCCGTGCATCAGGCACTGCTGGGGCTGGGCTATGACAGTACCGCCATTGATGTGCGCCATGAAGTTGCTGCCATGCTGCGGGATGAAAGGATCGAGGTGGCCTTCATTGCCCTGCATGGACGCTATGGTGAAGACGGCTGTATTCAGGGTCTGCTGGAGTTGTTGCAGATTCCATATACCGGCTCTGGGGTGCTGGCCAGCGCCCTGGCCATGCACAAGCTGTA
This sequence comes from Geobacter sp. UBA6169, assembly GCA_002422265.1. GTDB lineage: Bacteria > Desulfobacterota > Desulfuromonadia > Geobacterales > Pseudopelobacteraceae > Trichlorobacter. Next base: position 10,806 of record DIUB01000011.1, read on the forward strand.
CAGCAAGCAGGCCTTTGCCGCAGCAGGATTGACCATTACCCCCTATGTTGCGGTACGCAAGGGAGAGAGCTGTAACGCTGCAGCACTGCCGTTCGGACTTCCGGTAGTGGTCAAACCGGTTCAGGAAGGGTCATCGGTGGGGGTCTCCATTGTCAGGCAGGCAGATCAGCTGCAGACTGCCCTGGACGAGGCGTTTCAGTATGATGAGCTGGTCCTGGTGGAACAGTATGTCAAAGGACGCGAGGTGCAGGTCGGCATTCTGGATAACCGACCGATCGGCGCCATAGAAATTGTGCCGAAAAATGAGTTTTACGACTTTGAGGCCAAGTACAGTGACGGTATGGCCGAGCATTTCTTTCCTGCCCGGCTTGATGCTGCGTTGTATGAAAAAGTGCAGCAGCTTGGTTTGAAGGCACACCAGGCCCTTGGTTGCGACGGTTACTGTCGGGTTGACTTCCTGGTAACAGACCGTGGTGATTGCTACCTGCTGGAGGTTAACACGCTGCCGGGTATGACGGCACTTTCGCTGTTGCCTGAAATTGCCCAGAAAGGTGCTGACCTGCCGTTCCCTCAACTGGTTGAGAAAATCCTTTTTTCTGCCCGGCTCAAGATTCAGCAGGGAGTATGATGACTGACCTGCGGCATATCGGCGGACCTTCAAGAAAAAAGAAGGTGGCGTCGAACAAGCTCAAGGTCAAAAAAGAACCGGTTGATCTGCGCAAATATCTGTTGCCACTGATCAGGATTGGGAGTCGGGCAGGGGTGGCACTGCTGGCAGGGGCACTGCTGGCAGGGGCTGCTCATCGCCTGCTGCAGACGACGCCGTTGCCGGTGCAAAAGGTTGAGGTGCAAGGCATCAAAAGATTGAGCCGTGAGGAGATCATCTCACTGACCGGCGTCACGATTGGACAAAATCTGCTGACTTTACGCCTGAAGACCATCGGGCAGCAGGTTTCGTCGAACCCCTGGGTAGGTTCGGTCAAGGTACAGCGTTTCTATCCCGGTACCCTATCAATCAGTATCCAGGAACGTCAACCGGTGGCCGTGATCAATATGGGACTGCTGTATTACCTGGACGCAAACGGCGAGCCGTTTAAGCCGCTCAATTTGGGTGACGCCCTTGATTTTCCGGTGGTGACCGGCTTTCAGGAAGAGCAGCTGAATGCTGACCCGATCAGCACCAGACTGGCGCTTAAAACCGCCTGCGAACTGTTGGATGCGTTGAAACAACACGGCTTATTTATCCTTGCGGATGTATCCGAGATTCATTACGATGGCGCCCACGGATTCACTCTGTACACCACCTCCGGCGCCCTGCCGATAAAGATTGGAAATGAGGATTTTGATAACAAGCTGCTGCGTTTTGCCCGCATCTACCAGAATCTCATGACGCAACAACCGGGGTTGCAGTACATCGACCTTGATTACAGTGACCGGATAGTGGTCAAGAAGAGTTGAGCTGCTGCTCAGCTCTGGCACAGGAGGGATAGATATGTCCGCCAGAAGAGACAACCTGATCGTCGGACTCGACATCGGTACCACCAAGATCTGCGCCGTGGTCGGCAATGTTACTGAAGACGGCATTGAGATCGTCGGCATCGGTTCCAGCCCTTCAACCGGTCTTCGCAAGGGGGTGGTGATCAACATTGAGAGTACTGTTGCCTCCATCAGAAAGGCGGTTCAAGAGGCTGAACTGATGGCCGGATGTGAGATCAAGTCGGTCTATGCCGGCATTGCCGGTGGTCACATCAGAGGGATTAACTCACAAGGGGTGATCGCCATCAAAAACCGTGAGGTCTCTCAGGAGGATATCAAGCGGGTCATCGATGCGGCCAAGGCCATTGCCATCCCGATGGATCGGGAAGTGATCCATATTCTGCCCCAGGAGTTCATCATTGATGAACAGGACGGCATCCGTGAACCGCTGGGGATGAGCGGTGTTCGCCTGGAGGCCAAGGTTCATATCGTTACCGGAGCCGTTGCCAGCGCCCAGAATATAGTAAAATCCTGCAACCGTGCCGGTCTGGATGTGGCCGACATCGTGCTGGAACAGCTGGCTTCATCCGAGTCGGTCATCTCTGCTGACGAAAAAGAATTGGGAGTCTGTCTGGTGGATGTCGGTGGCGGTACCACCGATATTGCCATTTTTGGTGAAGGGGCCATCAAGTATACCTCGGTCATCTCTCTGGGGGGGAATCAGCTCACCAACGATATTGCCGTGGGACTGCGTACTCCCTTTGCCGAGGCGGAAAAGATCAAGCGCAATCACGGCTGCTGTCTTTCCGCCTTGGTGGGAAAGGATGAACGGATCGAGGTGCCGAGCGTTGGTGGACGAAAACCACGGGAGCTTTCAAGAAATGTTCTGTGTGAAATTCTCGGCCCCCGCGTGGAGGAGTTGTTTTCACTGGTAAATCGTGAAATCATCAAATCCGGTCTGGAAGATACCATCGCATCCGGGGTTGTAATTACCGGTGGATCGAGTATACTTGAAGGGATGCCGGAACTAGCCGAACAGATTTTCAATCTACCGGTTCGGCGAGGCCTGCCGCAGCGGATCGGCGGCCTGACGGATGTCGTAAATTCACCGGTTTATTCGACCAGCGTTGGCCTGATTGTCTACGGTAGCCGTAATATGGGGCCACGGGAGTTTCCGGCCACCAAGTCTGAAGACAGTATCTTCAATACGGCAACCAGACGGATGAAAAGCTGGTTCCGGGAGTTCTTCTAGCAACGCATGCAGCCTGTCACCAGTCGCAGCTGCATCACGGCAACCCTGCAACACACACTGACACAACCACTTGATATCGGGGGGAGCGGATGTTTGAATTTGACGAGACCATTGAGCAGAGCGCAGTCATAAAAGTCATTGGGGTCGGTGGTGGTGGTGGTAATGCAGTTAATACCATGCTTGCCAGCGGTATGAACAAGGTTGAGTTTATTGTTGCCAATACTGACGCCCAGGCGCTTCGCTATTCGAAGGCACCGGTCAAGGTGCAGCTTGGGGGGCAGCTGACAAAAGGTTTGGGTGCTGGGGCCAATCCAAATGTTGGCCGTGATGCTGCCCTTGAAGATAAAGAGAAATTGGCCGAGTTGTTGAAAGGCGCCGACATGATCTTCATTGCGGCTGGCATGGGAGGGGGTACCGGTACCGGGGCTGCGCCGGTAATAGCTGAAGTGGCGCGTGAAGTAGGGGCGTTGACCGTCGGTATCGTCACCAAGCCGTTTTCCCGGGAAGGCAAGCAGCGGATGGCCAAGGCCGATCAGGGAGTTAAGGCGCTGAAGCAGCATGTTGACTCGCTGATCATCATCCCCAATGACCGTCTGATCAGCATTGCCCCCCGCTCGCTGGGTATTCTGGATGCATTCAAACCTGCCGATGACGTTCTGCGCCAAGCCGTACAGGGGATTTCAGATCTGATCACCACCTCCGGTTTCATCAACGTCGATTTTGCTGATGTCAAGGCGATCATGAGCGAACGTGGTATGGCCATGATGGGTATCGGCATCGCCAGCGGTGATAATCGTGCCAATGAGGCGGCCATTAAGGCGATATCATCTCCGCTGCTGGAAGATATTGATGTGTCTGGTGCGCGGGGCGTACTGGTCAATATCACCGGTTCTTCCAGCATGAGCATGGACGATTTCGATGCCGTCAATAAGACCATCCATGAGAAGGTTCACGAGGACGCCAATATCATCATTGGTGTGGTTATCGATGAGAATTTGGAAGACACCATCAAGGTGACTGCCATTGTCACCGGTTTTGGTGATCGATTTGGTGAAACCGACCAACCCCGTGTTGGTTTCCCGGGCATAGCAACATCTGCCCCCACCAGGCCTGGTACCGTTGTCAGTATTGATACACCTACTTTTATTCGTGACCGCCAGAAGGCAGAGAACCCGGCTGTACGCCCTACGCGCCATGTTGGTTCCATTTCCTATGATGACGAGGATGCGTACGATATTCCCACCTTTCTGAGAAAATCAGTGGACTGACCACTGACAGGACAACACGAAAAAGG
>DIUB01000032.1 GCA_002422265.1 Geobacter sp. UBA6169
TGGTGGAGCGGAAGGGGCTGGTCCGTACCAGCTCAACCCCGGGCCGCACCCAACTGATCAATTTCTTTCAGATGACCGCCGCTGACCTGACCCTTAACCTGGTGGACCTGCCGGGCTATGGCTATGCCAAGGTGCCGCTTGACGTGAAACGCCAGTGGGGGCCGATGATGGAGCGCTACCTGGCTGGCCGTGAGACTCTGCGGGCAGTGGTGCTGATCCTGGATATCCGCCGTGTTCCCTCGGAGGAGGATCTGCAGATGCTGGCCTGGCTGCAGTCCTACCAGCGTCGTCCGATCATTGTGCTGACCAAGTGCGATAAAGTGACCAGAAACGAACGGGCCAAACAGACTGCCATTATTGCTGCCAGGCTACAGATGGATGCCTCGTTGTTGGTCCACTTCTCGGCCTTGTCAAAGGATGGCCGGGTCGCGGTCTGGCAGGCGATCCGCGCTGCTGTGGAGGACGACGTGCCATGAACCCCAAGACCATGCCTGATCTGCAGCAGAGCCGCGACCACCGCAAGATTCCGATCAGCAAGGTGGGGGTCAAGAATATCTCCTACCCGATCGTGGTGCAGGATAAACAGCGCACCCTGCAACACACGGTTGCCAGGGTGGATATGTATGTGGACCTGCCCCACCAGTTCAAAGGCACCCACATGAGCCGCTTTGTGGAGATCCTGAACCGGCACCGCGAACAGATCGCCCTGGACCGGCTGGAGGATATCCTGCAGGAGATGCGCCGCAAGCTGGGGGCCGAGACCGCTCACCTGCGGGTTGAGTTCCCCTACTTTATCGACAAGGCAGCCCCGATTTCCAAGGCCCGTTCACTGATGGAGTACACCTGCGAGTTTGATGCCTGCCTCAGCGGAGACCAGCTTGATTTTGTGCTGGGGGTCAAGGTGCCGGTTACCTCGCTCTGCCCCTGCAGCAAGGAGCTGTCGCAGTTTGGTGCCCACAACCAGCGCAGCATCATGACCGTTAAGGTGCGCTACCGTGATTTTCTCTGGATCGAAGATCTGGTGGAGTTGATCGAGCAGTGCGGCAGCAGCCCGCTCTATGCCCTGCTGAAACGGGCCGATGAAAAACATGTCACGGAACAAGCCTACTTAAACCCCCGTTTTGTTGAGGATATGGTGCGGGAGGCCCATCTGCGACTGTCAGCCCTGGAACAGATTACCTGGTTTTCAGTGGAGGCGGAAAACTTTGAGTCGATCCACAACCACTCGGCCTATGCTGCTGTGGAGCTGGACCGGCGGGGAGATCAGCCATGCAGCCGACCCTGATCATGGCGGCTGTGCCCCGGGAGCTGGCCTTGTTGAACGCAGCCCTTGAGGATGTCGTTGTTACCACCGGTGCATTTCCTGCAAGTGAGGGTTTTATTGGTCCCTCCCGTCTGGTCTGCTGTGCAGCCGGCATTGGCAAGGCCAATGCTGCTGCAGCCAGCGCGGTGCTGATTGAGCAGTACCAACCCAGGCGGATCATCATTACCGGCTGTGGCGGGGCCTACCCCGGCAGTGGCTTGGCGGTGGGTGATCTGGCCATAGCCAGTGAGGAGCTGTTTGGTGACGAGGGGACCGTGACGCCCCGGGGATGGCTTGACCTGAAGCAGATGGGGCTGCCGCTGCTGCAACTGGGAGAACAGAACTGGTACGGCACGATCCCGCTGGCGCTGCATGAGACGGAAAAGGTGCTGCAGCTGGCTGACAGCCACGGCCTGCGGCTGACCAGGGGCAGGTTTGTGACGGTATCGGCCTGCAGCGGCACCAAAGAGCGCGGCCTGGAGCTGGCCCGTCGGCATCAGGCAATCTGTGAGAACATGGAAGGGGCAGCCATTGCCTTAAACGCCCTGCGCTACGGTGTCCCCTGCCTGGAGATCCGCGGCATCAGCAACCTGGTGGAAGATCGCGATCTTTCCCGTTGGGAGATCGACCGGGCCGTGGAGTCGGCCCAGCGTCTGGTGATCAAGGTGATCGCGGAACTGGAGAGTCAATAGGTTATAGTTTGTTGAGTGTTGTTATGACGTGCCAGATGCTGCGCTTTTTTATGAGCAAGTGCACTGAAATTGCACTAAATGCGCATGCACGAAAAGCGAATTACATGGCCCGTTAAACCATTGCCACTGCCTGCTTTGCCGATGATCTTCTGACAGGTCGCTGTTTCCTTTGAATCGTGGTAGCGATCGGAGCTCGTTTCCCTTCGGACTGCATCGATTCCAGGAACAACCGCAAGGCTGCTTTCCCCTCGCTCAATGCCTCTTCTTCAGTCTCCCCGAATGCAGATAGACCGGGGAAATCCGGACATGTGGCGATATAGCCTCCATCCTCTTCACTCCAAAATACATCAAAGCCGTAATGTTCCATGCCGATCACTCTCCGCTGTTTCGTCGTATAAAGTCAAGAAGCTGTCTGACCTGATACGGCTTTGCCTTGCCGTTAACATCCTGAAAGTTCATCATGAATCCTGCCGGATGCTTGTAGATTTTGTGCGACCCTGCGGCACGATCAAAGATGAAGCCAGCCATTTCTGCCAGTGCGCACAAATCGCTGAAACGAAGATTGACCGGCGCTTCCGTTGCCCGTTGTAACAGTTTTTCAAAACGCCCCATGCTTGCCCCCGTTTGTCAGCAAATTACAACAAGGAACTATAAAGGGCAAGAAAACGAAGAAGTTGCCGAGCTTCCTTGCCTGCGAAATTCAGGGGGAAACTGACGGTTTCTGTCCGCTTTGAGAAAACGCCGGGTCCAGCATTTCAACTGATGGCTACCAGTCCCCCTTGTACCCTGGGGCCAGAGCGATGAGTTGTTATCCTGTTACAACCGGGGACCGATTCATAACCCCAAAGAAAAGGGGTGTCAGTAGTGTGCTGTTTGCAACCTTTGACGATTACTGTCCGAATTCCGGCGGCAGCCCCACCTTGTTGGCCTGTTCAACCAGCTGGTTAAAGCGTAGCCGTGTGGCCTCATACTCATCAAAGAGCTGTTTGTTGCGGGTGTTGATTTCGTCGATCTTCTGGCGTGTCAGCAGGGTCTTGCCATCTCCCCCGTCTTTACGCAACTGTTCCTGCTGTTGTTCGATCTGGGTCAGCTTTTGGCGCAGGCCCCTGAATTCGGCCTGCCACTCGGCAGCAGTGCGCTCGCCGAAGCGGGTGGCAGGGGTGACCGCCGGATCGGCTGCCGGTGTAGTGGCTTGCGGTGCAACAGGCTGGATAGGCGATGAAGGCCGGGCAGCTGCTGCCGGAGCTGCCGATTCTGCAGGTTTGGCCTCTGGTGCTGCCGGAGGTGGCGGCATTTCACCGGCAGCCTGACGCAGTGCCCTGGCACGGTGCTGTTTCGGAACGGCTCCAATGTCATCGGTAAAATGCACCGTGCCGGACCGATCAGTCCAGGAATAGGTGGCCGCCCCGGCCGACAGGGGCAGAAGTAACCATACTGCAATCAGGATCAACGGTTTCATAGCCGGTACCTACCTTTCACCAAAGATGGCCGTGCCTACCCGTACCAGGGTGGCCCCTTCCTCAATCGCTACCTCAAAATCACCGGACATCCCCATGGAGAGTTCCTCCATGGCTACCCCTTCGATTGCAGCATCCCTTATCTGCTCTGCCAGTTGCCGCAGCTCACGGAAATAGGGGCGGGCTCCTTCAGGATCATCAAAAAACGGCGGCATCGTCATCAATCCCCGCACCCGCACAAACGGCAACCCGGCAATCTGACGGACCAGTGCCACTGCCTCATCAGCAGTGGTACCGGATTTGGTGGATTCGCCGGAGACATTGACCTGCACCAGTATGTCGCAGGGAACCCCGGTTTTGTCGTGCCACTGGCGATTGATTTCCTGGGCAAGGGAGTACCGGTCTACCGTATGAATCATACTGACGATACCGGGCAAGTACTTGACCTTGTTGCTCTGCAGATGGCCTATCAGGTGCCACTGCACCGGCGTGGTGATCCGGCCTGCCTTGTCGCACAACTCCTGCACATAGTTTTCACCAAACAGGGTCTGGCCGGCTGTCGCTGCCTCGGCCACCAGCTCTGCCGGATGCAGCTTGGAGACTGCCACCAGGCGAACGGTCTGAGGATCTCTGTTGCAGCGTTGGCAGGTTGTACGGATACGATGCAGCACAGCAGCAAGGTTGTGGGCAATGACCGTCATGGCAGGGGCACCCCCAGTCTGTGCAGGGTTTCAATCAATTCACAGGTGGGCAGCCCCACTACATTGGTGTAGGAGCCGTGTATCTCCCGCACAAAATGGGCGGCCCCTCCCTGGATGGCATAGGCCCCGGCTTTGTCCAGCGGACAACCGGTGCCGATGTACGCGTTGATTTCATGGTCAGTCAGCTGTTTGAAGCGTACGCCGGTCTGGATTGCCTCGGTCACACAGGAACCGGTCTGCCGATCATACACAGCATAGGCGGTAACTACCTGGTGGGTTTTACCGGACAGATCAGCAAGCATCCGGTAGGCATCCTGATCGTCCACCGGTTTGCCCATGATCCGTCCATCCAGCACCACAATGGTGTCGGCACCGATGAACCAGCGGCCGGTTGCTTCACGACCGGCTGCGGTGCGGGCCTTTTCTTCTGCCAGCCGCAGGGCATGGGGCAGCGCCTCTTCACCGGGCAGCGGCTCTTCCGGGATATCGGCCGGTGCCGTCCGAAAACTGATTCCGGCCAGTTCCAGCAGCTCAGAGCGGCGGGGGGAGGCAGAGGCAAGCACGATCAGCGGTTCATTGCCCATTGCGTTTGCGCTCCTCTTCCCGCTGCTGCATCAGGCGTTTCTGTTCTTCCAGGGCAGCCCAATGGGCCTTCCAGTCTTTTTTGCGCACCTTGTGCAGCAGGAATACACCAGGGATGATCACCACGCCCCAGAAGATGTTCATCATCGAGCCCTTGATCAGGCCATAGAGCAGTGAGACCACCCCCATCAGCATCAGAATCGCTTCCAGTGACAGGATTCTGCCAACCAGCGATGCCTCCTGCAGTTCCTTCTGATCATCATGCTGCGGCATGGGGCGTGTCCTTCCAGGGAAAGATCTTTCCCGGGTTGAGAATGTTGTTGGGATCCAGCGCCAGCTTGATCGACTGCATGGTCCGTATCTGGACCGGATTCAGCTCCATCTCGATGTACGGCTGCTTGGCCAGCCCTACGCCATGTTCGCCGGACATGGTGCCGTTCAGATCCAGGGCAGCCTGAAAGATCTCCTTCAGTGCCGCTTCCGCTTTTTCCTCCTGGCCGGGAATCTCCCTGTTGATCATCACGTTGACATGGATGTTGCCGTCGCCGGCATGACCAAAGTTGACAATCGGGATATCGTACTTCTGCTGGATCTTCTCGATCTCGCGGATTACTACCGGCACCTTGCTGCGGGGCACCACGATATCTTCGTTATACTTGTGGGGGTTGACATCCCGCAGGGAGGGGGACACCAGCCGCCGCACCTTCCAGAGTGCCTCGGACTCGGCATTGTCCTTGGCTGCCCGGAACTGCACCAGCCCCAGCGGCTTGATCAGCTCATGAATACGGGCTGCCTGCTTTTCAGTCAGCTCTTTCTCGCCGTCCACCTCGATCAACAGCACGGCCCGGCCTTCCGGCGGAATCCCCAGGCTGAACCGCTTTTCCACACACTGCAGGGTCGCATAATCCATAAACTCCAGGGTGGTGGGGATGATCTTGGCGCCGATGATGGTGGAGACCGCTTTGGCAGCACCATCAATGGAATCAAAGATGGTCAGCATGGTCTTTTTTGCCTCAGGCAGCGGCAACAGCTTGAAAATGATCTTGGTGATCACCCCCAGAGTTCCCTCACTGCCGCACAACAGTCGGGTCAGGTCGTAGCCAACCACCGCCTTGTAAGTCTCAGTGCCGGTGCGGATGATTTCACCGGTGGGCAGCACCACCTCCAGCCCCATCACAAAATCCTTGGTGACACCGTATTTGACACAACGGGGGCCGCCGGCATTCTCGGCCACATTGCCCCCCAGGGTGGAAAATTTGAGTGATGCCGGATCAGGCGGGTAGAACAGCCCCAGCTTTTCCACCGCCTTCTGGAAATCTTCGGTCACCAGGCCCGGCTCCACCTCGGCGATCAGGTTTTCGGTATCGATCCTCAAGATCCGATTCATGCGGGTGGTCACCAGCACCACACCGCCGGTCTTGGGCAGGGCGCCGCCGGTGAAGCCGCTGCCGGCACCACGGGGAAAGACCGGAAAGCGGTAGTGATTGGCCAGCCGCAATACGGCAGCAGTCTCCTCGGCATTGGCCGGATGGACTACCGCCTCGGGCAGAAACTCCATCTGGGTGGCATCATAACCGTAGCAGATCAGATCCTGCTTCTCAGTGGCAACGTTGTCAGCTCCGACAACGGCACGAAGTTCATCAATAATCTCTGGCGAAAGCATGTGATACCTCAGTCAGTGGAATGGTCAAGAATCTTACCTGATAGCCTTTGCAGATGGCAAGGGAAAGGGATGATTCCCTGTTGCCTGCAGCCGCTTCATAACGTAGTATGTGCCCACTTTTGGGGAGCTGCCATGGAACTACTGGTAATTACCGACATACCGCGTATGACCGCACTGTTTGAACGGGTTGCCCTGGTCTGCCCCGGCCTGACATTGGTCAATGATATCCACCGCGGCATTGAAGATCTGGATCGTCGCAGGCCGGATCTGGTGATCTTTCAGAACCGGCTTTCCGGGCTGTCGGCCGATATCCTGCATAAGCATCTCAAATCCCGCCTGGGAGGCCGCAAGACCCGTTTTGTGCTGATCAGTACCTCAGAGGCGCTGGATGTGGAACTTTCCGCCAGATTTGACGCCATCCTTGACCCGGCCCTGGATGATGCTCAGCTGGAACAGACCATTGTGCGGCTGACCGGATTAGCCGGCCACCAGGAGAGGCCGCTGTCTCCTGAGACTGATGCTTGTGCACCTGATCCTGCAAAGCCGGCGATGCCTGATGAGGCGCAGATTTCATCAGGGGCTGGTGATCAGCAGACAGGCGCCACCTTTCCGCTGGCCTTGCCGGTTGATCTGTCGCAAGAAAATGAGGAACCGCCTGAAACGCCATTGGTCTACGAACTGCCCAGACGGCCCGGCCGGAAGATTGTTTCAGAGTTCAGTCTGCAGCTGGAGCAGCAGGGGACGGATCACCTGCTGCAGCCTGCTCCACAGGAGGTTTTTGAAGAACCGCCGGTACGCAGAGATCTGCACCAGATGCCCTATCTGATTGCGGACTCCGACATTGTCCAGCCCTGGTACCGTCGGACAGCACCACTGCTGGTCGGGGCCACCCTGGTGCTGGTGCTGGCTGTAAGTGTGGTGCAGTATCGTGCCGGCAAGACACCTGCTGAACAGCCTGAGACGGCAATCACCGGCGCATCAACAGTTCAGCAGCCTGTCTCCTCCGGCATAATCGGCACGAGTGCAACAGATGCGGCTCGTCAGAACCTGGCATCCCACGGAGGAGGACGGCCCCGAAACCTGCCCGGCTTTGTGCCCCGTGACGGGCATGATCCCGCCTACGGGAAACAGCATCCCGGCTGGGAGCTCTATCTGGGGGCCACCAGTGAGCATCGGGTGTTCAGGGAGGCTGACGGCAGCATCAAGGCAGTGCAGATCATCGACCGCAGTGGTGCCGGTATTCAGGAGTCGTTCTATACCAGCGTGCTGAAGGAGCTGGCCGGGGCAACAGCCATGCGGCCAACGTCGTCGGAAGTGAAGGAAGGCTATGAAATCAGGCGCGGTGAGGTGGCCGGCTTGCAACTGGTCCAGTACCGGGATGCCCAGGGGGGGCGGTTGCGCGGGTTTGTGATCACCTGGCCCTGAAGTGCATGCCTGTTATTTAGGGCGCTGCAGGGCATGTATTCGGTTCTTCAAGGCACTGCCAAGCTGACCGGGGCAGACCTTATTTAGTGAATGTCATGCCCGCCCTTGCCGGCACTGATTCGGTCCATGACTGCGAACAGCACACCAGAGGCTACGAACGTTATGTGGATGCCTACTTTCCAGGCCATTTGATCATTGGTCAGGTTCTCAACATGCATGAAGGCTTTGAGCAGCTCGATACCGGAGATGGCGACGATGGAGCCGATCAGCTTCATCTTCAGTTCGGCAAAGCCGACATGCCCCATCCAGGCCGGCCAGTCCTCATGCTGGTCAGCGTCGAAGCGGGACACGAAGTTTTGGTAACCGGCAAAAACTATGATAATCAGAAGGTTGGCTACCATGACCACATCGACCAGGGTGAGGACGCCGATGATGATATCGCCTCCCTCTCCGGTGAATACGAGTGGAACAAAATTAAAAAATTCTTTGACGAACTTAACCAACAGCAGGGCGAGAGCAAGGATGAGACCGATATAGAACGGCACCAACAGCCAGCGGCTGGCGAAGATCATACGTTCGAGGTGTGTTTCAACGTGTTTCATTGCGGACTCCCCTACGGCTTTGGGCCTGAAGAAGTATGAAAACGTAGCATATCAGGATCGGTATTGAAGATTGGCCTTGGACCAGCCAATGGTCTCTCCCATCAAGGCATGCAACGCCGGGTGACTGCAACTGTGAAAAAGGGGTGTTTTCAACGCAGATTCAACTCAGGCAACATATTTTTGCGCCTCAATAATATGTACCAGTTTGGCAATCCCGCTTGCAACGGCAGCCAACCTGTTTTCCGAGAGACTCTTCAGCCCGTTCACCAGTGCATGTTGCGCAACATCGGGGGCTTGTCTGACCAAGGTGTTCCCTTGCTCAGTCAGGCGGACATATACGACCCTGCGGTCGGTTGTGCAGCGTTCCCGTTGTACGAATCCTTTCAGTTCAAGCCCATCAGTCAGCCGTACAACCGTTGAGCTGTTCATACACATCTGCTGGGCCAGATGTGAAATGGTCAGTCTTTGACCGGATTTTTCAAAAAGAATATTGATCGCCCAAAGTTGAGAACCGCTCAAACCGCTATCATGGACTGCGTGTTTTGACTGTTCGTTAACGGCCTGGAACAGACGTCTCAGATTGTGGACGGTTTCATCAACAATTAATGTACTTTTTTTCTTATGAAGCATAACGTACCCGTCGAATTACCGACTGATTTACCCTTCCTGGCGGTGCCAGGACGCCGGGATCTCCTGAGGAAATGGATAGATGATCAGTCCACTGCGATCTCCAAAGTACAGCCCCCCCTGCCTGCCGTCCCGATAGCCTACCCATTCCTGAAAGGGAATCCGGTTCAGGCAGTTGTCGAACACAATGGTCTTGGTCTTTTTGTTGCGGTCCTGCTGCAATACCTCCCGTGCTTCAGTGAAGCGGCTGAGCGCCGCGATATGCGGTTGCTCGGTGCGGATCTCTGTAAACATAATCTGGCGGACCATCTTGCCGGGGCGGTGGGTGGTGTACCAGCCGTACTCCTCAGGTGTCAGGTTTGACATCATCAGAAACTGGACCGGACTGATAACCATATAGAGGCGGGGAGTGCGTGCTGTAACGGAAGAACGTCCGATGATAGTGGCAATGTCGTCCGGGCTCATCTCTCCATGACAGTCATGCTGACTGTAGTCGGCCAGTCGGCTGGGAGCTGATAACGGGAGTGTTGCCCCACCGGTCTTCACCAGATTGCAGCTTTCGTAGGCGGTGATCGGGGTACAGCTGAAGGCATGGCAGGAGAGGGCGGTCTTGGTGCGGCTGCCTTTGCTGACGCCGGCCAGGGCAGCCGCAGCGTCATGTTGAGCATTGCGCCACCCTCCTTCATCAAGGAAGGTGAAACCAGGTACGGCCCCATCGGTCTTCAGGCTGATAAGGATGCTTCTACCGTGGAAATGCTTGCCTGATCCGGGGCTACGATGGCGGGCCAATCCCTCGACCCCCAGGCTGGTAGCAGTCAGGTTGCCGGTTGGTACGGTCAGTATGAGCTGCGGTCTGTTCATTGGTATGCCCTCTCCTTTCACATCTTGCTCAAAAGCGGCACGATCAACAGCGACACGATGTTGATGATCTTGATCATCGGGTTGACTGCCGGACCGGCGGTGTCCTTGTACGGGTCGCCCACGGTGTCTCCGGTAACGGCAGCCTTGTGGGCCTCGCCACCCTTGCCGCCACAATAGCCGTCTTCAATGTACTTTTTGGCGTTGTCCCAGGCACCACCACCGGTGGTCATGGAGATGGCCACGAAGATGCCGGTGACAATACAGCCGACGATTACGCCTCCCAGAGCCTTAGGGCCCAGGGTAAAGCCGACAATGACCGGTGCAGCAATCGGAATGATACCGGGTATCACCATCTCCTTCAAGGCTGATTTGGTCACGATGTCCACGCAGGCTGCGTAGTCCGGCTTGCCGGTGCCTTCCATGATCCCCTTGATCTCACGGAACTGGCGCCGGACCTCCTCAACCACCGCACCGCCGGCCTTGCCGACTGCTTCCATACACTGGGCAGCAAAGTAGTAGGGCAGCATGCCGCCGATGAACAGACCAACGATAACGTACGGGTCAGCCAGGTTGAAGTCGATGGACTTGCCCACCAGCTTCAGCTCGTCCACATAGGAGGTGAACAGGATTACGGCAGCCAGACCGGCAGAACCGATGGCATAGCCTTTGGTAACGGCCTTGGTGGTGTTACCAACCGCATCCAGCGGGTCGGTTACGGCGCGGACCGAGTCGTCCAGCTCAGCCATCTCGGCAATACCGCCGGCGTTATCGGTGATCGGACCATAGGCATCCATGGCAACCACGATACCGGTCAGCGACAGCATCGAAACGGCTGCAATGGCAATGCCGTACACACCGGCGTACTTGAAGGCAACGATGATACCGGCAGAGATCACGATCACCGGTAGGGCGGTGGACTTCATGGAGATTCCCAGGCCGGCGATGATGTTGGTGGCGTGGCCGGTGGTGGAAGCCTGGGCAATATGTCTGACCGGGCCGTACTCGGTTGCGGTGTAGTATTCGGTAATCCAGAAGATGGCGCCGGTTACGGCCAGGCCCACCAGTGCGGTGATGAACAGGCTGTTGGCGCTGTAGGTCTCACCAGCGGAATTGGTGATGCCGGCCGGGAACATCTGGATCGTTACAAAATAGAAGGCTACTGCTGCAAGGGCGCCGGAGACGATCAGGCCTTCATACAGGGCCGGCATGATCTTCTGGCTGGCTCCCAGCTTGACAAAGAAGGTGCCGATGATGGTGGTGATAATGGAGACACCGCCCAGAATCAGGGGATAACTGACAACAGCACTGTTGTTGGTGAAGGCGATGGCTCCCAGCAGCATGGCAGCTATCAGGGTTACGGCATAGGTCTCGAACAGGTCGGCGGCCATACCGGCGCAGTCACCCACATTGTCACCCACGTTGTCGGCAATTACGGCCGGGTTACGGGGATCGTCCTCAGGGATACCGGCCTCAACCTTGCCCACCAGGTCAGCGCCCACGTCAGCCCCCTTGGTGAAGATACCGCCCCCCAGACGGGCGAAGATCGAGATCAGCGAGCCGCCGAAACCCAGACCGACCAGCTGGCTGACCACATCCTTGACCGGTGCACCTGGCATCAGCTTTTGCAGAATAAAATAATAACCGGCCACACCCAGCAGACCCAGACCGACCACCAGCATACCGGTGATGGCACCCCCCTTGAAGGCAACATCAAGGGCCTTGTGGATGCCGGATTTGGCTGCCTCGGTGGTGCGAACGTTGGCCCGTACTGATACGAACATGCCGATAAAACCGGTCAGGCCGGAGAAGACGGCACCCACCGCAAAACCGACGGCGGTCTTCATTCCCAGGCCGGCGGCCAGGGCAATAAACATACCCATTCCGACCACGGCAATGATGGTGTACTGGCGCTTCATGTAGGCGCCGGCCCCCTCCTGAATGGCTGCGGCAATCTGCCTCATCCGGTCGTTACCCTGGGGTAATCCCAGAATCCATCGGGTTGAAACAAGGCCATAGACAACAGCTGCTACGGCGCAGGCCAGAGAGAAAAACACAGCATACTGTTCCATTCCGTACTACCCTCTTTCTATTTGCGTAATGGTGCTGGTCTGTTGAATGCACCTAGATTCAATGCCGGTGTCAGGGAGCTACCCGCAGCAGGTACCCGACCCCTGGCTCGGTTATGATATAATGCGGCCGTGTCGGATCAGTCTCCAGCTTGCGGCGAAGATTGCTGATGTTGACCCGCAGCACCTGCGGCTGATCTATATAGGCAACACCCCAAAGCTGTTTCAGGATCTGGTTGTGCGTGATCACCTTGCCGGCATGGGTGACCAACAGTCGCAGCAGATCGTATTCAGTGGGCGTCAGCTGTACCTCTTTGCCCGCAAGCGTTACCTTGCGGCAGCTCAGATCAACGACGAGATCATCTGCAACAAACAGCGGTTCAACCGTCTGCTGTACTGTCCGTCGTAATGCTGCACGTACTCGGGCCAGTAATTCTGACATGCCGAACGGTTTGGTGAGATAGTCGTCAGCACCGGCATCAAGGGCCTGTACTTTGTCATCTTCCCGTTCGCGCACGGAAAGCACAATAACAGGGACATCTGACCACTCCCGTAGACGCTTGAGTACCTCGACGCCGTCCATATCAGGCAATCCCAGATCAAGCAGCACAATATCAGGTTTGAACAGTGCTGCCGCCTGCAGCGCCTCCTGGCCGCTTGCGGCCGTGCAGAGCTGAAAATCTTTGGCCCCCAGCACGGTACGCAGGAAACGTTGGATTGCAACTTCGTCATCAACCACCAGGATACGGGGTTGGTTGGTGTCGGAGTGACGAACGATCATGCGGCATCTCCTGCATGGTTTGACTGCTGCAACGGCAGATGAATGGTGATACAGAACCCGCCGCTCTGCAGGTTTTCTGCGTAAATACTACCGCCGTGCGCTTCAACAATCCCATGGCAGATGGAAAGTCCCAGGCCGGTTCCCTTGATCCCCTCCGGTATTGCGATGCGATAAAATTTATCAAAGATTTTCACGAGCTCATGTTCCGGCACGCCCGGGCCCTGATCAATGACCTGGAGCACCAGCTGGCCTTCATTGCAGCGTGCTGCAATCTGTATCGGCCTGTCCGGAGGCGAATACTTATGTGCATTATCAAGCAGATTGACCAGCACCTGGTTCATCAGGACCATATCCATCGGCACCAGCGGCAATCCTTCAGCCTGGCTGATTTGCACCTGTCGCCCCTGAAGCAGGCGCTGCATAGCCGTTAAGGCGCATCCGATCAAATCTTGCACATCGCACAATTCAATCTTCAGTACTACCGCGTGGGCCTGTAGCCTTGTTATATCGAGCAGTTTGCCTACAAAGCAGTTTAGCCGTTCCGCCTCGGCGCGTGCATTTTCGAGCAGTTCATTCCGTGTCCACGAATCCAGAAGCTCTCCTTCGTCAAGTACACTGCTGATGACGCCGGTTATGGTTGCCAGTGGTGTCCGCAAGTCATGTGACACTGAATTGAGCAGGGCCCGTTCCAGTTTCTGACGGGCCATTTCATTGTTGGCCAATTCGGTTTCATGGACAAGTCGCACCCGTTCCAGGGCCATGCCGGCCTGGTCGGCACAGGAGGCAATCAGGCGTCTGTGGTGGTCGGGTGTTGACTCCTGACTCCACTCTGCATTGATGACCAGGATACCAATGACGCGGGACGGTGTTCTGATCGGTTCACAGTACAGGCTGTTGCCATACTGATAGCCGGATTCGCTTGTCGCGGCCTCTTTAAAGGCCTTCGTTATCAGTTGCCTCTGCTCCTGGGTGATCAGCAGATCACTGCTGGTGGCTGTTTGTCGTAATCGGCCGTCAATCTCCAGAAACAGTGCAGCCCGGTTTTTGCTGCACCCTTCAATGGTGTTGATTACGGCATCCGCGATGTCTTGACTGGTACAGGCTGCCGCCAGTTTTCGGCTCAGTTCATACAGGTTTGCCGTCTCTGCCTCGCGGAGTTCAAGCATCATACCCTTGTCCCGGGTGTGCTTGGTCAGAGAGCTGATGACAACGCCGGTAACAAGGAACCCGAAGAAGGTGGCGAGGTACTCCTTTTCCTCAAAATTAAATGCATAGCGAGGGGCTATGTACAGGTAGTTATAGATCAGGGCACCGCCTACAACCGTAACCAACGCGGATTGCAGGTGCAGGTTGAGAGCGGCAATAACAACCGTGACCAGATAAATCATCAGCAGGTTGATATGTAGCAAGAACGGGCTCAGCAGTTCGCACAGCACGGTTGCTGCGCCAAGTGCTATGAGGGCTGCTAGATGGTGAACGAAACGTGAAGATGCAGCATGTTGTATTTGTTGGAGAGTAAATCCCATCGTCTGCTCCCGCATAATCTCCCCACCCTCATTCTGCGTAACTGACTATAGGCACAGACTGCTGATTGAGAGGAGTAAAAATGGGGTCACTATACATAAAAAAAGCATAAAGAACGATTCCGTGATGCTGAAACCTTGTGACTGTTTCCCTGCCTGACCCCGTGCAAACGTCTTTTGGGTATCTAGTCTGGTTGAAGTTTTGTGCTCCGTTTGCGGTGATTATCCCTGTTTCGAGGAGTCCTGGTAACGTGTCAGCTGCCATAAAAAACGCATGCAGATGCAATTATTGCAGAACCAGCAAAACAGAAAATTTTTTTCATATAACAGTTTGATTTTAATAGCTAAAACTCAAGCAGAACAAGGGTTCAAAATAAATATTGACACTATATAGAACAACGTACCAAATTCGCCGAACCAATGGTGTCTGTTGCTTGTTCTGATGATATATCTATCTGATGTAAGGAGATAAAAATGGATAAACAACGTTACGTATATACTGTGAAAGATAACGACAAGATGTTTGATCTGCTCGATATTCTTGCCAGGGCAACCGGGCACATGACCGTGCCGGTTTTGGCAAAACGACTTAAGGTGCCCAAGACCAGGGTGCTGCGCCTGCTCGATATTCTCCAGGCACGTCAACTGGTTATGCATGACGATGTCACAGGCGAATGTCAGCTGGGTTATGGCGCCTATGTTTTGTCGCAAAGCATACTGAACAGCAACAGCCTGTTGAAGCTTGCACACCCGGTTATGGAAGATCTGGCGCGAAAGCTCGATGAGGCGATCTACATCACGGTCATGAGCGATGATGAGGTGCTGTTTCTCGATATGGTTGACTCGCTGCAGAGAATCAAGACAGCGCCGATGGTTGGCTATCGATTTCCCTTTTTTACCAACGCAGCCGGCAAGGCAATTACGGCCATGAGTGCAATGGAGATTGTGGAAAGAAAGGGACGGAGGTGGTGGAACAAAAAAGAGATCAAGGATCTGGACAAGCTGCTTTTAGAACTGCAGGAAATCCGTCAGCGAGGTGTCGCTATTGAAGCTGGTGGACTGGGACAAGACATCTGCAGCGTAGCAGTTGCCGTCAGGGATTATGCCGGAAAGGTAATTGGAGCCCTGACGATGCTCGCGCCGACGTTTCGCATGGTTCAGGACCGTCTGGAACAGGAGATCATACCTGCAATGCAATATGCTGCTGAGCTGCTTTCCATGAAATTCGGCTATGTAAAGGCGTCGGCATAGTGTGAAAGCATTGGGATTTTAAATGATGAAAGGAGGTATTTTGTAGTGTTTGCACCCTGAAACAGCTTGATTTCCCACTAATCTCACTGGAAAGGAGTACACAATCATGGCGGAAAAGACGTACAACTGGTCAGCGATAGCTCAGAATCCCAAGTTTATTGAGCTGCACCACAAGAAAACAGCCT
>DIUB01000176.1:0-6166 GCA_002422265.1 Geobacter sp. UBA6169
CTGAAAACCAACCTGCCGTTGCCGCACCGGCTGCTGCTGACGCTGCCAAGCCTGCTGCTCCGGTCAAGGCAGAAGATGCCAAGGCAAGCCTGAAGGCCAACCCCAAGGTTACGATTCCGATCTTCCTGATCATCATTGGTGCCACCATGGGCGTGGTGGTCTGGTCAGCCAAGCAGACCAAGTCGGCCTCTGACTTCTATACTGCCGGTGGCGGCATCACCGGAACCCAGAACGGCTGGGCCATAGCCGGCGACTATATGTCGGCTGCCTCGTTCCTGGGTATTTCCGGCATGATCTCCCTGTACGGTTATGACGGCTTCATGTACTCGGTGGGCTGGCTGGTTGCTTACATCACCGTGCTGCTGATCGTGGCCGAGCCTTGCCGTAACGCCGGCAAGTACACCCTGGGTGACATCCTTTCCTTCCGTACCTCGCCCAAGCCGGTGCGCGCCGTGGCTGCACTATCGACGGTTGCCGTCTCCACCTTCTACCTGACCGCCCAGATGGTTGGTGCCGGCAAGCTGATGCAGCTGCTGCTGGGTGTTGACTACAAAGTGGCCATCATCGGCGTTGGTATCCTGATGGTCGGGTATGTTGTGTTCGGCGGCATGACCGCCACCACCTGGGTGCAGATTATCAAGGCCGGCCTGCTGATGACCGGTGCAGGTCTGCTTTCGCTTCTGGTTGCCGTCAAGTCCGGCTTCAGCCCGTTCCAGTTCTTCACTGATATCGCCACCAATGAGAAGATCATCGACCATGTCAAATTGTTGCCGATCTACCTGAAAGAGAGCGCAGCCGGAACAGCCACGGCCGATGCCGGTCAGCGCTTCCTTGAGCCGGGCCTGTTCCTGACCAACCCGCTGGACCAGATCTCGCTGGGTATGGCGCTGGTGCTGGGTACTGCCGGTATGCCGCACATCCTGATGCGCTTCTTCACCGTGCCCACGGCGCAGGCTGCCCGCAAGTCGGTTATTGTTGCCATGTTCATCATCGGCTCCTTTTACATCCTGACCACCCTGCTGGGCTTTGGCGCTGCCATCCACCTCTCTCCGCAAGGCATCCGTACCGTTGATGCCGGCGGCAACATGGCTGCCATGATGCTGGCCAAGACCCTGGGCTCCGAGTTCTCGCCGTTCATCGGAGACCTGCTGCTGGCCTTCCTGTGTGCCGTGGCCTTTGCCACCATCCTGGCCGTGGTCTCCGGTCTGGTGCTGGCTGCCTCCGCTGCCATTGCCCACGACATCTACGTCAACGTGATCAAAGACGGCCATGCTTCACAGTCAGAGCAAGTATTTGCTGCCCGCACCACCTCCTTTGTGGTGGGTGCTGTCGGCATCATCATCGGTATCGCTGCCGAGAAGCAGAACGTTGCTCACCTGGTGGCTCTCGCCTTTGCCGTTGCCTCCTCCGGCAACCTTCCGACTGTTGTGATGTCGTTGTTCTGGAAGAAGTTCAATACCGCCGGTGTTATTGCCGGTATGGTGGTTGGGACTGTTGCCTCTATCGGTCTTGTGATGGTCTCACCCAACATGACCTATCCCGACGTTGTTGCCAACAACGCCAAGACAGCCTACACCAAGCTGGAGAAGGAGATTGCAGAAGGTAAGGTTAAGCCTGAGGCAATGGAGAAGACCCTCAAGACCATCGAAGCCAAGAGAGCAGAAGAAGCCAAGAACCGTGGCGGTAAATCGATGGTCGGCCTGTCCAAGCCACTTTTCAACCTGAAGAACCCTGGTATTGTTTCCATCCCGTTGGGCTTCATGGCTGCCATTCTGGCTACCCTGGCCTTCCCCTGCCGCAGGGCAGAGGAGATGTGGGACGAGATCTATGTCCGCCAGAACACCGGTCTGGGCATGGCCAAGGCCATTGATCACTAGCCTTGAATGGGTTATTGACACCCATTATTGTTTAACGGTATAGCGTATCTCAGTGAAGGGGAGTAGTTATCGGCCGGAGACAAGGCCGACCCGTTTTCGTCAATACAGCAGAAATGCTCGGAAACGGGACAGTGCAGACTGTCAACAAGACCTTTACCCACAGTGAACAAGCTGGGGGTAAAGGTCTTTTTCGTTTCCCCGTGCCACTACGACCAACCGTAAGAAAGGTGATGTACCCATGCAATGCCCCGTCTGTAGCGACACCCGTCTGATTATGACTGAACGCCAGGGTATCGAGATTGATTACTGCCTCCATTGTCGCGGTGTCTGGCTCGACCGAGGGGAACTGGACAAGATGGTCGAGCGTTCGGTGTCACATGACAGTATGCCTACGGCTTCACCACCGATCATGACCAATCAGCAACCACCACATCAGCAGTACCGGCACCACCACGGCAAGGACCGGCACTACGGTCACTCCTACAAGAAAAAGAAATCGCTGTTGAGCGAGCTGTTCGACTTTGATTAACCGCGCGTTGTACACACAGAAAGGATTATACAACTATGACAGCTTCGTTGATATTGTGGAGTGCCTTTGCCCTGCTGGTGGTCATTATGCTGGCCATCGACCTGGGCATGAACCGCAAGAGCCACCAGGTTTCATTTAAAGAGGCGCTGACCTGGAGCATTGTCTGGGTTGGGTTGGCTTTGGCCTTCAATGTCGGCATTTACATCATGATGGGCAAACAGCCGGCTCTGGAATTCCTGACCGGCTATCTGATCGAGAAGTCCCTTTCGGTGGACAACCTGTTTGTCTTCATTATGATCTTTACGGTCTTCGGGGTGCGGGGCGAGCTGCAGGCCCGAGTACTCAAGTGGGGCATCCTGGGAGCACTGATCATGCGGGTGGTCTTCATCTTCATCGGTGCGGAGCTTTTACAGCGCTTCCAGTGGCTGTTCTATATCTTTGGCGCAATCCTGCTCTACACTGCCTGGAAGATGGCCTTCGGCCCCAGCCACGAGATGGAGCCGGACAAGAATCCGCTGGTGCGGCTGGCCCGGAAATTTATACCAATGACCAAGAAGATCCGGGGGGACTGGTTCGTGACCCGACGTCTTAAAATCTGGGTTGCCAGTCCGCTGTTCATGGTCTTGCTGGTGGTTGAAAGCAGCGATCTGGTCTTTGCCCTGGATTCGATACCGGCCATCTTTGCCATCACCCTTGATCCATTTATTGTACTGACATCTAATGTCTTTGCCATCATGGGGTTACGGTCGCTCTACTTCCTGCTGGCCGGTGTCATGGGGATGTTCATTTATCTCAAGTACGGCATTTCGTTCATCCTCGCGTTTGTCGGCATCAAGATGATACTGATCATGCTGGGGATCCATGTGCCGATCACTCTTTCATTGGGGCTGATCGTCACCAGTCTGGCTGTTGCCGTGATCCTGTCACTGTTTGCAGCCCGTTTCGGGTTCGACGCCAAGGCGCTTTCACAAGGAGAATCCGCCTGATCAGGCGGATTCTCCAGACGTCGCTGGTGTTGATACATGTAAATCAGGTTATTGAACTGCATCAGCCCTACAAGTTATTCCTGTCCCAATTCAAGGCGTACCCTCTCTTGGTTTAAAATCGGGTAGCAGAGCTGCGTAAAAGCGGTAGGAGTCAGTATGGCATCAAAAAACGCGGGGGTCCCGATTACGGAGCCCCCGCGTTTTTTGATGGTGAATCTGCTGCTGGTCAGTTGCCGGACAGCTTCAGGTAGCACTCGGCCCGATTGAGGGTGGCCTCGGCAATGCGGGCCGAGGATGGGTAGCGTGCAATAAAACGGTCGAACAGGGCGATGGCACGGTTGCAATCACCGCGCGCAAAGGCGGCCTGGGCCGCGTTGTAGGCTGCACGTTCTGCTGCTGTGGCCGGTGTGGTCCGGTGTGATCTGTCGTCTGATTTTTTGCTGCTGCGTTTTGACTTTTTTACGGTTTGTTCAGCGACTGCTGCAGGAACCGTTTCGATAGTCTGCTCAGCTGCTGCTGCGGGCGATTGAACGGCAGCAGCAGCTTTGTGTGCCAGCGGCACCCGCACCACCTGCCCCGGATAGATCCGGTGCGGGTTTTTGATGGCGTTGAACAGCAGGATCTGGGGATAGTAATGGCCACGTCCCGTGTACTGCTTGGCCAGGTGCGAGAGGGTGTCGCCACGCTTGACCGTTACCTCGCGCACCAGAATGCCTTCGGTGTCTGCAGGCGCAGCAGCTGCCGGCTGGGGGGTATAGAGAAAGTCAGCACCATGCGAGGCGCCGGCCAGCAGAAGAACGATCATTACGGCAGTAAATCCCTTGCAATCCATATCAGTACCTGTTTCCTGCTTGATCCTGGTAAGTCAGCCTGCTCTTCAGTTGTACGCCGGTACCGACACCAGTACCTGATTTGATCCGGAATGATGCCTTGATCACCCGTTTCTCTCCGGCACCAAGCTCATTGAAACGCCAGAGTGAGTTGCCGGAGGTTGACTGGCCCGCAGTCTGGCTGGCGGTTACCAGCTCCACCTGGTCAGGCCAGGTCACTTCCATCTCCACCTGCTTGGCCAGGTTTGATCCCTGGTTCAGGATGTCAAAGTCAACGGTAAGCAGCTCACCGGGTACCATCCGGCCTTCGCGCCCCTTCATGGCCAGCTGCAGTACCGGACGTGAATAGGTAAAGCGGGTCTCGGCCGTTGCAACAGCATTCTGTTTGCCCGGTTCTGTTGTTGCGGTGATGGCCAGCTTTTCAACAGCGCCGTCAAGGGCGGCCCGGGGAGTGCTGATCTCAAGCAGCAGGGCTGCCTCTTCCTTGGGGCCCAGCGGACCGATCGACGCCACCTCCGGCTCACCGGGCTGATGCAGGCCGTCACGGTTCTGGTCGTGATAGATGGTCACCTTCTGCTGAGCTGCCGGATGAGCAGTCAGGCTGATCTGCTCATAGCGGTTACCCCGGTTGGTGAGTCGCACCGGCAGGTAGACCGTCTGGCCCGGTACTGCGGTCAGCTGCTCATGAGCCATGCGCAGGGCCAGTTGGCTGACCGGCAGTACAACGGCTGCACTGGAGAGAAAAGACCCCTTGGTCTCCAGTGCGTTGTTGACCAGATCTGCACGTACGATCAGCTCTTCCTTGGCCAATGCCTCCTCTTTGAGTTGGAAGGCTACGGTGAAGGTACGGCTCTCGCCTGATTTCAGGGTAAGCCCGTCCTGTACCAGGGCTGCCTGCATTTCCTGGCGGAATCCGGCCGGTTCATAGGCTACCGGCTGGTACTGGGCCGGGAAGTTGAGTCGCAGGGTCACCTCTTCGGCAGTGAGGGAACCGATGTTGAGCAGGGTGACGGTGTACTCGACCTTTTCACCAGGCAGCAGAGCGGTCTTGGAGGGTTTGATCACCGCACGCAACAGGGGGGCGGCAGCGTTGAGTGAGACTACCCGGCTCTGGGATGCCTCTGCCATGAATTGAGAAGCCGCCTTGATCGGATGGGCTATTCTGAGTCCATCTATGGTGGCAGGAGGTACTTGCAGGTATAACAGACCTTTGAAGCGTTCGCCCGGTGCAAGTTCAGGGGTCTGGTTGATGACCTGCTCAGGGGAAGCTGCCGCAGCAAAACGGGCGTTGAATTCTGCCGGAAAGCCGGATCCCAGGTAGAAACGGTCCTGACCGTTACCCCGGTTCTGCAGTTCAAAGGGGATTGATGCGCGACGAGCCACGGCAACCGGCGCGGCCGGTGTCTGCAGCTCAAACTCGAAAGCAGCGTACTGGGCCACTTCCAGGCTCAAGGTTTGCGAAACGCCGCTGCCGTCAAGGGCAGCCACAGGCTGCGCAGAGCCAGCGGTCGGCAGAACCACCGCTACCCCCATTGCCTTCAGCCGTGCCTCGGCGGTCCGTGCTGCCGCTGTACCGGGGAAGCGTTCCAGAATCCCCTTGTATTCGGCAACCGCCTTTTCCTTCAGCCGTGCCCGCTCCTGGCGGGCAGTCTCGGCAGCGGCCTGGCTTGCCTCAGCCTTGCGGGCTGCTGAAAGCTCACGCTCTGTCTGGGCTGCAGCCGCTGCAGCGGCTTTTTCCGATGCACGGCGCTGTTCCTGGGCCTTTTGTGCGGACAGCTTTTCTTCTTCCGCCTGTAAGGCAGCCAAACGCGCTGCCTCAGCCTTTTCTCTGGCTAACCGCTCTGCTTCAGCCCTGGCTGCCTGCTCCTGGGCAATGCGGGCAGCTTCGGCAGCAGCACGTTGTTTCTCCTGTTCCGCCTTCAGGGCAGCCAGACGCTCCTCTTC
>DIUB01000176.1:6198-23171 GCA_002422265.1 Geobacter sp. UBA6169
TTCCGCCTTCTGAGCTGCAAGGCGCTCTGCTTCTGCAGCGGCTCGTTGTCGCTCTTCTTCCGCTTTCAAGGCAGCCAGGCGTTCGGCTTCGGCCTTTTCACGGGCGATCCGTTCCGCTTCAGCTTTGGCCTTCAGGATACGTGCCTTTTCTGCTGCTTCCTGATCTGCTTGTGCTTTTGCCAGACGCTCTGCTTCAGCTTTGGCCTGGGCGATCCGCTCCTGCTCGGCCTTCTCTTTTGCAGCCTGGGCCGGATCAGGTTTGACAACGGCCAGCCGGGGGGTGCTGCCTTCATCCTTACGGTATTGTTCAGCAAGGGCCAGCAGGTCGTCATCCACGGTATTACGAAGCGGGTTATCCGGGTATTCACGGGTAAACTGGGCCATATAACGGGCCGCTGACGGGCGGTTCCCCTCCTTGTGGTAGGAACGGGCCAGCCAGAACAGGGTCATGTCCCGCAGCGGACTCTCAGGATATTTCTGCAATACTTCTTCAAATCGGGTGATGGCTTCAGGGTATGATTTTTGTTGAAAGGCGTTAAAACCGGCCAGAAACATGCGTGAATCTTCCGTGTCCTGGGCAAAGAGCGGTGTGGTGCTGATGAGGGTGACAAGGAGCAGGCAGGCAAGAAATGCCGGTACACTGCGGAAAAAACTAAGCATCTTCACGGGGACACCCCTTGCCCGGCTGACCGGGTCGCCATTGATAACTGTCAAGAAATACTTGGATAAAATGGATACCTCATAGCATCTTCACCGTGCCTTGTCAACCGGTGAGAGCGGCATTCAGGCGGTTTACAGCGGATCGACGGAACAGGCAGACCGTAGGAAAAAATAAGTAAGGTCATAGCCTGTGGTGTCCAGCATGAAGCTGACGGCTCAGTAAGCACTTGTGCTGCTACTTAAGATTGAACAGATACTGTCCATGGCTTAAACTGCCATACTGTTGGCAGTCTCGTGTGAAACCATGTCATCAAGGAGTGTTCAATGTCCTACAAATTTGACGCGCTGATTTCAATACTCAACTGGCTTGAAGCAGGCCAGCCGACAACTCCAGGTTTTATTCAGCAGCAGCTTGAGGTAAGCGAGCGTACATGTTTCCGCTATCTGCAAACCCTGGAAGGGGCAGGTTTTCCGATTTATTTTGACAAAAGCCGTGGGACGTACCGATTTACGGAAGGATACAGCCTTCGCAGGCAGAACCTGACCGCCTCAGAAAGCTTGGCGCTTATGATGGCAAAGGTATCCTTAAAAAGCATGCACAGCGGGCTGGAGCAGGATATTCAGAGCATAGCGGAAAAACTCAGCGCGCCGCGTCACGGGCTGCCGGAGCATATCATCATCGCCACCGATGATTTTGCTGCAGATATTCATGATGTCTTCGCGCTCATCAACAATGCCATTGTAACCAGGCATGGTCTTGAGTTCAGCTATCATGCCGCCAGCACCGGTAAGACAACCAGACGCCGGGTAGATCCCTGGTACCTCTACTTTGGCGACGGCATCTGGACCCTGCGCGGTTACTGCCATACCCGCAAGGAACTGCGCGCTTTTGCCCTGGACCGGATTAGCGGGCTGAAGACCCTGCCGGAACAGTTTGACCCGCCTGCAATAAGGCCTGACAAAGATCACGACGGAACATTCGGTCGGTTTGTCAGCGGCAAGCCGGTGCAGGTCAGGCTGGTTTTTTATGGCGCAGCCGTTCAGGCGGTCAGCCGCAAAACCTGGCATCAGAGTCAGAAGAGCTGGGTGCGTGAAGACGGCACGCTGGAAATGACCTTCACCGTCAACGGGATACTGGGTATCCGTCCCTGGGTGTACCGTTGGCTGCCGCTGGTGCGGGTGGAAGAGCCGCAGGAACTGGTTGAGATGGTGGAACGGGAGTTGGGAGAGGCGTTGCAGCTTCAGAAAATGAAGTAAAATGAGGAGATACGCCATGATAAACCGTAGACTGTTTCTGAAAATGCTGGGACTGGCCCCTTTTGCTGCGCTTTCCGGAAAGGTACAGGCAGCTCAGGCTGAAGAGCGCACAGTTGATCTGGTGGAGTTTTATGTTGCCGGTTTTCAGTATCATGAGGGAATGAAGCAAAAGGTCAGCGCATCACTGTCTGCGGGCACGCGCCTGCTGTTGGCGCGGGAGCCTGGGAACCGGTATGACGACAAAGCCATTGCCCTGAAGTCCCCAAACGGCGCAATGATCGGCTATCTGCCGCGTGATCTGAATACCGTTCCGGCGGCACTGCTGGACCAGAAGGTGTCTTTGCAGGCAGTCATCACGGCGGTGCAACCAGCAGCGCCAACATGGGAGCGGGTACGGGTGGTGCTGCGGCAGGTGGTTTGAAAATAAAAATGCCTTTGCCTTGACAGGGTGGTAACTGTATGGACAGCTTAGAATTTCCCGACAGGTTGGAAACCCACACAATTTACAATGCCCTGCTGATACTGGTGGCTTTTACCTGCTCTCTGGCATCTCAGACGCCGCAGCCTTTTGCTTCAATAGTTGTAATGGCGTTCATATCTCCTGTTCTGTTTTTGTTTATAGCGATTCCTTGCTTTTTTGTCAGTTTCGTTACGGTTTTGATTGAGGCGCTGCTGTTATGGCTGGTGCGCAGGCTGACTGCCGGTGCATCCCCTTTTCGCGCAACCGTAATAAAAAATCGTTCAGTCTCCTGTCAGACCACGACAGCGGAAAACGGACTGTCGAGGGAGGACCCCACTGCTGGACTTATTTTTTTACTGTTTATAGGTGTCCCCCTTGCCT
The DNA here is from genome assembly GCA_002422265.1 of Geobacter sp. UBA6169. Taxonomy (GTDB): domain Bacteria; phylum Desulfobacterota; class Desulfuromonadia; order Geobacterales; family Pseudopelobacteraceae; genus Trichlorobacter. Next base: position 8,957 of record DIUB01000176.1, read on the forward strand.
CTGCAGTTATCTATGGGCTGTTTTTCACACAAACGGGGCTCTACATCCTGGCAGCAACCGCAGTATTCCTGTTCCTTGTGCTGGCCTTCAAAAAATCACCTGCAGCTCTTGTTGTTGTGCTTGTGTCTGGCAGTATATTGATTTTTTCTGCTCACGATGTCTGGGCAGTTTTGTTCTTTTGGTTTATCAGTGCCATTATTACCTGGGTTGCCTTGAAGTTTGCGCGATACAGACAGCAAGGGGCTGAATGAAAACCTGTTCAGCTAGAGGGGAATTCAACTGTCATGATGGACATTATTGCAATAGTCATATTTGTGCTGTTGGGTATCTTTCTGATAATGGCCATGCTTGGCCTTGTCGGCCTCTGTTATGACCTGTTCAAGGTTGTACTGGATCGCCTTTTTCTTCCACCGGATCAGTCAGATAGTTCGGACACCGGGAAGCCGTAAGCACCCATGATGTGACCTTCGGCCAGTGTTCATCTTGATTTTTGTTGATATTTAGTTATGTTTTTGTTATGAGGCGTCTATGTACCGAGTCAAGTGGGAAAACAAGGCGGTCAAGCAGCTTGCCAAAGTCGGCAACAAAGAAACACGAGACACGCTTTATGAGGCGGCTGGAAGGCTTGCTGATTTCCCGGATGTCAAGCATGTTAAAAAGTTGACCAACCATAACTACCCGTACCGACTAAGGGTTGGTGGATACCGGATCTTTTTCAGCAATGATGATGCTATCCGCATTATCCATATTGAAGAGGTGAAAAAACGCGATGATCGAACTTACTAGACTGCAAACCATTTGCCATGATGGCGTTCCTGCTTTTGTTGTGCTGCCTTTTACCGATTTTGCCCGTGAATTCCCGAAAGAGGCTGAGACCATTTGGCAAAAAGGGCCGTGGGTGCCTGACAGCGGTATCCCCCATGCTGTTGTTGGGCTGCACATAAAGCAGGGCATGACGCTGCTGAAGGCCTGGCGAGAATATCTGGGGCTGACCCAGGCTGATCTGGCTGAAAAGGTTGGTATCAGCCAGGCTGCGCTGTCCAAGATGGAAAGCGGCGATGGCAAACTGCGCAAGGCTACCCGTATCAAGCTGGCAACTGCCCTGGGCATTCATCCTGAGCAGTTGCGGTAAAGACGTTACCATGACCCCTGAACAGTTCATTGCCACCTGGAAGAACAATACCCTGACTGAGCGGGCCGGAGCCCAGGCCCATTTTGATGATCTCTGCGATCTGCTGGGTGTGGAAAAGCCCCGTGATCCTGATAACTACTGTTTTGAGCGGGGCGCAAAAAAGTCCGGCGGCGGCGATGGCTGGGCCGATGTCTGGAAACGGGGCTGCTTTGGCTGGGAGAACAAAAAGCCGGGCCGTGATCTTGATCTTGCCCTGAAGCAGCTGACTGATTACGCCCTGCAACTGGAAAATCCGCCGCTCTTGGTGGTATCCGACCGCGAGCGGATTATCATCCACACCGCCTTTACCGGTTATCCTGACGAACCCCGTGAAATCCGCGTTGAAGAGCTGACCGATCCGGCCAAACTGCAACTGCTGCGCTGGGTTTTTACCGATCCGATCAAACTCCGTCCAGAAAAATCAACTGCCGCCATAACCGAAGAAGCTGCCGGGCATTTTGCCGCACTGGCAAAGACCATGCGGGGGCGCGGGCTGGATGGTCAGCAAGCGGCCCATTTTCTGGTGCAGTGTCTGTTCTGCATGTTTGCCGAAGACGAGCAGTTGCTGCCTGCCAATATTTTCACTGATCTGCTGAAAAACGCCGGTGCTGACACTGTCAAGGCCGGGCGGCGGATAAGCACCCTCTTTACCGCCATGCAGCAAAGCGGCGGTGAGTATGGCGATCATGACATCGCCTGGTTTAATGGCGGCCTCTTCAAGACCGTTGATGTTCCGGAACTCTCCGGCAACGACCTGACCGCCCTGTACGATGCTGCTGCAAACATGGACTGGCGGGCCATTGATCCCACCATCTTCGGCACTTTGTTTGAACGGGGGCTTGATCCATCGGCTCGGGCTCCGCTGGGTGCCCACTACACCGACACCGCCACCATCACCAAGCTGATCAGGCCGCTGATTACCGAACCGCTGCTGGCGGAATGGCAGGCAGTAAAAGCGGTGATTGCCACTGGATACGACAAGAAGCCGGGCAGCAAAGGGTACAAGGATGCACGCGCTGCCTATTCCGGTTTTCTGGCTCGGCTCAACCGTTTTCAGGTGCTTGATCCGGCCTGTGGATCGGGAAACTTTCTGTACCTTGCTCTGGTTGCCTTGCGTGATGTAGAGAAGTTGGCTCACCTTGAGGCCCAGGAATTTGGTTTTGAGGCGCAACTGCTGATGCAGACCGGACCACACAACATACGCGGTATCGAGATCAACGAATACGCTGCCGAGCTGGCTCGGGTTACGGTCTGGATCGGTGATATCCAGTGGTGCCGCCGCAATGGCCGCGAGATAGCGCGGAATCCGATTCTGCGGGCGCTGGACGGGATTGAGCATCGGGATGCGTTGATCGAACGGCTCCCCCACCCCAGCCCTCCCCCTCCTGGGGAGGGAGCTTTCTCCTCCACCCAGCGGGGGGAGGTCGGGAGGGGGGAGTTTGTAGAGGCTATATGGCCCGCTGCTGACGTCATCATCGGCAATCCGCCGTTTCTGGGGGATAAGCGAATGATCAGCGAATTAGGGGAGATGTATGTAGAGCAGCTACGTACATGTTACTCAGGTCGTGTCCCTGCTAGTGCTGATCTGGTAACCTACTGGTTTGAAAAGGCGCGGGCGCAGCTTGCAGCAGGGCAGGCCGCCGTTGCCGGGTTTGTGGCGACCAATTCAATCCGAGGCGGATCAAACCGCACGGTGCTACAGCGGATCTGTGAGAGTGGCCGTATCTTCAATGCCTGGAGCGATGAACCGTGGATCAATGACGGCGCAGCGGTACGGGTGAGTCTGGTCTGTTTTGGCTTCGACTCCGCTCAGCCAACGTCCTGTTCCCTGAGCCGCAGGTTGAGCGAAGTCGAAACCGGAGTCGAAGGGAACGCGCCCCTCCTGAACGGCCAACCGGTCGCCCGTATTCATGCCGACCTGACTGGGGCCGACTCTGCGGGTGGCTGCGATCTGACCAAAGCTCGGCTACTGATGGAGAATAAAGGAGTAGCTTTTATTGGCACTCAGAAAACTGGGCCGTTTGAAATTCCTTTGAACCTTGCTCAGCAATGGCTGTCTTTACCAGTCAATCCAAACGGACGTCCCAATTGTGATGTTGTGCGTCCTTGGGCGAATGGTATGGATGTTACTCAGCGTCCTGCAAATACTTGGATTATTGATTTCGGTGCTGTAATGAGTGAGTCCGATGCGAGTCTTTATGAGGCGCCATTTGAGTATGTTCTAAAACATGTCAAGCAAACGCGTATTGGTAATAGAAACAAGAAACTGGAAGAAATTTGGTGGCTTTTTGAAAAACCTCGTGCAGAAATGCGCAAAGCTCTTGCCCCGCTTTCTCGTTACATCGCCACGCCACGGGTGGCCAAGCACCGCCTGTTTGTCTGGCTGGATGCGGCGGTGCTGCCTGATTCCCGTTTGTATGTGATCGCCTCAGATTCGGACGTGACCTTTGGCATTCTGCACTCCCGCATTCATGAACTGTGGAGCCTTGCCACCTGTTCATGGCACGGCGTAGGCAACGACCCCACTTACAACGCAGCCTCCTGTTTTGAGACCTTCCCGTTTCCAGCTTCAATGTACCCCCTCCCTGGCCCTCCCCCTCCTGGGGAGGGAATTATAAGCTCCTCCACCCAGCGGGGGGAGGTCGGGAGGGGGGCGAGTGACATAGCTACCGCTGCCCGCCTTCTGGTTGAACTGCGTGACAACTGGCTGAATCCACCAGATGCTTCTGAAGCTGACCTGAAAAAACGCACCCTGACCAACCTCTACAACGCCCGGCCTGCCTGGCTTGACCATGCTCACAAGACGCTGGACAAGGCGGTTGCCGCTGCCTACGGCTGGGATGATTACACGCCGGAGATGGCGGATAACGAAATCCTCTCCCGTCTGCTGGCCCTGAATCTGGAGCGGGCGCAGGGAGCATCTTGATAACTCTGTTGACACCACCATTCCTTACGATAGAATAAACAGTAAGGAGAAAACATGCCATGTCACTTGCAACCATAACCTCAAAAGGCCAGACCACCATTCCGAAGGAGATCAGGGATTGTCTGGGGCTGCAGCCGAAGGACCAGCTTCAGTTTACCGTTGTTGCCGATCAGACGGTTATCATGCGGGTAAAAAAAAGGAGCATAGGCGAGCTGTATGGTCTCCTCCATGACCCGGACAGAAAACCGGTTTCCCTTGAAGAGATGAAGTACCGGCAGTGAAGATGTTTGGCCTTGACACCAATGTGCTGGTGCGGTTTCTGCTGAAGGATGATGTAAAACAGGCGGAATGCGCCAAAAAGGTTATTGATGGAGCATTGATGGCCGGGGAGCCGGTGGCTGTGGCGCTGCTGGTTGTTCTGGAGACCGAATGGGTGCTTCGCTCGTGTGCAAAACTGGATAGGAAAACGATCATCTCTACCTTAAGAATGCTGCTCGAATCACGTGATCTCCGTATTGAAGATGAAGAATCCCTTGAGGCAGCTCTTTACCTGTACGAAAACAACAGTGCCGACTTTGCCGATTGCCTGATAGCAACTCGTTACAATCGATCCGGCTGTACGGCAATGCTCACCTTTGACCGCAAGGCCGCTGACATTCCCGGTGTTGTCCTGCTGAATACCGCCCCCCATAACAGATAACGCCTAGCCCGCCCATGGATCTCCGCGAGAGTATACCGTCGTTCCCCACCGCCCCCGGCGTGTACCGGATGTACGATGCCGACGGAATCATCCTCTACGTTGGCAAGGCCCGTAACCTGCGTCAACGGGTACGCAGTTACTTTAACAACACCGACAGCCGCCCCCAGGTACGTTTTCTGATGGCCAGGGTTGACCGGATCGAATTTACCGTTACCGATACGGAAAAAGAGGCGCTGCTGCTGGAAAACACCCTGATCAAGCAGCACCAGCCCCGCTACAACCTGAACCTGAAGGATGACAAGACCTTTTTCTCGTTGCGGATCGATCTGCGGGAGCGTTTTCCCCGCTTTACTGTGGTGCGCAAGGTCAGCCGCGATGGTGCCCGCTATTTCGGCCCCTACGCCTCGGCCTCGGCTGCCCGCGAGGTGCTGAAACAGCTGCAGCGGATGTTCCCCCTGCGTCACTATCCCCTCAAAAGCTGTATGAATCGCCCCCGTCCCTGTCTGTATCATCAGATCGGGCAATGCAGCGCCCCCTGTCACAACCTGATCACTCCGGAGCAATACGGTTCGCTGGTGCAGGGGGCGGTCATGTTTCTTGAGGGCCGCAGCAAGGATCTGGTGGCTGGTTTCCGGCAGCAGATGAAGGCCGCTGCCGAGGCCCGGCGTTACGAAGAGGCCGCCCGCTGGCGTGACCTGCTGCGGGCGATCGATACCACTTTGGAGCGTCAGAAGGTGGTCAGCCAGGGGGGCGACAGCGATATTCTCGGTCTGGCCCGGCAGGGGGAGCGTCTTGCGGTGGCGCTGCTGTTTATCCGGGGCGGCACCTTGACCGGCAGTACGGTGCTGCATGGCACCGGTGAACTGGAGGATGCCGATGCCCTGTCAGCCTTTATCCAGCGCTACTACGATACGGAACGCGGTATTCCGGATGAACTGCTGTTACCTGATCTGCTGGAAGATCAGGATGCCCTGGGTGAGTGGCTGAGTGACCAGAAAGGCAAGAAAGTACGGCTGACCGTGCCCCGTCGTGGTGAAAAGCTGGCGCTGGTGGAACTGGCTGCCCGCAATGCCGAGGCAGCCCTGCAAGAGGCCGGTGCTGCAGCGCGGGGAGTTGCGCAGACGCTGGAGGAGCTGCAGCAAAAACTGGCCCTGCCGGCGTTGCCCCGCCGGATCGAATGCTATGACATCTCAAACCTGCAGGGGCGTCACAGTGTCGGCAGCGGGGTGGCGTTTCTGGATGGTGCGCCGGACAAGCAGCAGTACCGACGCTACCGGATCAGGTCCGTAGACGGGCAGGATGATTTTGCCATGCTGCAGGAGGTCTTTACCCGGCGGTTCAGCCCGCAGAAGATTGCGGCGTGGGGACTGCCGGATCTGGTGGTGGTGGATGGCGGTATCGGCCAGCTGAACAGTGTCCTGGCCATCTTTGACAACCTGGGATTGCGGGGAAAGCTGCCGGTGGTGTCGCTGGCAAAGAGCCGGGTTAAAGGAGACGGCAAGGATACGACGGTGGAGCGCAGTGAAGAGCGGGTCTTTCTGCCGGGGCGCCGTAACCCGGTCAGGCTACGGCAGGATGGCGCGGCTCTCAGGCTGCTGGCGGCCATTCGTGATGAGGCACACCGTTTTGCCATCACCTATCACCGCACATTACGGGATCGTGAGACACTCCATTCCTCCCTGCGAGAAATTCCCGGCGTTGGACCGAAGCTTGAGCGTCTGCTGCTGACTCGGTTCGGTTCTCTGGAGGGATTGCGACGTGCAAACCCCCAGGAACTGAGCAAGGCGGGCATCGGGGATGCACTGGCTGCGAAGATCAGCGCGGTGCTCCAGCAGCGTGGCATGACGTAGACCAGGCACGCTTCTTCAGCCGGCCGCCGGATAATCGGTATACCCGGCAGGGCCGGGAGTGTAGAAGGTGGTCTGGTCAGGTTCGGCAAGGGGAATCCCTTCCCTGAGGCGGGTCACCAGATCCGGGTTGCTGATGAAGGGCCGACCGAAGGCGATCAGGTCGGCCGATCCGTTCTGCAGGTCAGTTTCAGCCCTGGCTGCATCATACCCTCCGGAGAGGATGACTGCCTGCCCTCCCTGCTGACGGAAGGTTTGGCAGATGGCTTGCACCGCGGCCGGATCAGGTTTCGGGGCGCCCATGGCCGAATGATCCACCAGATGCAGGTACAGAAGACCCATCCGGCCGAGGTCCCCGGCCAGCTCAAGATACTGTTCGACGATGCCGTCGTAGGTGCCGCTCATCTCGTTAAACAGCCCGTAAGGGGAGATGCGGACGCCTACCCTCTCGGGACCGATGGCGTCTGCTGCGGCACGGGTTGCTTCAACAGCGAAGCGGTTGCGCCCGGCGCTGTTACCGCCGTAGGCATCGGTACGGTGATTGGAGCCGGGGTCCAGAAACTGGGTGATCAGGTAGCCGTTGGCACCATGCACCTCGACACCGTCACAGCCGGCGGCGATGGCGTTGCGGGAGGCCTGGCAATACTCCTCCAGGGTGCTGCGGATATCCTCAGGTGTCATCTCACGGGGCAGGTCGTACGGCTGCTCTCCCTTCAGGTCGGTCCAGGTCATGCCGCTCAAGGCACATGCCGAAGGCGCCAGCAGCTCAGCCCCCGGCGGCAGATTGAACCGGCTGCCGACCCGTCCGCAGTGCATCAGCTGAATGAACAGCCTGGCCCCCGACGCATGCGACGCCTTGCTGACCAGTCGCCACCCTTTTGCCTGCTCGGCGGAAAAAATGCCTGGAATGCGGGCGTAACCCAGGCCGTTGGGTGAGGGCGACGTCCCCTCGGTGATCAGCAACCCGGCTGCCGCTCTCTGACCGTAGTAGGTGGCCATCAGTTCGTTGGCGCAATTCCCTGTTGCGCGGGAACGGGTCATAGGGGCCATCACTACCCGGTTTTGAAAGGTCAGGCTACCAATTTTGCAGGGTTCAAAAAGTTTCATAGCGGAGCTCCTTAGTGGGGTGCCACAACAGGTTGAAGTCCTCGATCACGAACTGCTCATCCAGAACGCCGAGCGCTCTGAACTGGCTTGCCAGGGCAGCCACCATCGGCGAGGGACCGCAGAAAAAGATCAGTTTGTCCCGTACACCGCCACGCACCGTGCCGTCGATGTAGGTGGCTGAAATCCTGCCCTGGCGGCTGTCCACCCAGAGCTCGTAGTGGTGCCCGCGTTCTTCGAAGGCGTGGAAGCCGTGAAAACGGCTTAAGATCACTTCGGCGCGGATGTCGTTGTCGAAGCTGGCCTGATCGTCACTCAGCACCACTGGCCTGTGGAGGAGGTGGTCAGCATAGTCCGTCACCAGGAACGGCAGCGATGGAACTTTTAAGCAGGGCTGCCGACTCACGATCCACCAGCCAGTGCAGTTCCCCATCAACCGGCCTGATCAGTCGTGCCGGGTAGGGGGGCTCGTCTGCCTCCAGCAGGTGCTGGAGCACGGCGGCCTTGGCTGCTCCAGCCACCAGAAACAGAATCCTCTTGGCCTGATTGATCAGCGGTGCTGTCAAAGTAACCCGCTCAAATGGTTCACCGGCCCGCTGCGTGACTGCGGTCCAGCGTACCTGTTCCTGCAGGGCCGCTGATCCGGGCAGCAGTGAGGCGGTGTGACCGTCATCCCCCAGCCCCAGCAGCACCAGGTCGAAGCGGGGCGGTTTGTTCCCAAAAAAACGCTGCAGTTCGGTCTGATACGCCTCAGCTGCCAGGGTTGCCGGCAGGTCGCCACGAATCGGATGCAGCTGTTCAGGCGCCAGTTCCAGGTGATCAAGCAGCGCAGTGCGGGCCATCAGCTGGTTGCTGCGGGGATCGTCTGCCGGCACACAGCGCTCATCACCCCAGAAGAAGTGGATCAGGTCCCACGGGATGCTGCTGCGCCACGGTTCCCGGGCCAGCAGCTGATAAGTGCGGCGGGGAGTCTCGCCGCCTGCCAGCGCCACGGTAAAACGGCCCCCTGTTGCTATCCGTTGCCGGGCCAGCTGCGCGAAAAGATCGGCAGCGGCCTGGGCCAGCTCTTCCGGGTCTGTACCGTACCGGATCATGACTGGCACTCATCAGGGGCATCAAGCCAGCAGTGACCGGCAACTGCCAACAGCTGCTCAGCCCCGCGGGGTCCCCAGCTGCCGGCCGGGTAATCCAGCAGAGGGGGCTGCGGCTGGGTCTCCCATGCTTCAAGAATCGGCATCACCTGCTGCCAGGCCTGCTCAACCTGGTCGGCCCGCATGAACAGGGTGGCATCACCCCGTACCGCATCCAGCAGCAGGGTTTCGTATGCCTCCGGCGCCTGTTCCCGGAAGGCCTCGCGGTAACGGAACTCCATGGTGGCAGGGGTCAGCAGCATCCGGGTGCCGGGCAGTTTGACCTGCAGTGCCGTGGCAATCCCCTCTTCTGGCTGAATCTTGATCTGGATCCGGTTGTTCTGCCAGTGCTGTACTGCATCGGCAGGAAACAGCTGGTGCGGCGGCGAGCGGAAGACGATCGAGATGCTGGAATCCTTGATTGGCAGCCGCTTGCCGGTACGCAGGTAAAAGGGAACCCCCTGCCAGCGCCAGTTGTCGACCAACAGCTTGAGGGCCACATAGGTCTCGGTGGTCGAATCGGGTGATACCCGGGGCTCATCGCGATAACCCGCTACTGCGGTGCCTTGTACCGTACCGGCGCAGTACTGCCCCCGCACCGCCACCTGTGCCACCTCTTCCGGTCTGATCGGTCGCAGGGCCCGCAGCAGGTCCACCTTCTTGTTGCGGATCTCGTTGGCCTCAAAGGAGATCGGCGGCTCCATCCCCACCAGACAGAGCAACTGCAGCAGGTGGTTCTGCACCATGTCCCGCAGGGCGCCGGACCGGTCGTAGTATTCACCCCGTTGCTCAACACCGACGGTCTCGGCAACCGTGATCTGCACATGGTCAATGTAGCGGCGATCCCAGAGCGGTTCAAACAGTGCATTGGCAAAACGGAAGGCCAGAATGTTCTGGACCGTTTCCTTGCCCAGGTAGTGATCAATCCGGTAGATCTGCGATTCAACGAACAGGTCGGTGAGAAAACGGTTCAGGACCTGGGCGCTCTGCAGGTCGCGACCAAACGGTTTTTCCACCACCAGCCGGTCGTGGGAACAGTCGCGACAGACCCCCAGACGCTGCAGCATGGCCGCAGCCGGCTCCATCAGGTTGGGGGGGATGGCAAAGTAGTAAATCCGGTTGGCCCGGGTCTGCCAGTGGGCTTCAATAGCCTCCAGGCGTGCCTTGAGCCGTTCGCCGGAGGCCGGGTCAGTCACATCTTCCGGGAGATAGCTGATGGACTCGGCCAGTTGCCGCCAATGGGCTTCGTCAAGCACCGGCCGACGGGAAAAACGGTCAATCCCGCTGCGCAGCTGCTCGCGGAAATCGTCGCTCTCCAACGGTTTGCGGGCAACGCCAATGATGGCGAACCGCTCCGGCAGGTAGCCGTCAAGCTGCAGGTTATAGAGGGCCGGGATCAGCTTGCGGCTGGTCAGGTCGCCGCCTGCCCCGAAGATGATCAGGATGGTTGGCTGGTTCACCGGACGTTGCGGCATGGCTATGCCCCTTTGTCGTGGGATTTTTCGTGGTGGCCGCCAAACTGGTAGCGCATGGCCGACAGCAGGCGGTTGGCAAAGTCATCGGCGCCCCGCGAGCTGAAACGCTGATACAGGGCAGCACTCAGTACCGGCGCAGGCACTCCGGCATCAATGGCGGCATTGATGGTCCAGCGCCCTTCGCCTGAATCAGAGACCTGTCCGGCAAACCCCTGCAACCCCTGGTCGTTAACCAGGGCCCGGGCACTCAGGTCCAGCAGCCAGGAAGCCACCACACTCCCCCGGCGCCACAGTTCGGCAATCTCGGTCAGGTTGAACTCGTACTGGAAATGCTCCGGATGCCTGAGCGGTGTGGTCTCGGCATCCACTGCCCGCTCATGCAGACCGGCATTGGCATGGTGCAGCAGATTGAACCCCTCGGCGTAGGCTGCCATCAGGCCGTATTCAATGCCGTTATGCACCATCTTGACAAAATGCCCTGCCCCGCTGGGGCCGCAGTGCAGATAGCCCTGTTCAGCCGTACCCGTGCCGGGTGCGCGTCCCGGAGTGGGGGGCGCTGCTGCTGTCCCTGGAGCCAGTGCGGCCAGCAGCGGCTCAATCTGTCTGAAGGCATCTGCTTCACCCCCCACCATCAGGCAGTAGCCCCGCTCCCTGCCCCAGACACCGCCACTGGTGCCGATATCCAGATAGCGGATGCCCTGTTCTGCAAGCTGTGCGCTGCGTCGGATATCATCATGGTAGTGGGAATTGCCGCCGTCAATCAGGATATCCCCTGCTGCCAGCAACGGCACCAGCCGGGTAATCATCCCGTCCACGGCACCGGCCGGGATCATCAGCCAGATCGTCCGTGGCTGCTCAAGCAGAGCAACAAAGCCTTCCAGCGTGGTGCTGCTGTTGGCCCCAACCTCTTCAAACGGGGCAACTGCAGCGGCAGTGCGGCCATAGACCACGCATTGGTGTTCCTTTGCAAGCAGGCGTCGCACCATCTCGCCCCCCATTCTGCCGATACCGATCATTCCCAGCTGCATGCATTCCTCCCGGTAACACTAGTGAAAGAACCTGAAAACGGCATTTGCTCACGCAACGCCGCTACGAACGCAAAGAAAATCAAAATCTTACTAAAAATGTGGCTTCTCCTTTTTCATCTTCATAAGTCTTTGTTTTTAAACGTTGTGTCGTTGCGCCGTTGCGTGCAACTGCTTTTTTAAGGATGAAGTGTAGCAGGAGTCTCAGGAATGTCTACTGTCGCAGCGTTATAACGCCAATCTTTTGATAACGGCACAAAAGATGCAAATTATCGTCCAGAGGCACCGGCAAAGGTGCCTGATGGAGGCATTATGGCAGCAACAGCACTGCTGTGCGGAACGGATCAACGAGGGCAGGAGCGCCTGCAGGAAGTGCTGCCGTCCTGCGGTGTGCAGACGGTCTGGTTGAGCAAAGAGCTTGAAACAGCATGCGAATTAGCGGAGAGATGCCAGCCGGATCTGATCCTGCTGGAGGTGTTGCAACTGCAGGCAGCTTTAGGCCGGTTCAATCAAATGAGAACCTGCTGTCCTGCTCCACTGATCCTGCTGGGTGGTGAGCAGGAGCTGGGGCTGCTACAAAATTATGCAGACCAGGTGGACGGGCTGCTGTTGACCCCGCTTCCGGTGGTGCGGACTGCGGCTGTAGTACAGCTTGCTCTGATCAGCGCAGGATACGCTGCCGGGTTGCGGCTGGCACTACAGGAGACCCGCATTGCACTTAAGGAACGCAAGCAGATTGAACAGGCCAAAGGGTTGGTGATGCTGTCTGAAGGGCTGAGCGAGGAACAGGCCTATCGTCGCATGCGCAGCCAGGCCATGGGCCGCAGAATCAGCATGGCCCGCCTGGCAGAGGAGATTCTGCGGCAAGGTGGTGTTATTGCCGGAAGGCCGGGCTGGCCATGATCAGCTGGTCGGCAGACTGTTCCAGCTGCCTGAGCAGTTTCGGGTCCATCTTTTTCAGCCATCGCTTCGGAATTGCTTCCCTGCCGTAGTAGGCGCCAGCCAGCATGCCGCAGATGGCGCCGGTGGTGTCGGCATCTCCCCCCTGATTCACGGTGCCCACCAGGCAGTCCTCAAAACCGGTGCCCTTAAAGAACCAGTGGAAGACTGTCTGCAGCGTATCAACCACATAGCCGGTGGCAAGACCACGGTATGGCACAAAATTGAAACCGGGAAAGCGTGCAACCAGCCCGTCCACCTCACGCCGCAGCCGGGATTTTGAGGCTCCCTGCAGGATCAGGTGCAACAGGTTACCCAGACAGATGCAGGCGGCGTCTGATAATGCCTGATTATGGGTCAGGTGAGCCTGCTCCAGGGCATACTTTTTCAGCAGTTCTGCATCAGGAAATGACAACAGCGCCACCGGCAGCATCCGCATGGCAGCACCGTTGCCGCCATCCCACTGGTTATACGGTACCTCAAGTGTGCCGTGCAGCATATAGGAGCGGATTCCCTTGCGGCAGGTGTCACCGCAATCCACCGGCCGTGATTTCAGCCAGGCAGCAAACTCCTGGGCAATGGCTTCACGGGACCAGGACTGATTCTTCAGCACTGCCCGGGCAATGCAGAGCGCCATCTCGGTATCATCGGTGACCTGACCCGGCTTGAGCCGCAACCAGCCGCCGCCGGTCATCTCTTTGAAAACGCCGTACTTGGCGGCGATCTCGGTGGCGGTCATAAACTCAACCGTGGCACCCAGGGCATCGCCCACTGCCATGCCGATAAAGGCAGCCTGTGCCCGTTCTCGTACGTCTGCCGGATCATCTGTCAGGATCATAGCTGCATCACTTAGCAAGGATTATACCGTATGCAGGAACAACAAACCGATATCTGGTCCTACCGAGGCACGGCAGTGCTGGTGATCACCACCAACGGATCGGTTACACGGGACGGCCGCAGCATCCCCGGTCGTGGTGTGGCCAGGGCTGCTGCCGAGCATTTTCCTGAGCTGCGACTGCGTCTGGGGCTGTTGCTGCAGGCAGGCGGCAACCATGTTTATGAGGTGCTGCCCGGCCTGGTCAGCTTTCCGGTTGAGGAAACACCGTTCTCGCAGCCAGATAAACGGCTGATCCGGCGATCGGCGGAAGAGCTGCGCCTGCTGGCAGATCAACAGGGCTGGCAGCGGATTGTGGTGCCGCGACCCGGTTGTGGTGGCGGCGGGCTTGACTGGCAGGAGGTGCGTCCGCTGCTTGAAGACCTGTTTGATGAGCGTTTTATCGTTGTAACACTAGCAGCACGTCGTGTTTAACGCAAAGACGCAGAGGCGCAAAGTACAGCAAGGCACTAACAAGCTGCTTTATTTTTGTGCAAAACGGTGTGTGGGTACGACATGGAGATGCTGCTAAAAACAAGGTTTCAAGTGTCTTTTTCTGCGTCTTAGCGTCTTTGCGTTGAAAAAAGTTTTTTTGGCACGCTCTATGCCTTGTAGTTTATTCATCACAGGCAACGGCGCCTGCGGGATTGATCTCCTGCGGCGCCGTTTTGTTTTGAAAGGAGTCTCGTATGGCTACCAGTTGCGAACAGATGAAGAAGATCCAGGGGCATCCCTGCTTTGCAGGCAACCATCACAAGACCGGCCGGATGCACCTGGCTGTGGCACCGGCCTGCAACATCAAGTGCGGTTACTGCACCCGCAAGCATGATTGTGCCAACGAGTCACGTCCCGGTGTTGCCAGCCGCCTGATGACGCCGGTTGAGGCACTGGCCAAGGTGCATGAGGTGATGGTCTCACCGCTGCTGGGGCCAACCATGCGGGTGGTGGGGATTGCCGGTCCCGGCGATCCGTTGGCCAATCAGCAGACCTTTGAGACCTTTAAGCTGGTGGGTGAGGCGTTTCC
>DIUB01000139.1 GCA_002422265.1 Geobacter sp. UBA6169
TGTTTTGAGGCCACATCCTGCAGGCTTTCAAGGATGGTCTGGGTGGCGTTGGCCAGCTGTTCGGCGGCGTGGTGCAGCTGGGCGCTCTGCAGTTCGCAGATATCGCCGGTCTCTGCGGCAATGGTGCGTGCTGCCTGTTCATCGTTTCCGGTGTGACTGCTGATCTGCTGCTGCAGTTTGGTAAGGGCCTCGATGATATGCTCGATCTGCTGGCGGGTGATATCGTGAAACTGCATGGATGAGACCACGGTGGCGATATCTGCAGATACCTGCTCCGAGATCATGCCGGCCTGTTGTCCGCTTTCAGAGCAGGCGGCGTTCAGATTTTCAAGGGTCTGCAGGTTGTCACCCACGGTTGACAGGATACTCTGGGCATTTGCGTACTGGTTGGTTTCAGTGGTCTGCACCATCTCAAGGTTGGTGGTGATGACGTGGGTCAGGGTCAGGCGCTGGGCCATGATGCCGGCTGATTTTTCGCTGACCGCCTGGGACAGCTTTTCCACATCCATGGCCAGGGTGATAAAACCGGACCCCAGTTCTCCCAGGCGGGCGGATTCAATCTTGGTGGAGATGGAGAGCATCCGCAGCGCCTTGTCCATCTTGCGGAACCCCTCCAGCGGCTGCACCACCTGGTCCAGCTGCGCCATGATCTGTTCCAGGGTTCTGCAGCTGTCATGCCCCTGCTGGTTGACCCGGGCCAGGTAGGCTTCCATATCAGTGAACAGGTTACGCAGCCGCTGATTCAGAGCGATGCTGTCGGAGCCCGCCACCAGTTCTACCACTGAGCAGGCTGTGGAAGAGATGGCAGCTGAACGCTGGGCAAAATCCTGCAGCTGCCGTCCCAGCTCCAGAAACTGATCTTCGGTGTTGGTGGTCAGATGCTGCAGAATGGCCATTACCGGTGCCAGTGTGCTGTGCCAGCGCTGTACCTGTACGTGCATGGGGGTGGTCATCGGCCGGTTCCTTTCATGGTGCCCTGGTTACAATTGCGGAAGCAGGCCAAGTGCGCGCAGTTCACGGAACAGCTTCTGTCTGCCGATCGGTTTGACCAGGTAGGCGGTGGCGCCGTCTTCATAGAAGGAATCAAAGACGGTCTTGGGATCGTCCAGGGCGGTGGTCATGATCACCTTCACCTCCAGATTAGGGGGGACCTCAAGTTCTTTTTCCAGGCGGCGGATCTGGCGCAGCGCCTCGCGGCCGTCCATCTTGGGCATCATGATATCCATACAGACCAGATCAAAGGGCTGTTTGGCCTCGTGGGCCATTCTGAAGGCGGTTACCGATTCTTCACCGTCAACGGCGATCTCGATGTCGAAATGGGGACTCAAGAGCTCCCGCAGGATACGACGGGATATAAAATCGTCCTCGGTAATCAGACATTTCATGGCTTGGCTCCTTTGACGGTAAAGTCGGCAATACTGGAAAAGACAAAATCCCGGTCTGCGGCCTGCTTGAGGTGACATTCATAACAGTTCTTGACCGGATCAAGCCCGCTTGGTTTACCGGCAGCGGTATAACCGGCATAGAGCCAGCCGCCGGTGGCCTGTTGCCTTTTATCCTTCTGCATCAGAACCACCATGTTCTTGGGGCCGTCTACCGTGGTGTCGCCACCCTTGATGTTGAAGTGCTCGACAATGATCCGGCTGCCTTCGGGAAACCTGTTGCCGGCCTTGTACCCCTTCATGGCCCCGGCATCGGCGTAGATATAGTGGATGCCGTAAAAAAGCGACTGTTTGTCGGTTACCACTTTTCGTTCACTTTTCTGCCAGGTCCGGTAGGCAGGCAGCTTGGGGGCAGGCGGGGCGGCAGCGGCTGCAGCCCAGGTTGCGCAGAGCAGCAGTGCGATGCCGAGGGTGATGGTCTGTTTCATAGTGAGCGGCTCTCCTTTGATGCGGTTGCGGGTGAGTATAACAGGTATTTCTTTTTTGTCATTGGTTGCATTATTAAGATGTCATTCATGATATGCCGTTGTCAGGGGCAGCCGGTTCGCTGGCCGGCAGATAGATGGTGAAGACTGTGCCGCTGCCGACGGTGCTTTCTACCTTGATGGAGCCGTTGTGCTGCTGCACGATGCCGTAGACCACGGAAAGCCCCAGTCCGGTTCCCTTGCCGATCTCTTTGGTGGTGAAGAACGGTTCAAAGATCCGTGACAACAGTTCCGGCGGTATGCCGCAACCGGTGTCCGCTACGGTGATCCGTATGTAGGTGCCGGGCGAGAGCTCCAGCGCTGCTGCCTCCGGGGTATGCAGGTCAACGCCGGCTATGCCGATCTGCAGCTCGCCCCCTTCCGGCATGGCATCCCGGGCATTGATGGCCAGGTTCATCAGCAGCTGTTCGATCATGCTGCGATCAACCAGGGTCATCAGCGGACCCGGTGCCGACTGGGGGCAGTACACCAGGCTCAGCCGGATGTTGTCGCCGATGATCCGCTTGATGAATTTTTCAAAGCCGGACACCAGTCCGTAGAGTTCGGCCATGACCGGCGTGCTTTCCTGCTTGCGGCTGAAGGTAAGCAGGTTCTGGGTGAGCCCGGCAGCCCGCTTGACCGCATCGACGATCATCTGCAGGCTTTCGCACTGGGGGCTGTCCGGCGGAATCTGCATCAGCAGCATGGTGCTGTAACCCCGGATGACGGTGAGGATGTTGTTGAAATCATGGGCTATGCCACCGGCAAGCAGGCCGATCGCCTCAAGCTTCTGGGAGTGGCGCAGCTGTTCTTCAGCCCTTTTGATCCGCAGCATCACCTTGATATGGGCAATCAGCTCCTCTGAGGCGATCGGTTTTTGCAGAAAGGCATCGGCTCCCAGGTCAAGGGCCCTGATCCGGTCCTTTGAGGCAACATCAGAGGCGGTGATGATGATGATCGGGATAAAGGCGGTGGACGGGGTGTTTTTGAGGCGGCGGATGGTCTCGAATCCGTCCATTTCAGGCATCTGCAGATCCAGCAGGATGGTGTCCGGATGCCAGCTTCTGGCCAGTTCGATCCCTTCGGCACCGGAGCGGGCAGTCTGGAGTACAGCACCTTCAAGGTATTGTGCAATGGCCCCTTTGTACAGCAGCAGGTTGACCTTTGAGTCGTCAATGGCAAGGATCTTCATGGCCGGGGCTCCTGAATCGGTGCTGCAGCAAATGGCAGGCTGCAGGTAAAGCTGCTGCCCTCCTCAGGTTTGCTGACAAGGCTAAGGGTGCCGCCCAGTTTGTCACACAGGGTGCGGACAATGGCCAGGCCGATGCCGAAGCCGGTGGAGCGGCGGGTCAGGTAATGCTCAAGCTGGGTGAACGGCTTGAAGATGACCTCCTGCAGATGGTCCGGAATCCCCTTGCCGTTGTCTTTGACCTCGATCAGTACCTGTGCGTGGCGCTGGTCATGGCCCTGTGGTTCAGTCCAGATCCGGCAGGAGACCCGGCTGCCGCTCTGGTTGAATTTCAGGGCGTTGTCCAGCAGACAGCCGCCGATGATCTGCAGGGAATCCCAGGGGCCATAGAGTTTGCGATCAACCGGATCACTGCAGCTGGATTCAAGCTCAATGCCGGCTGAGCGGGCCGTGCTGCTGAAACGTGCTTCAAGCTGCTGGAGGGCCTGGCAGGGGGTGGTCATGCTGTCGGTGGCGGTCGGGCGGATGGCCTGGGCCTCAACCAGGGTGAGCAGGTTCTGTACCAGGCGGTTCAGCTGTTCAGTGGATGTGCGCAGCATGGACAGGTAACCGCCGGCACCGGCAGGTAGTTCAAGAGTTTCCAGCAGCTGCAGCGCACCAACCATGCCGTTTAAGGGGGTGCGGAACTCGTGGCTGATCAGGCTTAAGAAGTTACGCTTCAGTTCGTCAATCTCACTGGCGGTGCGCTGGCTCTCCTGCAGGGCCTCCAGTTGCTGGCAGAGCAGCCTGGTCTGGTCGGCCACCTGCTGTTCAAGGCGGGTTCGGTACTGTTTTTCAAGCCGCTGGGTCATGACAAAGGCCAGGGCCTTGGAGATGCACCAGGTGAGCTGATTAAAATCGATCGGTTTCATCAGCAGGTCAAAGGCGTGCTGTTTCAGCCCTTCCACCACCAGTTCAAAATCGGAATAACCGGTCATCAGCAGTACCGGCAGGGTCGGGTACTCCTGACGGACCGCTTCCAGCAGACGGATGCCGTTCATATCCGGCATCCGGATATCGGTCAGCAGCAGATCAATGGTCCCCTGCTGCTGCTGCATGATCTCCAGGGCCTGATAACCGCCGGAGGCTGATAATACCTGGTAATCCTGGGATTCAAGGAAGGTATGCAGCATCTTGAGTACCAGTGGTTCGTCATCCACCAGCAGTATGCGTGCCTTGTGAGAGAGGGTGGGGGTCTGCGCTGTGGCGGCTGCTGTCATGGCTGCTCTTTCCGGGATCTGGTCCTGTGCCGGTTGTGGTGTCATCGTCTATCAGTCCTGCAGATAGTGTGCCACTCGGGCCGGTTACGGACTGATCGTCTATCACACAGATTATAGAAGGCTTTTTATGGCTTAAGGTTGCTTGCACTGTTGCTGCAGGTGTGCCATCAGGTGTGTCATGGCACAGTGTGACACAGTTTTTAAGTGTGTCAAGCGGGCGCTGGCGGCTCACCAAGCCGACGGTAGAGGGTGCGTCTGCTGATCCCCAGCAGCCGGGCCGCTTCAGTGCGGTTGCCGTTGGCCCGGCGCAGGGCCTCGTCAAGGCTGAGTGACTCCTGGTGCCGGTTGTACAGTACTGCTGACTGAGGATGTGATCTGTTCTGACCGGTAAAGGCCGGCGGCAGTGCCGCCGAGGTGATGACCGAGCCCTGGCTGAGGATGCAGGCATGTTCCAGCAGATGTTCAAGCTCCCGTACATTACCGGGCCAGTGGTGCGAAAGCAGCAGGGTCAACGCCTCGTCGGAGAGGTTGCTGAAGGTGCGCTGGAACCGTTGGGAAAACTGCTGCAGGAAATGTGCGGCCAGCAGGGGAATATCCTCCAGCCGTTCCCGTAGGGGTGGCAGATCGAGGCGGATGACGTTCAGCCGGTAAAAGAGATCCTGGCGGAATTCACCCCGCTGTACCTTTTCCTGCAGATCCTGGTGGGTGGCGGCAATCACCCGGACATCGATCCTGATCGGGGTGCTGTCGCCGACCCGTTCGATCTCACGTTCCTGCAGTACCCGCAGCAGCCTGATCTGCAGAGCCGGGGAGATGTCGCCGATCTCATCCAGAAAGATGGTGCCGCCGTGTGCTTTCTGGAACCGGCCGGTCTTGTCTTTGACCGCTCCGGTAAAGGCGCCGCGGGTGTGGCCGAACAGCTCGCTTTCCAGCAGCCCTTCCGGCAGTGCGGCACAGTTGAGTTTGACAAAGGGCCGGTTTCTGCGGCTGCCGCAGTCGTGCAGGGCCTGGGCCACCAGCTCTTTGCCGGTGCCGCTTTCTCCGCAGATCAACACGGTGCTGGTGACATTACCCAGGGCCTCGATCAGGGTGAAAAGATGTTGCATGGCCGGTGCCCGTCCGATGATGCCATGGAAACGGTTGCGCTGCTGCAGGCGTCGTTCAAGGGTGTCCAGTTCGGTCTCATCGCGGATGACCGCCACGGCGCCGCTGCGGAATCCGTTTTCATCAATGGCAGGGGTGGTACTGAGGCTGACAACCCGCAGGCTGCCGCCTGCGCGACACTCAATCCGTTTCAGTTCCTGGCGTTGCCCGGTTCTGACCGTCTCGGCCAGCGCCATGCGGCAGGTGCCCCGACAGCCGGTGATGAATTCTTCAAGCTGTCTGCCGGTGGTTTCCTGGCTGAAACCGCACTGGCGGGCCGCTTCGTTGCTGTACTGGACCTGCAGCTGATGGTTGACCATGATGATGGCATCGGAGATGCTGCGGTTGATCGCCTCCAGATTGGCGCGGTACTGTTCCCGTTCAAGCTGGAGGCGGCGGTTTTCCAGGGCGTGCCGCGCACTGCTGCTGATCTGGCGGCTGTCGAACGGCTTGCACAGGTAGTCAAAGGCACCTCGCCGCACTGCCTCGCTGGCGGTGGCCACATCCGGGTAGCCGGTCATAACCACCACCTTGATGGCGGGATCATGCCGGGTGGCGGTTTTGAGCAGTTCAAGCCCCCCCTGGGGGGTGCCCAGTCTGATGTCGACAAAGATCACGGCAACGGGATGCTGCTGCAGGAGCGCCTCGGCAGTTCCGCAGTTATCCGCTGTCCGTACCTGATGACCGTCTGCAGTCAGTATGGTGCTGATAAGCCTGGTGATGGCCGGATCGTCATCGACGACCAGAATCATTGCTGTCATGGTACCCCTCTTAGTTGACCTGTGTACGCCTATGGTTTATAGGATACCTGAGTACATTACGTTTGCAACGGTGAGTTGTCTATGGCCCGTCCGACCTGGGATCAGTATTTTATCGATATCACCCATCTGGTGGCGACTCGTTCCACCTGTCTGCGCCGCCAGGTGGGGGCTCTGCTGGTAAAGGATCGCAATATCCTGGCCACCGGATACAACGGCTCTCCCTCCGGCATCCGCCATTGCGAGGAGACCGGCTGCCTGCGGGAGCGGCTGCAGGTACCCTCAGGCGAGCGCCATGAGCTCTGCCGGGGGTTGCATGCCGAGCAAAACGCCATTATTCAGGCTGCCCGCCATGGCGTCAATATCGATGGTTCCACCCTGTATTGCAATACCATGCCCTGTAGTATCTGCACCAAGATGCTGATCAACGCCGGTATCCGGCGGATTGTTTACGATGCCGGCTATGCCGATGATCTGGCCCGCGAGATGGTGGCGGAGGCCGGGATCGAGGTGGTGCGGTTTGAGCGGGAGGCCGTATGAAATGTCCGTTTTGCAGCCATCCTGACAGCAAGGTGGTGGATTCCCGGCCCGATAAGGGTGGGGCGGTCATCAGACGTCGGCGCGAATGTGAGTCCTGCGTCAAGCGGTTTACCACCTACGAACGGATTGAGGAAATGTTGCCGCTGGTCTGCAAGAAAGATGGGCGGCGGGAACATTTTGACCGTTTGAAGGTGATTTCCGGCATTAAAAAGGCCTGTGAGAAGCGACCGGTCTCGGTTGAGGCGATCGAACGGATGACTGATCGCCTTGAAACCCGCCTGCAGGAGAGCGGCGAGCGGGAGGTACCGGCCTCGCTGATTGGCGAGTGGATCATGAATGAGCTGCACGCTGCCGATGAGGTGGCCTATGTCCGGTTTGCCTCGGTCTATCGTTCGTTCAAGGATATCAACGAGTTTATGGTTGAGCTGCAGGATCTGCTGAAGCGATAGGGAATAATCTAAGTGGTAAAGGGTAAGGGTTAAGGAGTCTACCATGCAGGATGATCTCAGATATATGCGGCGGGCGTTGTCACTGGCCCGTAAAGGGGTGGGCCGGACTTCGCCCAATCCGGCAGTGGGCTGTGTGATCGTGCGTGATGGCCGGATTGTGGGGGAGGGATGGCATAGAAAGGCCGGCACCCCCCATGCCGAGATCCTTGCGCTGGCCCAGGCCGGTGAGCAGGCCCGGGGTGCTGATCTGTATGTGACCCTGGAGCCGTGCTGCCATCACGGCAAGACTCCCCCCTGTACCGAGGCGATTATTGCCGCCGGTATCAGCCGGGTGGTGGCCGGCATGGCCGATCCGTTTCCCCAGGTGGCCGGTCAAGGCCTGCAGGCACTGCGTCAGAGCGGTATCACGGTGGAGACAGGCCTGCTGGAGCAGCAGTGCCGGGAACTGAACAAGGGATTTATCAAGTGTATGACCACCGGCCTGCCCTATGTGATCTATAAGGCTGCCATGACTCTGGATGGTGTTATCGCTACGGTTACGGGACAATCCCGCTGGATCAGCTGCGGGGAATCACGGCGTCTGGTGCATCGGCTTCGTGCTGCCTGTGATGCGGTAATGGTGGGGGTGGATACGATCCTGGCCGATAATCCGCAGTTGAATGTGCGGCATGTGCGGGGCAGTGATCCGCTGCGGGTGGTGGTTGACAGCCGTCTGCGAACCCCGGAGAGCTTTAACGTACTGCAGCGGGGGCTGGCCGAAAAAACCCTGCTGGCCACCTGTGAACGGGATGAGTCGCTGCATGCCCGCTATCTGGATCAGGGGGCGCAGGTGCTGGTCTGTCGCGCCTTTGACGGGCGGGTGGCCATGCCGGACCTGCTGAGCAAGCTGGCCGGGCGGGGAGTGCAGACGATCCTGCTGGAAGGGGGGAGCCGTCTGGCAGGTGATATGCTGCAGCACGGACTGATTGATGAGTGCATCTTCTTCTATGGCCCCAAGGTGGTAGGCAACGGTTTTGCCCCCTTTGCGCTTTCCAGCAGTATCACCACCATGGATGAAGCCTACCGGCTGAAGCTCTTGAAGGTGGGGATGAGCGGTGATGACATGGTGGTATATGCACGTCCGGAGCTGTCATGTTCACCGGTCTGATCGAGACGGTTGGCAGCCTGGTAAGTCTGCGCAGCGGGGGGGATCAGGCGGTGCTTGAGCTGGTTGCGCCGCTGCCGGTCGATGAAATCAGGATCGGTGATTCCATTGCCGTTAACGGTGCCTGTCTGACCGTGATTGGCCGGCAGGGGGATCGCTTCAGGTTTGATATCTCACCCGAGACCGTGGCCCGGACCACCTTTGCTGCATTGCAGCCGGGCAGCAGACTGAACCTTGAGCGGGCGCTGCGGCTGGGTGGTCGGCTGGACGGCCATCTGGTGACCGGCCACATTGACTGCATCGGCCGTCTGACCAGCCGGAGCACTAAGGGAAATGCAGTGCTGCTCAGTTTCAGTCTGCCCGCTGAACAGGCCCGGCTGCTGGTGGAAAAGGGCTCGGTGGCCATTGACGGGATCAGTCTGACCGTTAACAGCGTGTCAACCGGAGGTTTCAGCGTGGCCATTATTCCCCACACCCTGGCAAAGACCACCCTGGCCGATCTGGGGGTGGGGATGAACGTGAACATAGAGACCGACATTATCGGCAAGTATGTGGCCCGCCTGACGGCACCCCATGCTGCAGGTGGCGGTCTGACCATGGAAACATTGCTGAAAAACGGATTTATTTAGCGAGAGAGGAAGCATACGTCAATGGGTGTCTGTACGATTGAAGAGGCGCTGGAAGATATCCGCCAGGGCAGAATGGTGATCCTGGTGGATGATGAAGACCGTGAAAATGAAGGTGACCTGACCATGGCCGCCGAAAAGGTGACGCCGGAGGCGATCAACTTTATGGCCAAATACGGACGGGGGCTGATCTGCCTGACCCTGACCGCCGAGAAGTGTGACCTTCTGGGGCTGAAGCCGATGGTTCGTGACAACACCTCCCCCTTTGAGACGGCCTTTACCGTTTCAATCGAGGCGCGCCGTGGCGTGACCACCGGTATCTCAGCGGCAGACCGCTCCCATACCATTCAGACTGCCGTGGCTGCCGATGCTTCAGCGCTGGATCTGGTCAGCCCCGGCCATATCTTTCCGCTGCGGGCCAAGCCGGGTGGCGTGCTGGTCCGTACCGGCCAGACCGAGGGATCGGTTGACCTGGCACGACTGGCCGGTCTGGCACCTGCCGGAGTGATCTGCGAGATCATGAACGATGACGGCAGTATGTCACGCATGCCCGAACTGCAGGAATTTGCCAGGATACATGGCCTGAAGATCTGTACCGTGGCCGATCTGGTGGCCTACCGCCTGAAGCATGAGCAGCTGGTGCGTCCGGTGGCCGATGCCAAACTCCCCTCGCGTTTTGGCGGAGACTGGCGGGTGGTTGCGTTTGAGAATGATGTGGACAAGCTTGATCATATCGCTCTGGTGAAAGGTGAGCTGAATGGTGATCAGCCGGTGCTGGTGCGGGTTCATTCCGAGTGCCTGACCGGTGACGTGATGGGTTCCCTGCGTTGCGACTGTGGAGAGCAGTTGCATAAAGCCATGGAGGCCATTGATCGTGAAGGCCGGGGGGTGATCCTCTACATGCGTCAGGAAGGGCGGGGGATCGGCCTCATCAACAAGCTGAAGGCCTACGAGCTGCAGGATCAGGGGATGGATACGGTGGAGGCCAACCAGCAGCTGGGCTTTAAGGCCGATATGCGTGACTATGGCGTAGGGGCGCAGATCCTGCTGGCGCTGGGGGTCCGCAAGATCAGTATCATGACCAACAACCCCCGCAAGCTGGTGGGGCTGCAGGGCTATGGCATCACCGTGGTTGACCGGGTGCCGATCGAGGCCAGCCCAACCTGTTCCAACCGGCGCTACCTGGAGGCTAAACGGGACAAGTTGGGGCACCTGCTGGAAAAGATCTGATGCGGGTTCTGCTGCATATCTGCTGTGGTCCCTGTGCCCTGTATCCCCTTGCAGTTCTCAGGTCCGAGGGGCTGGAGGTGACCGGCCTGTTTTACAACCACAACATCCATCCCTATCAGGAGTATCTGCGCCGTCGTGATGCAGCCCTGAAGATGGCTGAACAGGAGGGATTTGAGCTGATCATGCAGGATCGCTATCAGCTGGAAGAATTTCTGGCCAATGTGGCTGCAGAACCTGAAAAACGCTGCGACTACTGCTATGCCTCGCGGCTGGATGCGGCTGCCCGGACTGCCCTTGAAAACGGATGCGATACCTTTACCTCATCCCTGTTTTACAGCCGTTATCAAAATCATGATCTGATGCGGACCAGGGCAGAAGAGGCCGCCGAACGCCATGGTATCCCGTTTTTCTATCGTGACTTCAGGCCTGGCTGGCAAGAGGGGATCAGGCGTTCAAAGGAGCTGGGGTTATACCGTCAGCAGTACTGCGGCTGCATTTATAGCGAGAAGGAGCGTTATCACCCAAGGGAGCAGCTCTGATGTCCGGTCTGGGGCGGGTCTTGATCGTTGGCGGTCTGGTGCTGGTGGCAATTGGTCTGCTGATCAGTCTGGCGCCCCGTCTGCCCTGGCTGGGGCGGTTGCCTGGCGATATCCTGATCAAAAAGGAGGGGTTCAGCTTCTACATGCCGCTTACTACCAGCCTGCTGCTGTCAGTGGCGGTGTCGTTGCTGCTGTATTTGTTCAAACGCTGAATCCATGTTTTCAGACACAAAAAAAGCCCGGATCATTCCGGGCTTTTTTTGTGTCTGAACTGCGCCGTCAACTAGGCGTGGATGGCATTGACCGGACAGGTGTCAACGCAGGCGCCGCAGTCGATACAGGTGTCGGCGTCGATGACGCGCTTGCTGCCTTGCTCGCTGATCGCGTTTACAGGGCAGGAATCTTCACAGGCTGCGCAGTTGGTGCAATCGTCAGTAATAGTGTGTGACACGGTACCACCTCCAAATTTTTTTGTTTTTTGAGTGTATCCTTTTCGATCAAAGGCGTGGTGATGTTGCCACAGTCTGTAAAAAATGTCCAGAAAAACTGTATACGGAATTTGAAGGGGAAGCGAGATAAATTGGTTGAATTTAGGAAGGGTCACATGATATATCAAATGCGGTTTTATTATAGTGTAAATACTTTAATTCTGCTAACGAATTTTTACTGATAATGATTGCTCGATTTTGTCTGTTCAGGAGGATTTTCTATGATTATTATGGCACTTAACTGCGGCAGCTCTTCAGTCAAATACCAGTTGTTTGACTGGGAGAAGAAGGTGGTGGTTGCAAAGGGGATGGTTGAGCGGGTCATTGTGGGTGACTCCTTTATTGTGCATGAAGTGCCCGGTCGGGAGACCTACAAGCTTGAGCAGGACTGCAGCGACCATCGTGCCGCCATTGACCTCCTGATCCGGGTAGTGACCGACCGTTCGCATGGCGTGTTGCAGAATGTGTCCGAGATATCGGCAGTGGGGCACCGGGTGGTACATGGCGGCGAGAAGTTTACCTGTTCGGTCCGGATTGATGACGCAGTTCTGAACGCAGTCAAGGAGGTGCAACACCTGGCACCGCTGCACAACCCCCCCAATATTGACGGTATTGAGGCTGCCCGTTCCCTGATGCCCTCCATACCTCATGTGGCCATCTTTGATACCGCCTTCCACCAGACCATGCCTGAACAGGCCTTTCTCTATCCGGTCCCGTACGACTGGTACGAGCACCACGGGGTGCGGCGCTACGGTTTCCACGGCACCTCCCACCTGTACGTTTCCAAGCGGGCTGCGGTGTTGTTGAACAAACCGGCCAATCAGTGCAACATCATTACCATGCATATTGGAAACGGCGTTTCCCACTGCGCTATCAAAGGCGGGATATCCGTTGATACCACCATGGGGCTGACCCCGCTGGAGGGGGCGGTGATGGGTACCCGCTGCGGTGATATTGACCCGGCCATTCCGGCTTTCATGATGCAGAAGGAGAACCTGTCAGCCAAGGAAATCGACAGTATCCTCAATAAAAAGAGCGGTATTCTGGGGATTACCGGTCGCTACACCGACCGTCGTGATGTGATCGAGCAGGCGGCAAAGGGCGATCACCGCTGTCAGCTGGCCCTGGATATTGAGGCCTACCGTCTGAAGAAGTATATCGGCGCCTACATGGCGGTGGTGGGCAAACTGGATGCCGTGGTGTTTACAGCCGGGGTCGGCGAGATGGGGGCTGCTATCCGGGAAAAGGCGATTGAGGGGCTGGAGCATGTCGGTATCTGTCTGGACCGCGAGCGGAACGCCGGGGCCATGACCCGCAAGCGTGAGTCGCTGATTACCACCGATGATTCACCGGTTAAGGTATTTGTGATCCCCACTGATGAAGAGCTGGTCTTTACCGAAGATGTGGTGGCGATCCTGAACGGTACCTACACCGACCATATGCAGTTTGAGTACTCTTTTGCAAAGGCCGAGTTTGTAAGAGGTTAAGCTCAGAAGACAAGACGGGTTCGACTCCGCTCATGCGAGCGGAGTCGAATAAAGTGATCTCTCCTCAAAATCTGCAATTTATGCTGCTTTCCTTTGAGTTTCAAGTACCGCCAGTGCATCAGGATTATGCCTCAACAGGGCAAGAGCGCTGCTGGCCGCACGACTTGGCAATAAATCTCCGCTTTCATATTTTTGGAAAGCCCGTGGACCTCCGCCGATCAAAAGACCGGCGGCTTCTTGTGAGAGATGAAGTTTTCTGCGGATACGTCGAATTTCCTCAGGTTCAAGTAATCCTTCGCATCTGGCCTTGAGGCGATTCAACATCCGATCGGAAACCTTCATGTCCTCACCGGTGTGGATACTCTCGTCTGATTGATCACAATACCAGCCAGGCATATCGAAAGTGATACTCTCCCCCTTATAGGTAAGCGTCATTGAGCGCACTCCACGATACATCTGCGCACCCGTTTCCGGGCAAACGACATTAGTCATTTCCTTTCTCCTTGAAAGACAACAACAAAAACTCGGTAACAACATCCGCACTGAATTTGATATAGAGCAGACCAAACGGCGACGGTACATGATAGACATCTTGCCATAATCGGGAGTCAGTATATGCCGTCATGGATTTATAGAACTGTCCTCGCTGCATTGTCTGGATTGTGCAAACTATTTCAGAGCGCCCGCAACCAAGCGCTGCAGCGCTACGAAGTGCCGTACCTGTTATTGCAAGCTTTTCTGTGCTACTGAAAGTGGCCTTAAACGCATCAAGATCGTATGTAGGTTTCCGTTTTTCAGCCATAATTCCTTATACACCATTATGGTGTTATTGGCAATAATTGACTACGAAAGTGCCTGACTTTGGGGATGTTTGCATGATCCTTGTGCTGCATCAATAACGGTTTTACCATCTCCGTTGGTCAGTCTGTCATTACCTCCTTTCACCCTTTCAGCTCTTCCTGCAGACCTTCCACCACCGCCTTCACCTCAGCCAGCATATCGGCCGCTTGCGCTGATTGCTCATATTTGAGGTAGAGCCGGTAGTAATTGAGCGCCTCCTGCATCCGTTCCTGATCCATGCAGAGCCCTCCCAGGGTCAGGTAGGCCATGCTGTAATCAGGGGCAAGAGCCACCGCCTTCAGACAGTGCTCTTCTGCCGGCTCCAGCTCGTCAAGGTCGTAGTACAGCTCCCCCAGGTTGTAGTAGGCGGCCGGGTCTTGAGGATCAAGCTCGATCCCCTTGTGGTAGGATGCAATGGCGTTATCGTATTCGCCGCAGCCGAACTGCAGATCCCCCAGTGCGTTCCAGGCAAAGATGTTGTCAGGTTCACGGGCAAGTGCCTGCTCAAAAGCGGCCCTGGCCTGCTCGGTCTGATCAAGACTGTTATGTACCAGGCCGATACTGACCAGCGTGTCGGCATCCTCAGGATCAAGCTGATGTACCCGGTGATAGTGCTCCAGCGCTTCCTGGTGGCGGCCTGTTTCCAGCAGCAGGTCTCCCAGGGTGGTCAGGGCATCAGGGTCGTCCGGTGCATTGGCAAGCCCCTGTCGATAGGCGCTGATCGCCTCTTCAAGGCGTCCCAGTTCTGCCAGGGCATCACCCCGGTAAAACTGTCCATCAGGACTGTCCGGGCAATCGGTGCAATACTGGGTCAGCAGGTCAAGTGCTGCTGATGAATCGCCTGCTTCAAGCAGTGCCAGGGCCTGCGCCGGCAATGGCGGCAGTGTTATGCTGGTCATAGTTATCTGTTCCTTTCAGTGAGGTAGGGTGTGGTTATAGCAGAAATTGTGCTGTATGCATCAGTTTTTGGCTGAGCAGCCCTTGCATTGGTACAAGATTGACGTATACTGTAAACATTATACACCAGTGCTACGGGGCGTGCCATGCAGCGAGAAGCCGAACAGACAGCCGATTCTTTGGGATTGCGGACCCTGGAGGATATCAGCAGTATCATCCTGCATTCCCACGATCTGCAGGAGACCCTTGACAACATCGTGACTATTGTTGCCAAGCGGATGGGAAGCGAGGTCTGTTCCATCTATCTGCTGGAGGATGATGGCGAGACGCTGGTGCTGAAGGCAACCAAGGGGCTTTCAAAGAGCGCTGTGGGCAAGATTACCATGAAGACTTCGGAAGGACTTTCCGGTCTGGTGGTGCAGACCCGTGGCCTGGTGATGACCGACAACGCTCCGGCCCATCCCCGATACAAGTATTTCAAGGCGTCCCGCGAAGAACGCTACCTGTCGTTTCTGGGGCTGCCGCTGTTTGAACGCAAGACCCCTATTGGCGTGATTGTGGTGCAGACCGTTGCCGCCCGCAGCTTTACCGACGAAGAGATCAGTATCCTCAGGACCATCACCTTCCAGATCAGCAGCATTGTGCAGAACGCCCGCCTGCTGGATTCGATCCAGACCAAGGAACAGGAGCGGGCCTACTACGAGCAGGAGCTGGCCCGGCTCAAGACCCACCGTCATGGTGAGGGAGTTGCTGATTCGGCCGTGAAACCGCCTTCCTGCTCTCTGGCGGGCACTCCGGTTTCACCGGGTTTTTGCCACGGTAAGGTCTATATTCTGGACCGATTCAGCGACAAGGTGATCAAGGTTGCCAAAGTGGGCAGTGTGGATGAGGAACTGCAGCGTTTCCGGATCGCCCTGGAAAAGGTTACCATTCAGACCATCTACATGGAAAAGCGGGTCAGCGAGCTGTTGTCCGAAGGGGATGCGGCCATTTTCCACACCCATCTGATGATCCTTGAAGATCGGGGTTTTGTGGGTAAGATAAACGACCTGATCAATCAGGGAGCAGGGGCCACCCGGGCCGTGCATGAGGCAGTGCAGGGGTATATTGAGGTGTTTTCAGCCATGGAAGACCCCTATCTGCGGGAGCGCTCTGCTGACATGGAGGATATCGGTCGCCGGATCATCGACGTGCTGGAGGGGAATGACAGCAACCAGATCAAGCTGAAGGAAAAGCGGGTGATTGTGGCAGAAGATATCTTTCCTTCTGATATGGCCATGCTGGACCATGCCAAGATCCTGGGGATTGTAACGGAAAAAGGAAATATCTACTCCCATGCCGCCATCATGGCAAAGTCACTGGGCATACCGGCGGTGGTGGGCTTGACGGGGCTCTTGCGTGCCTCCAATGTTAAGGATCAGGTAATTGTGGATGGTACCTCAGGCCATGTCTACCTGAATCCTGAAAAGCATGTCCGTGACGAGTACCAGCGTCTGGAACATGAGTATGCCGGACGTTTGAAGGATCTTGAGCCGTTGCGGGATCTACCGGCAATTACTACAGATAAGGTCAGAATTGTTCTGCGGGCCAATATCGGCCTGCTGGCAGATGTACGTACTGCCATTGCCAACGGCGCCGAAGGGGTGGGGCTGTATCGGACTGAATTCCCTTACATGGCCCGGACTTCGTTTCCCAACCGTCAGGAACAGGCGACCCTGTACCAGCGGATTCTGGAGGGATTTCCGGGTCAGCCGGTCAATATCCGAACCCTGGATATCGGCGGTGACAAGGGGCTGCCCTATTTTTGCTACCCGCCCGAGGATAACCCGTTTCTAGGATGGCGATCGATCCGGGTTTCACTGGATGAACAGCAGATATTTCGTGAACAGCTGGCAGGTATTCTGCTGGCAGCACCTGCCGGTCAGGCAACCATTATGTTTCCGCTGATCAGCTGTCTGGATGAGGTGCGTGCCGTCCGTGCCATTCTTGATAGTGTCGTGGATGAACTGCGGGGGCAGGGCTTCGAGGTCTGCGGAAATCTGCCGCTGGGGATCATGGTTGAGGTGCCGGCTGCAGTGCAGATCATTGAACTGCTGGCGGAAGAGGTGGATTACCTCAGCATCGGCACCAATGACCTGATTCAGTACCTGCTGGCTGCCGACCGTAACAACGCACGGGTCAAGCAGTATTATGAGCCGTACCACCCTGCCGTGCTGCAGAGCATCAAGCGGGTGGCAGATGCCGGTCACCGGTTGGGGAAAAAGGTCTCGGTCTGCGGTGAAATGGCCTCTGATCCCCTGAATGCGTTGCTGCTGATCGGGATGGGTATTCGTGAATTCAGTCTGTCTGCTCCTGGCATCCCGTTGGTGAAGAAGGCGATTCGCGAACATTCCCTGCGACTGTGTCAGGGAATGGCCCGTAAGGTGTTGTCACTGGGTACGGCCGGAGAGATCAAGGCTTATCTTGCAAAACGTCGTCGGGAGCTCTTTCCCTGACCCTTGACCCTTGATCCTTGACCCTGTCTTATTCATACCGCCATTTGAAGGTAATCACCTTACACTCCGGCAGGTTGGCCCGCAGTTCCCCCAATCCCTGTTCAGTCACCCCGGTGCCGCTGAAGGTGATCCAGCGCAACCAGGTAAGGGGATAGAGGTTGGGCAGTCCGGCATCAGTGATGCCGGTATGGTACAGGTAGAGCCGTTGCAGCCTGGTCAGGCAGTGCAGGTGGGTCAGTCCGCTATCAGTGACGCCGGTATTGGAAAGATACAGCTCCTGCAGATCGGTCAGCCTGCAGATACGCGACAAGGCTTCATCCCCCACATCATAGAGAAACAGCGCCTGCAGGTCGTCCGGCTTGAGGTTTTCCAGAAAAGCAATCTCTCCAACACTGTTGCCGCGCAGATCAAGTCGCAGGGCCTTGTCAAGCGGCACTTCCCGCACCCCCTTGGCAGCTCCCAGCTGCTGCCAGTCCCGGTAATCC
This sequence comes from Geobacter sp. UBA6169, assembly GCA_002422265.1. Lineage (GTDB taxonomy): Bacteria > Desulfobacterota > Desulfuromonadia > Geobacterales > Pseudopelobacteraceae > Trichlorobacter. The sequence goes on from DIUB01000139.1 coordinate 17,476, forward strand.
GCTGAACTGACCGGTCTGATATACAGGGTGCCACAGGATTTTCTGGCAGGAAACCTGACCACTCGACTCTCCAGCGGTGGTACGCCTCGTTCTTCAACCGGCTCAGGTACACCCTGCAGCAGGGCCAGCCGCTTGCGGGCCTTGGCAATATCCAGATCAACGGTGGCTGCCATCTCTGCCAGCAGGTCAATGCCGTCCACCAGGCTGTCATCAACCCTTTGTCTGAAACGGTAGATATCGGATTGACGCAGCTCTTCAGTGCGTCGGCGCAGTTCCTTGATATGCTGACGGGTATAGGCGATCTGACGGATCAGTCTGATCAGCTCGGCGCCAATATCCAGACCCCGCGATGTTTCAGGACCCAGCCGCCACTCCTTCAGTAATGCCTGCAGCCGGCTGCGATCACCCTGCTGGTAGGCCAGGTTTGCCGTGGCCATCAGCTCCTGACGCCGGAATCGCTCATGGTCGTCGCCAGCAAGGTCGGGGTGGATGGTTTTGGCCACTTCGCGGTACAGGGATTTAAGGCTTTTTTCCTCAAGGATGCCGGTGTTGTCCGGATCGTCATCAAGCAGGGGGGTCTTGCCGGTGCGTGATTTGGAATGCTGCTGTTCGGTGGTATGGAAGTATTTATGGTGTTCTTCGCCGGCTTCGCCGGTGCCCAGCAGACCGCTGATCTGCCATTCAAGCTGTTCCAGCTCGGCAATCCTGCTGCCCAGCATTTGCTGGTAGCTGTTTTCGAAGACCCTGATCTCGGCCTTGATGGCTGCCAGCTCCCGTTCGATCAGGGACTGCTCATCCAGCAGTTCAGCCAGTTCACGGCGTTTTTTGGCAAGCTCGATGGCTTCGGGAGATTTCATGGGTGCGTGGCTTCCGGTAGTGATAGTCTGCCTACGATAAGGAAAGCGTCCGGGGGGTGCAAGTGGTTTTTTGTCAGCTCAAACTGTTGTTCAGGACCAGCTCCCGGGCAAGCCGCAGGGTGATGCGGCATTTGCGCTCCAGGGCAGCACGGTACAGCCGGTCACAGATTGTCACCAGGGCGCCGACGTTGCGTGGCAGAACGGTCAGCAGCCAGACCGACACCTCATCCGGCAGCAGGATCTGGCGATCCTGGGCCAGTTTTGCCATCAACATCCGGCGGGACTGATCATCTGAGACATCCAGGTGAGCCACCAACCCCCACAGCAGACGGGAGATCAGATGGTCATCAAGCCCCGGCAGGTCACGGGGGGGGAGTCGGCCTGCCAGGGCAAGCCGTTCTCCCCGGCTGTACTGCTGGTTGAAAGCCTCCCAGAGGGCAAGGCGCTGTTCTGGCTGGTCAGGGAGCTGGTCCAGGTCGTCGATCAGCAACAGGCCCCCTGAGGGCTCAAGAGGGAGCTGCAGCTGTTGGCAGGAGATGATCCGGTAAGCAGCCCCTGCGGCCTGACGTCCAATGGCGTGCAGCAGATGGGTCTTGCCGGAGCCGCTGGGGCCATAGAGGTAGAGCAGGGTTTCCGGCTCGGCAGGATCAGCGATCCTGCGGCTGAACTCAAGGGCAGTGGCATTGCCGCTGCAGGAAATGAAGGTTTCAAAACCGTAGCGGGGGGTGACCGGCAGGTCAAGGGCCTGTTGCTGCATCAGAAAAGTGACCCTTGCGGCAGTTCCGGGGTAACCCTGCCAAAATGTCGGTAGGCAGCCGGCGTGGCGACCCGGCCGCGGGGGGTGCGGTTGAGGAAGCCGTTCTGGATCAGAAACGGTTCGTAGACATCCTCTATAGTGTCACTCTCTTCGCTGATGGCGGCGCTGATGGTGTCAAGCCCCACCGGCCCACCGCCGAACTTGTCAATGATGGTCAGCAGAATCATCCGGTCCATCTGATCAAATCCCATTTCGTCGATTTCCAAAAGCCGCAGGGTATCCTGCACCACCTCGCGGTTAATCCTGCCGTTGGCCCGTACTTGGGCAAAATCACGAACCCGGCGCAACAGGCGGTTGGCGATGCGGGGGGTACCGCGGCTGCGTCGGGCCAGCTCAAGTGCCCCTTCGCGGTCGGTTTCCATGCCAAGAATCCGTGCCGAGCGGGTGACAATAAATGCCAGCTCATCGTGGGTGTAGAACTCAAGGCGGGAGATCACGCCAAAGCGGTCCCGCAAAGGGGAGGAAAGCAGGCCGGCCCGGGTGGTGGCACCCACCAGGGTAAAGCGGGGCAGATCCAGTTTGATGCTGCGGGCGCTGGGCCCCTGGCCGATGATGATATCCAGCTGGAAGTCTTCCATGGCCGGGTAGAGGATCTCCTCCACCACATGGGAGAGGCGATGGATCTCATCGATAAACAGTACATCATGGGGTTCAAGGTTGGTCAGGATGGCGGCCAGATCACCGGGACGCTCGATCACCGGTCCTGAGGTGGATTTGATGTTGACCCCCATTTCGCAGGCAACGATGTTGGCCAGGGTGGTCTTGCCCAGACCGGGCGGCCCATACAACAGCAGGTGGTCAAGGGCCTCGCCCCGGCCCCGGGCCGCATCAATAAACAGCTTCAGATTCTCCCGAATCTTCTCCTGTCCCACGTAGTCCTGCAGGGTGCGGGGCCGCAGAGTGGCGTCAAACTGCTGGTCGTCATCGCGGCGTTGTGGTGAGATGGTTCGTTCCATGGGTCGGACTATGACCGAATTTTGACTGCTTGTGAATATGAAACATATTTCACAGCGTTTCTTTTTGTTTCATCGTGTTGAAATCACGGCTTTTTGTGTGTATTATTCTTTTATATAGCCTTGATTGATTTTGATTGTTTTCCGGTTTACTACATTACAATTATATGACAGTAATCCGGCTTATTTATATTTTCTTTTCTAATAAATAAAATATAGCTTGTCACTCTTGTCATTTTGGTCACAACACGCCGGAATTAAAGAAGAAAACACCGTGACAAGTGGAGTGACCATTTTTTTACTTGTCACGGTGTTTGTCATGGATTGTCACTTGATGCCGCCGCCGGACCCGGACCCGTTGCCGTCCTGCCGGCCTGATTCCTTCACCTGGGGAGCTGCTGCCGGTCCCTGGGGCTGTTCGAGTGAGGGGTTGAAGGTTGCCACCAGGGGGGCCGCCTGAAGCGGATCACCGCCGAAAAGGAGAACCGGCTTGAACAGAGAAATAGCCACATTGCTGTATTTCATCGGAGGGGATGAAAATACTTCTCTTCGGGGTTGGAGACGGGCAACAAGGGAGACGGTCAAGGTTGTGAAAGAGACCTTACAGGGTCATGCTTCCTATGAAACAAGCCTTGATGATGAAAGCGCCCCGCCGCTCTCTTTTTTTTACTCGCTGTTTGCGGTCCTGTGTATTTTGGTTTCAGAAGAGTTTGACGCCGCCCTTGTCGCTTTTGCAGAAGGAGACCCAGCGCCACTTGCCAAGCTGTTACCGGAAGGGTCCCCGCTTGACGATGTATGGCCTGCTGCTGATTCAATCGTTTCCACTGCCCGTTTTGAGTGGGACCGCGCCGGGAAATGCAAGGGGTTGAAACCGGTACACCACTTGACGGCGTATGAAATGAAGTTATCACTCCAAGAACGCGGGATGTTGCCGCATATTTTGCCGCCTTATGAAAGAATGGTCCGCCGTAACGCACTGCACCGCGCCACCTGGGGAAATATATTTCTTTCCATTGACCCATTCACCCCGCCGGAACTTGCCGGGAAAAAGGTTGAAGCCATGCTTCGGGAACACCAGGAACAACAAGCAAAGGATATTGAAAAATCTTGGATTGATGAAGTAAGGGCGGGGATCGTTGACAAAGATTTTCCCCGCCGGGCTGCTGAAGAAGAACGCTTGCGTTATGATTTCCGCCGGGCTTCTGTAGGCAACAAAAAGACCCGTGGGGAAGGGACAACGTTTGAAATCTGGTTGCGCCGTCTGGAAGTTTATGACCTTGCCCGCCGGGGTCTTTCTTCAAAAGAAATCAGTCAAAAAATATCACACTTCAAAAATAACACCGCTGAAGCCGCCGCCGTCAAGATCAGTCAGGACAAGGCGCAAGCCCGCGCCATGATTGACGCCGCCCTGTCTGGTATTCCTGTTTCTGCCGTGGCAAACGTTCGCGCCCGCCGGTAAAAGTTTCATTTCTGGAAAAAACCCGCCGTTAAATTAACTTTCCCCTTCGTGCTGTGTAAATAGATTATCCGGCTTTAGCCTTCTACAGTTGCCCTGTGTTCAGCAACCACAACGCAACCAAAGGAGACTGAAGCCATGCCCGCCACCGCGCCGGACCATACCAGAACCACCACCGAAACAGAAAAGTACGCCACACCAAAAGAGGGAGCCGCCTTCCTGGGTGTCCCGGTCAACACGTTTTACAAGATGTGCCTTGCCCGCGTCATTCCGTCATACAAGATCGGAAAGTTACGCCGCGTCAAGCTGTCAGAAGTTGCCGCGTTTGCTGAAGCATCCCGCGTTGAAGCCGTCCGTTCCAAGTAGGGGCAACCATGCCGCAAGACCGCAAGACAGAACTTCTTGATCGCCTGGGACCGTCCGGCATTTCTGCTGCCGTCCTGGACCTGTTCCCGGAATATGCGCCGGATGGACCAAACCAAATTTTTGTCAGATGTATCCACCACACAGAAAAAACAGCGTCCCTCCATGTTCAGCTTTCAACGGGGAAGTATTACTGCTTTGGTTGCAAAGCTCAGGGCGATTTCTTCGATCTTGTTATGCAGGTCCGGGGCTGTGATTTCAAGGCCGCTCTTGACCACCTGGAGAGCCGCGCCGGGATCATTACCACCACCGCCACCAGCCGCCCGTCAACCACCACCGCCACCGCCCGCCCGTCAACCACCAGCAAGGCCACCGCGCCGAAAGTCAAGACCCGCAAGGTTGCCACCTTCATCTATACCGATGCTGAAGGCCGGGAGCTGTACCAGAAGGAACGGCACGAACCAGCACGGGACGGCATACGGTCGAAGGAATTCTTTTTCAGCCATAAGGACAAGAAGGGCAACCGTCAAAAAGGATACCAGGGGGAGCATGTACCGTACCGGCTGCATGAAGTAGTAAAAGCCCCGCTTGATTCTGTTGTGTTCTTTGTTGAGGGTGAAGGCAAGGCGGACCTGTTGGCTTCCTGGGGGCTTGTTGCAACCTGTCTTGATACCGGCGCGGAAAGCAAGTGGAAGCCCGCCTATACTCCGCACTTCAAGGGCCGTCATGTTGTGATTGTCCCGGATAATGACAAGGCCGGGGAGGGGTATTGCGCCACCGTTGCAAAGGGGCTGTTTGAAGCCGCCGCAAGCGTGAAGGTGTTACGTCTGCCGGGTTTGCCGGAAAAGGGGGATATTCGTGACTGGGCCGAATAACAACACCGGCAACAACAAGGCCCGCTTCCTGGAACTTGCCGCCGCCGCTGTCCCCTGGGAGCCTTCAGCGCCGTCTGCTGAAGTGGTACAAGCCCGCCGCAAGAAAAGCCGTGACCGTGACCCTTCCACTTCACCAGGTGAATCAACGGGAGGGCGGGGCGCTGAACGGTTAATTCCACTGTTGGACGATTTCCCGCTGTACCTGGACGATTCAGGGACCGGCTACCTGTTCCACAACGGGCGGCTGTATCAGTTGGACCCGAAAAATCAAGAGCTGTATCAGGAACTTTCATTTCTCTACTGGACCATAACCGGTAAAGCGCTTGCAAAAGATGCTGCCGGGTCAACCATTACCTACTATGCAGCAAAGGCCCGCCGTGATGGTGAAGCCCTTGAACTGTTCAACCGTGTAGGGGAGAGAGACGGGCGCTTTTACTATGACCTGATGAATGGCCGGGTTGTGGAGTTGTCCGCCGGATCGTGGCGGATCATTCCCGCGCCTGTCATGTTCCGCGCCTATAACCACCAGCAACCACAACCGGACCCGCTGCCCGGCGGGGACACGTGGCGGCTGTTTGATTTTATCCGTGTGCCTGATGATAACCGGCTGTTGGTGCTTGTTGCCTTGATTACCTGCTTTATCCCCCGGATCAATCACCCGCTACTTGCTTTTAGCGGGCCGCAAGGATCGGGCAAGTCCTTTGGGCAATCAATATTTAAGCAGATTGTTGACCCCTCAAGCATCATCCTTTCGATGCTACCCCGTAAAATTGAAGATATTCCTTTGTTTCTTTCCCGGTATTGGATGCCCGCTATCGACAATCAATCGATATGGGGCGCTGAACTTTCAGACCTTTTATGTGCCGCCTGTACCGGCGGGGTACTTGAAAAGCGGGCGCTACATACTGACAGCGATATGATAGCCGTCAAGGTCCCCGGCGTTATCACCTACAGCGCCATTACATCCGTATCAGACCGCCCGGACCTGCACGAGCGGACTGTCAGGATTGTACTGGACCGGATACCACCACAAGAGCGCCGGACTGAAAAGGCCATTTGGAAAGAATTTGGCGCGGCTTTGCCGTTAATCCTGGGGGGAGTCTTTGACGTGCTGGTGAAGGCCATGACCATTCACCCGGATATTGAAGACAGCCTTCATGAATTGCCCCGTATGGCTGATTTTGCAACCTGGGGCTATGCCATTGCTGAAGCCCTGGGGGGCCGTGGTAACGAGTTTCTGCTAGCCTACACCGGCAATGCAAGCATGGCAACGGCGGACCTGCTTGAACACAACACCTTCTTTTCGGCCATTGTGCAGGGCATGGAAAGGCCGGACGGGATCAAGCCCGGAACCTTCGCGGAAGTGTTGCTTGACCTGCGTAAGATCGTTGACCCTGAAGGGGAGAAAAACAACTTCAAGGCACTGGACAAGGACTACAGCTTTCCAAAGTCCCCGCAAGGCTTCAGGGGCAAGCTGGAGCGTCTGAAGATACCACTTGAAGACCTGGGGATTTCTTACGTCATAGCAGAGAATCGGACCAATAAGGGGCGGGTGCTGTGTAACTTCTTCAAGCGGGCTGATGGTCCCCCGCCGGTACAGGCCGCACCGGTTCTTGATGATCTGATTTTTGATGATTCAGAAGTGTTTTGACTGTTGCGTAATGTTGATCTTTAGACCTGTTGACATAGCTGTAAATAAACGCCGGTTTGTAACTCTAAATTGACGGTTTTTGGCGCGGTTGCAGGTGTCAATATAGGGTTTACTCTAAATAAACTGTTTCTGTAGGGGGGGTAACATGAAAAGGTTGCTTATTGTGGATGAGATGCAAAACCGTAAATGCCCGCTTAACCGTAGGCGGTGCATGGTTGATGGTTGCGCCTTATGGATCAATGCCGGTCTCAAGCGGATTCATGGGGGCGGTTATTACGGGGGCCTGTATCGGGTTGGTTATTGCACCCTGGGCCGCAACCGATGAAGGTTGAATTCCTTCAAGACTTTGAAGCCAGAACCACCGCCGGGACCCGCGCCATTGCCGCCGGTACGGTGCTTGATCTGGCTGAAGACAAGGCGGGCAAGCTGCTTGCCGCCGGTATTGTCAAGGTTATTGAATCGGTCCCCTTTAATCCTGCTGCCCTGCCGTATCTGGATCAACGGGGCCGTCTTGTAATCCCTTTTGATTGCCCGCCTAAGTATCGCTATTGGGCGGGAGGTCAAACGGTTCAGGAGACGTTGCGGGAGTTGTTTGAAGAGCGGGCCGCCATTATGCAGCATGACGGGGGGCTGTCACGGGATCAGGCTGAACAGGAAGCCGCCCGGATCGTTGCCAGCTATGTGAAAGACTACCAGAAAGGAGAATCAGACAAATGAAGTGCAGAATTTTTGAGGGAGGCCGGGGCTTGTCGGCACAAGTACACAATGAGGCCGCACAGTTTCCGGCTGTCTGGGAGTTGATGGACAACGGGCGGCTTGTCATTTCCATTCAAGCGCCATTGGGGACCACTGAACGTCATCTTGTCGAAGGGCTGCTTGATCTTGCAAGCATCCTTTGTCATGACGCGGGCTTTGATCCTAATTCGATTATGGAGCGGCTCGAATTTGGTTTGCTCGCACACTGGACAAAACAGGCTTTCCCGGATGATGGGGGGGCTTGCTGATGATGAAAGCAAAAGCTGTTGATAGCAGTTCGTCTGAAGCCGTTTCTGATAACGGGCAAGACAAGAGCAAGGGGGAGTTCTTCAAAAACCGTCAAGCCGCCTTGCAGTGGCTACAGCAACGGGGGCAAGTCTCCCGGTCGAAGTTCTATGACGATTGTAACGCCGGACGGCTTACCGTTCACCCGGACAAGACCTTGAGTAAGTTTGAAGTTGCCTGTTACGCCGAAAAGCTCTTTGCCGCCACCAGGCAAGCCGCCGCCGGATCAGGGGCGCTTTCCATGCAGCGGGAAGCCGATGAAGCCCGCAAGATCAGGGCTGAAGCTGAGATCAAAGAGATGCAGGCCGAAGAGATGCGCCGCGAACTGGACNNACCAGCATTCAGCAGGCGCTTGACTATCATTCAAACGTTGCCGCTGCTGCAATCATACAGCTTGCAGGCGGTGATCCTTCCCGGTCTTTTGATGTTTCTGAAGGAATTAAAGAGCTGGTTTTGGAGGCCGGGTTTAATGATGTTGCAAACGCCGGGACGTTGCGTGTCAAGTTCAAGGGTGAATCTGATTCTGATGAGGATTTTAACCGATGATTACAAAACTTATTGAGTCAGAAGACGACCTTTGCATGCTGTTGGAGCGGATCAAGCGGGCTTGTAGCAACGCAAGACCGGGGGTTCTGTTTGAAGAGTTCACCATAATCCGGCGGCTACCAGGGCCGCGCCCGCCTTATGTGCAATTCATTCAAGGGGTTATGCCGGAAGGTTATAACCCGTTTTTCGATACCTGGAAAGGCGGGAACCGCGCAAAGCAAAAAGCTGCTAAACGCAAGCGCCGAAAGAGTACAAGGCGCAACAGACAAGCCTGATTTCTTCACCTATGGAGCTGCTGCCGGTCCCTGGGGCTTCTTC